>JBELMB010000151.1:0-12613 GCA_042088665.1 Sagittula sp.
TGTCTTCAAGGTGAACGGGATCGGCCAGTTGCTGATCACGGCTCTCTTTGCCAATGACCTGCCGATGGTCATGACCCTGACCTTTATCTTTGCCGTGCTCATCGTCATGTTCAACCTTGTGGCTGACGTGCTCTACGGCCTGCTCGACCCGAGGATCCGCTATGACTGACGTAACACCGGATACCCCGATCGAGGCCATTGTGGCCCTGCAGGACCATGAACCGTCAAAGCCCCCACGCTCGCGCGGGAAAGACGTTTGGGACCAGTTGCGCAAGCACAAGGGCGCGATGTTCGGGCTGGGTTTCCTGATCTTCATCACGCTGGCGGTGCTGGTCGGGCCGCTGATCTACACTGTGGACCCGCAAAAGATCGACATCCGCAACAAGGACTTCCGCCCGATCTACACCGCGATCTGGGACGGCAGCGCCAAGGTCGGCTGGAACAAACCGCTGGGCTCTGACCAGTTGGGCCGGGACAACCTCGCGCAGATGCTGTCCGGCGGTCAGGCCTCCATGGCCGTGGGCTGGGCCGCCATGCTGCTGAGCCTCGTGATCGGCACCGCGGTGGGCGTTGTGGCGGGGTATTTCAAACGGCTGGACGGGCCTTTGATGCGTTTGACGGACCTGTTCCTCGCGCTGCCGATCCTGCCGCTGCTGCTGGTGGCGGTGACGCTGTTTCGACAACCGCTCAGGGCCAGTTTCGGGCCGGAGGGAGGGATGTTCATCCTGATCGTGACCGTCGTGGCCATCACCTCGTGGATGCCGACGGCACGGATCGTGCGTGGCGACATCCTGGCCATCAAGGAACGCGAGTTCGTGGTCGCCGCGCGCTCCATCGGGTCATCCCCGTTCAAGATCATCCGCCGTCACCTGCTGCCCAACGTGTTGTCGCCCATCATGGTCTCTGCGGCGCTTGGCCTTGCCACAGCGATCATCACGGAATCGGCGCTGAGCTTCCTTGGCGTGGGCTTCCCGTCGGATTTCCCCACATGGGGCAAGATGCTGGCAGACGCGGTGCAGCGCATGGAACGCTTTCCCGAGCGCGTGATGCTGCCCGGCATTGCGATCTCGCTGACAGTGCTGTCGGTCAACTACCTGGGCGACGGCTTGCGCGACGCTCTGGATCCGCGCCTGCGCGGGCGCTGACCGCCAAAGCGCAAAAAAGGACCATCGGCCATCAGGGCCAAAAAGGGCGGAGCCGATGTTCCGCCCTTTTTGCATGGCATGGACGCCGATCTTGGCTGACCCTCAGAATTCAGAATATTGTCCCGCGAAAGTCACCCCAACAGGTCGATCAGAGGCTTGATTGCGCCCCAACACCGCGCCATCTGGAACGCATGTTCATCTGGAGGGCGTCATGTACGAGACTTTTGGCTTTGAGACCCTGACCGCACCGCAGGCGGCGGTCTTCTTTGCGCTGGCGCTTGGCGGGCTGTTTGGCCTGCTGGCCGAGCGTACGCAATTCTGTTTCCGCCGTGGACTTGTCGGGGATGACCGGCGACAGGCGCTGGGTGTCTGGCTGACGGCCCTCGCCGCAGCGCTGCTGGGGACGCAGGCCGCCGTTGCAACGGGTTGGATCACATTCGATGATCACCGGTTCATGTCGGGCGACCTGCCTTGGGCCGCGATCCTGATCGGCGGTGCGCTATTTGGTGCGGGCATGGTTCTGACGCGCGGTTGCGTGTCCCGACTGACCGTGCTGTCGGCCACTGGCAACCTGCGCGCCCTGTCGGTTCTCGTGATCTTTGCCGTCGTCGCACATGCCACGATGAAGGGCGTCTTTGCGCCGCTGAACACGGGCCTTGGCGCGCTGACTGTTGATCTGGGCGAGACCACGCATCTGGGCGCCCTGCCCGGCGGCGCGGCGCTCTGGACCGCGGTTCTGGCTGTTGCGGCGCTGGCATTTGCGCTGCGTTCGGGCAACCGTCCGGGCCAGTTGGTCGCAGCTGCCGCGCTGGGGCTTTTGGTGCCGCTGGGTTGGGTTGGAACGGGGTTCGTGCTCTTTGACGACTTTGACCCGATCACGCTGCAAAGCCTGTCCTTCACCCTGCCGTGGTCTGACACGTTGTTCTGGACGGTTGCCGCAAGCGCCGTTCCCGCCGGGTTTGGCGTCGGGCTGATCGGTGGCGTGCTGCTGGGCAGCTTTGTCTCTGCGGCGCTGGCGGGACGCCTCGCCTGGCAAAGCTTTGAAACGCCTGCGCAGACCGGCCGGTATGCAACGGGGGCCGTCATGATGGGTCTTGGCGGTGTGTTTGCAGGCGGCTGTACCGTTGGGGCGGGTTTGTCCGGCGTGCCGACACTGTCCTTTGCAGCGCTGTTGGCGATTGGTGCCATGGCCCTCGGTGCCGTCGCGATGCAGGCTGTACTGACGGGACGCGCCAATGCAGCCACCGTGCTGACCCCGGCGGAGTGACTTGCGCTGGGGCTCGGATGCCCACAGCCGGTTCATATCGCCTGTGCCAAATGCTAGATAGAATAAAAAAGGTCCGCGCGCATGCGGGCCTTTTTCATTGGCCTGTCGTCACGGCCTTGGCCCCGTGAACCGAACCAAAGCGCGGCGCGGGGCGGTGATCCCCGTCACAGATCCGGGCCGCCGTCTTCCATGTGGTGACGGATCCGCCGGATCATCAACCAGACCACCAGAACAACAGGCAAGGTGACAAGCGCGGTCATCATCTCTTTTGAAAGCCCAACCGCGCTGCCCAATGGGTAAAGCAGGTAGCCTGCCAGCGAGACGGCATAGTAGCTGATCGCCACGACCGAGAGCCCCTCGACCGTCCTTTGCAACTGCAACTGCAACTCCGCCCTGCGGTCCATGCTTTCGAGCAATTGCTGGTTCTGGGCAGAGCGCCCCACTTCGACCCTTGTACGCAAGAGATCCGCGGCGCGGGTGGCACGGTGCACCATGCTGTCCAACCGGGCAGCGGTGCTTTTGACCGTGCGCATGGCGGGGTCGTAGCGGCGCAGCATGAACTCTGCGAGGGTTTGCCGCCCGAGGAAACGTTCCTCGCGCAAGACCGAGATGCGCTGGCCGACGATGGCCTCATAGGCGCCGGTGGCACCCAAGCGGAAAGAGACTTGCGCCTGAATGCTTTCCAGTTCTGCCGAGGCGCTCAGAAGGGTCTTGAGCGTATCTTCCTCGGCACCGCCGCCATCCGTCATGACTTGCATGAGGCGGGTCAGTTCGCGGTCGATTTCACCCATGCGCGGACTGATCTCGCGGCAGCGGGTGAAGCCCAGCATGGACATGGCCTTGTATGTTTCGATTTCGCACATGCGTTGTACGATGCGGCCCACGCGACGCTCACCGACACCGTTCTTGGCGAAGACGGCAAAACGCTGATGACCTGCGGGGTCGATCCGAAAATCCCCCGCGACCACCGCGTCTCCATCGATGACATCGCTGACGGCGATGCTTTCGGGCACCAGCCAGTCATCGATGCGATCCGTGATCACGGTGTCGTCTGTTCGGGATTCAATCCGGATCATGCAAGAGGTGACGCGCACGCCCGGGGCGGTGTCCAGCCAATCCTCTGGGAAGACTTCGAAATCGGTCGGGTCAAAGGGCCGCGCGCCCAGCCCCGCCATGAAGACCGTGTAGGTCACGAATTCGGTGTGCTGCTCCCATTTGAGCATGTGCTGGCCGATCTTGGCCGAGAAATGCGTAGCGCCCGGCGAAGGATGCGCGGTGCCGTGGCGGTCCAGCAGCGCGATAAGATGTGACAGATCGAGGCTGCGGTCGCGTGAGGCGGCATCGCGGGGTTGCTTGATCGCGAGATAGACCGCACGGCAAGGCGGTGTGAGCGAGGGAAAAGGCCGCGCGTGCAATTCATTGGCCAGCTTGTAGCGAAGCGGGTGATCTTGAATGGGCGGCATGGGGCACTCCAACACGTGTGCTGTAGGATGCCGCGGCGCAGCGCAAATGTAAACCCGGATAGTTTCGCAGTTTCAATGCCTTAGAGGAATACTGTTGTATACTGGCGGCTTCGGTGAAAACCGCGGCAAAACATGCCGTTAGGGTCGCGTTGCCGGGTCGCCGGGGAAGTGGGGGCTCTGCCCCCGCCCTGCGGGCGCCCCCGGAGTATTTTTGAAACAGAGAAACGGCAGCGTCACAGAGGACTGTAAGTGCTGGTCATGACGTAGCGTTTTCGGGGGCCTGCAACCCGCCAGCTGCAGTGCCAGTGCGGCCAGAGCGCAAAGTCATAGGTCACATCGTATTGGTCCGGGTCGCACCAGTGTCCGGTGGCCCCGCCCGCCGATGGGACCTGGTGAAAAAAGCGGCCGTCCTCAAAAAAGACCTTCAGGTCGCGGCCCCAGTGGTAGCGGCGTTCGGCCTGAAAACACTGTTGACCCATGGTCAGCCAGCCCTGTTCCTCATAGCTGGCGGCATCACCTTGAGGGCGCCAGATTGCCGTGCCTTCGAATTGGACGTTTTGGCCGTCGGCCTGATCGATCTGTCTGGACAGGGTCCAGCGGCCGAGGAAATCCGACAGTTGGCGGATCGAGGCGGGGCCTTGAGACAATTGGCGTGCGCTCCCTTTCTGCAGGACCTGTGTCATGGACAGGTCAGTTTGTCGGCGCGATGCGGCCTTCGGTTGGGGTGCCGCTTTCGCCGGTGAAGCGAACGCGATCGCCATCACGGTCGACTGTGTAGCACGCCCAGCCATCCGCAGGCGGCCATTGCGAACAATACTGGTTTCCGCGCGCCTCCCAATAGCCCCAACTGTCCTGACCCGCGTTGTAGAGCGTGCGACCGGAGGCACGGAATTCCTGCCACGCGGCGTCATGGATCAGGCGCGTGCCGTTCAGCGCGGTCCTGACCCCGGCGTCGTCCAGCCGGTCCCAGGCGCTGGCCTCGGTGGCCGCAGCGGCCAGAAGCAGGGCCGCAAGCATGTCGCGCGTTTTCAACCGGGTCATTTGGCGGCCTCCTTCCTCGTGTCCACTGGGTGTGCCAGAAAGCGGTGCAACGCGCCATGGTCTGCCGCCCTGTTCCCAATCGTCGCGGCGCGGTATTGCCGCCTTGAGGCCCCGTCCATCCCCCCGTACACCCCAGCCGTCCGCGCGCACCAGGAGGTTCCCATGATTCCCCGCTATTCCCGTCCCGAGATGTCCGCCATCTGGTCCCCCGAGACCAAGTTCCGGATCTGGTATGAGATCGAGGCCCATGCCTGCGACGCTCAGGCGGCCCTTGGCGTCATCCCAAAGGAAAACGCTGCCGCGGTCTGGAAAGCCAAGGATGTCGCGTTCGACATTGACCGGATCGATGAGATCGAGCGCGAGACCAAGCATGACGTCATCGCCTTTCTCACCCATCTGGCGGAGATCATTGGGGCGGACGAGGCGCGCTTTGTCCACCAGGGGATGACCTCGTCGGATGTGCTGGACACCTGCTTCAACATCCAGTTGACGCGCGCGGCCGATATCCTGATCGATGATCTGAAAGCCCTGCTCGCCGCGCTGAAGCGCCGCGCGATGGAGCACAAGGACACGGTGCGCATCGGGCGTTCGCACGGGATCCACGCGGAACCGACCACGATGGGGCTGACCTTTGCCCGGTTCTACGCCGAGATGGACCGCAATCTGAGCCGGATGCGCGACGCCCGGGCAGAAATCGCAACCGGCGCGATTTCCGGTGCGGTGGGGACTTTTGCGAACATCGACCCCGACGTCGAGGAACACGTCTGTTCGGCACTCGGGCTGGTACCGGAGCCGATCTCGACGCAGGTGATCCCGCGCGACCGGCACGCGGCCTTCTTTGCCACGTTGGGGGTGATTGCCTCTTCGGTGGAGAACATCGCGACCGAGGTCCGGCACATGCAGCGCACCGAAGTGCTGGAAGCGGAGGAATTCTTTTCCAAGGGGCAAAAAGGCTCTTCGGCGATGCCGCACAAGCGCAACCCGGTGTTGACCGAGAACCTCACCGGGTTGGCACGGTTGGTGCGGTCGATGGCGCTGCCCGCCATGGAGAACGTGGTGCTCTGGCACGAGCGTGACATCTCGCACAGCTCTGTCGAGCGCAACATCGGACCAGACGCCACCGTGACGCTGGATTTTGCTCTCGCGCGCCTGACTACTGTGGTGGACAAGCTGGTGATCTATCCGGACAACATGTTGGCAAACATGAACAAGTTCCGCGGCTTGATCCACTCGCAACGGGTGCTTCTGGCACTGACGCAGGCAGGTGTGTCGCGTGAGGACGCCTACCGCCTCGTACAGCGCAACGCCATGAAGGTCTGGGAAGACGGCAAGGATTTCAAGACGGAGCTGCTGGCAGATACGGATGTCACCGCCGCGCTTGGCCCCGCGCAGATCGAGGAAAAATTCGACCTCGGCTATCACACCAAGCATGTAGAGACGATATTTGCCCGGGTTTTCGCCGAGGACTGACGCGGTCACGCAAAGGTGAGAGGGTGTCAGCGCTGGTTTCGGGCCGGTTGCGTGTTAGTTTCCTGTTCAATGCGCGAACAAAGGAGTTCCTCATGCGACACATTGTACTGATTGCAAGCCTGATGCCCTTTGCCGCTTTTGCGGCCGGGGACGACGATTCGACGCCCTCCACCCCCAAGTGCAACGAAGGCTATGTCTATGACACCAACCTCGGCGCTTGCAAACGCAACACCAGCCACCTGATCGACGACACCGAGCGTTATGCTGCGGTGCGCGAATACGCATACGCCGGGCGGACTGCCGAGGCGCTGCAGGTTCTCGCCTCGATGGAGGATCAGGGTACGGACCGTGTCATGACCTACCGCGGCTTTCTGGCGCGTCAGTCGGGCGACATGGCCAGCGCGATGCGCCACTACCTCGCCGCGCTCAAGACGAACCCGGACAATCTGTTGGCGCGCAGCTATATGGCGCAGGGTCTGATCACTTTGGGCGATCTCGACGGAGCGAAGGCACAGCACCGCGAAATCATGGCCCGTGGTGGCGAAGGCACATGGGCGGAAGCCTCTCTCGCACAGGCCATCCAGACCGGGAAGACGTACCGCTACTGATCTTTGTCGAAGGTACGACAATTGAGGCGCGCCCGGGTGGTGCGCCTCTTTTTTGCGCGATCTTTTCGGGGCCACTGGCAAGATTCAGTAAAAATGAGGGCGGTTTCAGGTGTTTTCTGTCGGCATGTTTTGACGAAAGCGCGCGCCGTGCTAACATTCTCCGCATTGCAACCGGAGGACGAAGAATGACGATTAAAACCGTGATCGCCGCAGCCGTGTTGAGCCTGACACCCGTGTTGGGATTTGCCTACTGCTCCGGCCATGAACAGCAAGTCATGACCTGCACCGAGGGTTCGGTCTACGATCCCGACTCGAACACCTGCAAAGTGGTGACAGGCTAAGACGCTTCGGGCGGCCTGTAGGCCGCCCCTTTCGACCTGCGGGCTGACCGTTTGTCGGAACATTATTAGTGGCTGCTGCGCGTTTTCATGGGGGCCTCTCCTTCGGTGTCGGACACAACTTCCGAGAAGGCGAGCAACATCTCCTCCAGTCGTTCGAGATCATTCAACGCGGCGCGCGGAATTGACCTGCGCGAACGTATCTTGGCAGAGCGCAAGGTGCGGATCATACGCGACACAGCGGGTGCCATTGTGACTTGCATCGACCCACTGAATTCCTCAACGAGACGTCCCTCGGGCGTTGATCTGGCCACGTGACGTTCCGCGAGAAATGCCTCGACCATGCCCCAGATACTTTGGGGCGTGAGGGCATCCTTGGACATGGCGGGGATCGCTGGATCCAGAAGTCTCGTGTCCGAATTCGTCACGACGCAGATCATCGTGTCGTCAAGACGCCGATCCCCACGCAATTCCAACGCGAAATCAGCCCCTTGCCCGTCAGGCAAGCGATGATCTAGCAAGATCACATCCGGACGCTGGCGCATCAGGAAATCTCGCGCGGCAGAGATCGTTTCACACTCATACAAATCCAGATCGGGACGGTCGCGCCCGATGCAACGCCGAACCATGCGACGGTCGAAACTGTCATCATCCACCACCAGGCACGTCCCGATCATCTGTGGCTCACGCACGCTGAGATCCACTGTCCACTCCTCGACAAATCTTCTTGGCGCGAGTTTGCGTCGCACCTGTGAACAAAGCACTAACATCGCGCATCGAATTGAGGCTGCGCAAGTCGCATGGGACGCGGTCCGCGTTGCGATCAAGCTTAACGGCCCGGAAACTTTGACCGGTTAGGCAAAAGTCAGACGGATTGTGGAGAATCTTGATGACCGACATGACGGCCCTTGCGGCGTTGCCCAGCCCTGTTCCAACCAGGGGCAAACGCCCGCTGTCGCGCAAGGCCAAGGCCGCGATCATCGTGCAATTCCTGATCAACGAGGGCAGTGATGTGCCCCTTGCCTCCCTGCCAGAGGATCTTCAGGCAGAACTGACGCTGTTGTTGGGGGCGATGCGCTACGTCGACCGCGAGACGTTGAACACGGTGGTCATGGAATTCTCCGAAGAGTTGGAATCTGTCGGCCTGTCCTTTCCGGGTGACATGGCTGGCGCGCTGACGGCGCTGGATGGCAAGATCAGCCCGCGCACCGCCATGCGGCTGCGAAAGGAGGCAGGCGTGCGCCAGACCGGTGACCCCTGGGAACGCATCAACAAGTTGGAACCTGAACGAATCGAAGAGCTTGTTCAGTCCGAAAGCACCGAGGTCGCCGCCGTCATGATGTCAAAGATCGACGTGACCAAGGCCGCGCAGGTGCTCGCCAAACTGCCCGGCGACAAGGCCCGGCGCATCACTTATGCAGTTTCCATGACCACAGGCGTCACTCCGGATGCGGTGGACCGCATCGGCCTGTCCGTTGCAGCCCAACTCGATTCCGAGTCGCCCAAAGCCTTCAAGGCGCGGCCAGACGAACGGCTCGGCGCGATTCTGAACTATTCCAACACCGCCATCCGCGAGGAACTGCTGGATCAGCTTGAACAAGAGGATGCAGAGTTCGCCGAGGCCGTGCGCAAGGCGATCTTTACCTTCGCCAATATCCCGGAACGGCTCAACGCCATAGACGTGCCAAAAATCACCCGCGACGTGGCGCCCGACGTGCTGGCCACGGCCATCGCCGCATCCACGTCCGACGATGATCAGCGGACTGTGGATTTCCTGATGGCCAATATGTCCAAACGTCTTGCGGAGGGCATCCGCGAAGAGGCCGACAACCTCGGCACGATCAAGCCAAAAGTCGGGGAAAAGGCCATGAGCGCCGTGGTCGCCGCGATCCGGGATCTTGTCTCTGTCGGCGAGATCGAGCTGCTGAACCCCGATGATGATGAGTGACCCCCTTTGACAACCGCCTGACTTGCCCGTCCGTGCCGGCTTGCCTATGACTGTCACAACAAGTGTAGGGATGGCCGTGACTTCCCGGGGTCGTCCGGACCGGACGGGCCTCCCTGCATTGTGGGAGCGGCAAACAGGGCATGCCATTGGCGTCAAAAGACAACAAAAAGGCCAATGAAAATCGGGCCAATCAGAACGGCACCAAACCACCCCGGGCTGCAAAACCAAGGGGAGGCGTCGGCGATTGGCTTGGGGATCGGATCATCCGGTGCGTGATATGGCTGGCGCTGCGCCTGCCGTGGCAGATGAGATCCCGTTTGATGGGCTCCCTTGTTTCTCGCGTGCTGGCGCCCCTCGCCGGATGGCGAACACGGGCGCGCGCGAACCTCGCCCACGTCTGGCCTGACCGCCCGGAAGCCGAGCGCCATGCCATCGCCGACGCCGCGGCTGCAAACGCCGGGCGCACGATGATCGAGAACTATGATGTACCAGGCCTGCTCAGAAGGATGGCCAATGCGGAACTGGCCGGACCGGGCGTCGACGCGCTGGAACAGGCCAAGGCGGAGGGACGCCCCGTTCTGCTGATCACCGGCCATTACGGGAACTTTGAGGCACCGCGCGCCGCGCTCGTCGCGCGCGGCTACCGCATAGGTGGGTTGTACCGCCCGATGTCAAACCCCTATTTCAACGCGCATTATGCCGCGAACATGCACGCGCTGTCTGACCCGGTTTTCGAGCAGGGACGGCGGGGGACCATGGGCCTTTTGAAACATGTTCGGTCCGGGGGCATGGCCGTTTTGCTCTTTGACGTCTTTGACGGTCAGGGCACCGCCATAGATTTTCTCGGAAAACCCGCGCCGACTTTGCTGTCCGCCGCGGAAATCGCCCTGAAAACCAATGCCTTGCTGCTGCCCTTCTTTGGGATCCGGACAGGCGATGCCTTCACCTGCCGGTTCGAGGCTCCGATCCCTCACACGACTGCCGAAGACATGATGCGCAGCGCAACCCGGGCGCTGGAGGCGCGCATCGCCGAAGATCCCGGCCAATGGTTCTGGATCCACCGCCGATGGAAGCCCAAGCGGCAATCGAAAACTCAGCGCAAGCGCGCCGCCGCCATGATGTGACCGTTCTTGGGCGCCTGCAGGATCACCACGATGTGTTCTCCTTCGGCGGCGGCAACGGCGCTTTCGTAGACGCCGGTCCCGTCCCATCGCGCGGCCATGTCCCAATCTTGCACGATATGTGTGTAAGTGATTGTCCTTCCGGCATTTTCACCCCGGTTGATCATCACTTCATGCGCTGCATCGTAGCGCACGATATGCACGTCGCAAGGCGCCATCTCTCCGATGGCTTCGGCCCGGATCCACACTTGGCCATCGTGACGTTCCAGCGACAAGGCGACATGCGGCGGCTTGGCTGCGTGTTGCGCGATCAACGCATCGACTTGATCCGCGCGTGAGCCGACCACATGTTCGGCCCCCATGATCACCATCTGCGGCGTGTAGATCATCCGCCAACCGCCCGCCCGCGCATAGCCACGCTGGCGTTTCTCGTTTTCAGGCGAGGCAAACCGGTCTTTCCAGCCGATATGATCCCAATAGGGCACATGCAGCGCCAGAGGGATCACATCGTCACGTTTGCCCAACTCGGCCAGCAACGCATCGGCTGGCGGGCACGACGCACATCCCTGGGAGGTGAACAGTTCCACCACAACGGCGGATTGCTCTGCCAGAGCCGCGCCACCAAGGCCCAGCCATCCCATCACTGCTCCGATCACTAGCCCGCGCATAATCGCCTGCCCTCGTTGATTGCTCGACACGGTCTAAAGCCTGCCCCCGGCAAACGCCAATCAATCATTTGCGATGCTTCGTGACAAACTTGGAGAATTTTGGTACACGACGGTATACATTTTGCAGGCGACCCTTGTTTTGCGCCCCCACATGGGCCAAATCTCAGGCAAGTCCTTCCCTGTTCCTGTCACCCCAACCGGAGGTATTTCCATGACCATCACCGTAGGCCATGACAGCGCCGGCACGCGCAAGACGCTCGAAGCGGGCGGTCAAACCGTCGCTTACTACTCCATCCCTGCCGCGCAAGAGGCCGGTCTGGGCGATTTTTCGCGTTTGCCCGCCGCGCTGAAAGTGGTGTTGGAAAACATGTTGCGGTTCGAGGACGGCAAGACCGTCACCACCGACGACATCAAGGCCTTTGCCGAATGGGCGGCCAACGCGGGCAAGGCCGCACGCGAGCTGGCGTACCGCCCTGCCCGCGTCTTGATGCAGGATTTCACAGGTGTCCCGGCGGTCGTCGATCTGGCGGCGATGCGCGACGGGATCAAGGCGCTGGGGGGCGATGCGCAACTGATCAACCCGCTCAACCCGGTGGATCTTGTCATCGACCACTCCGTGATGATCGACGCCTTTGGCAACCCGCGCGCGTTCCAGATGAACGTCGACCGCGAATATGAGCGCAACATGGAGCGCTACACCTTCCTCAAATGGGGTCAGAACGCCTTCAACAACTTCCGCGTGGTGCCGCCCGGCACCGGCATCTGTCATCAGGTCAACCTTGAATACCTCAGCCAGACCGTCTGGACCGACACGGACCAGAACGGGGATATGGTCGCCTATCCCGACACGCTTGTGGGCACCGACAGCCACACCACCATGGTCAATGGCGCTGCGGTTCTGGGCTGGGGCGTCGGCGGGATCGAGGCAGAGGCCGCCATGCTGGGCCAGCCGATCTCCATGCTGATCCCCGAAGTCATCGGATTCAAGCTGACCGGCACCATGGTCGAGGGCACAACCGGCACAGATCTGGTCCTGAAAGTCGTGGAAATGCTGCGCGCCAAGGGCGTCGTCGGCAAGTTTGTCGAATTCTATGGCGACGGGCTGGACCGGTTGCCACTGGCGGACCGGGCGACCATCGCCAATATGGCGCCTGAATACGGCGCCACCTGCGGATTCTTCCCGATCGACGGCGAAACGCTGCGCTATCTCACCAACACGGGCCGCGACGAGGCCCGCGTGGCGCTGGTCGAAGCCTATGCCAAGGCCAATGGCTTTTGGCGCGGCGACGATTACGACCCGATCTATACCGACACGCTGGCGCTTGACATGGGGACCATCGTGCCCGCTATCTCCGGCCCCAAACGCCCGCAGGATTACGTCGCGCTGGACGATGCCAAATCCGCCTTTACGAGGGAAATGGCCGAAACCTTCAAGCGACCGATGGGCAAGGACGTCCCGGTCGAGGGCGAGGACTATACCCTGAACTCCGGCAAGGTCGTGATCGCCTCGATCACCTCCTGCACCAACACCTCGAACCCATATG
>JBELMB010000152.1:0-12524 GCA_042088665.1 Sagittula sp.
AGGCAAAGCGAGAGTCGCAACCGCCGCGAAACTCAGGACGATGTTTCTTTTTTGCATTTTGGATCCTCTATTGGGACTGTTGGACTTAGGAGATTTTCAAAACCGCACCGAGACTGGCAGGACTATTGAGGCGAATGAACGCGAGATTTCGGGAAATCACCGCAAGCATGATGATCGTGACGACATAGGGCAGAACGGACATGGCCTGGCTCGGGATGTTCCAGCCAAAGGCTTGGATCGACAGTTCGAGAAGCGACATGGACCCAAAGAGGTAGGCCCCAAAGGCCACGCGCGGCACGATCCATGTACCGAAAACGGTCAACGCGACAACGATCCAGCCGCGCCCTGCAATCATCCCTTCGGCCCAAAGCGGGGTATAGGCGGTCGACATGTAAGCCCCGCCTATGCCCGCCATGGCACCGCCGAAACCGACGCAGCCCGCGCGGATCAGGCGGACCTTCAGCCCAAGCGCATGGGCGTTTTCCGGGTTTTCGCCGATGGCACGGATCACAAGGCCCAGCTTGGTGCGCGTTAGCACATACCAGGTGGCAAAGATCAAAACGATGGACAGATAGACCATGATGTCTTGTTGAAAAAACATCGGGCCGATGATGGGGATGTCCGACAGTGGTCCGAAATCAAGCTCAGGCAATCCCTCAACTGTTCTGCCCTCGTAGCGTTTGCCAATCGCGGACGACAGACCCAGACCAAGGATACCGATCGCGAGCCCGGAGGCTGTTTGGTCGGCGCGAAACACCAGCGTCAGGACCGCATGGATCATCGACAAAAGGCAGCCCAACACAGCTGCCGCCAGGAATCCCACTGTGTAAGACCCCGACACTGACAACGCGACAAAACCCATCGCGGCCCCGGTCGCCATCATCCCTTCGATGCCCAGGTTCAAGACACCGGATTTCTCGGCCACAAGTTCGCCCATGGCGGCAAAGATCAAGGCCGTTGCCGCCGCCAAGGTGCCGCTGACAATAAAAATCAGAACATCCATCAGTCAGCCACTGCCTCCTGTTTCAGATCATCAGGTTTGATCCAACGGATGCGCGACGTCAGCAGGAAGGAACAGGCCAGATAGAAGGTCAGCAGCATACCCTGGAAAATGCCAGTTACGGCATTGGGCAACCCCACTGACAAGAGGGCAAAGTCACCCCCGACATAGACCAGTGCCATCAATGCGGACGCAAAAATGATCCCGATTGGATGAAGCCCGCCCAATACCGCAACAATGATGCCCGCATAGCCGTACCCGGGCGAGATATTGCGCTGCAACATGCCCAATGGCCCCGAGACCTCGCCCACACCCGCCATGCCCGCAGCCCCGCCCGAGATCAGCAAAGCCAGCCAGATGGCCTTTTTTGAGGAAAAGCCGGCATAGGTGGCAGCCGTCGGGGCAATGCCGCCCACGGACATTTTGTAGCTCACAAGCGATCGCTGCACGAAAACCACCGCAATGGCCGAAGCTGCCAATCCAATGTAAAGCGAGGCGTTCACGCGCGTGCCTTCGATCAGGATGGGGAATTTCGCGGCCGGGTCAAACCGGATCGACTGTGGGAAGTTGAACCCACCGGGGTCACGCATTGGCCCGCCGACAAGGTAATAGAGCAGCTGCAAGGCCACGCTGGTCAGCATGAAGGTGACAAGGATTTCGTTGGCGTTGAACTGTGCACGCAAAAGCGCAGCAATACCGGCCCAACACATTCCGCCGATCATGCCCGCCAAGACCATCGCAGGCAGAAGAAGCGGCGATGTGGTCCCCTGGAACTGGATCGCAAGCGCCGTGGCCGCAATGGCACCCACGATCAACTGACCCTCCGCCCCGATATTCCAGATCTGCGCGCGAAATCCAATGGCCAGCCCTTGCGCGATCAACAGGAGCGGCGCCATTTTCAGAAGGATTTCCCCGATCCCGTAGCTGGTCCGCAACGGATCAATGAAGATCGCATCAAGGCCCTTGAGTGGCGAGACCCCGTAGATCATGAACAAGACCGAACCGCCCAGGCAGGTGAGAAAAACCGCCAAGACACTGACTTGGATCGGGGCCCAGACGGACCGTTCGGGGCGGGCTTCGATGACCAACCTAGACATGTGCATCTTCCTTCGATGCCAAAGCGTCAAAATCGCCGGCCATTGCCAGCCCCACATCGTCAATTGAGGTCGTTTGCACCTGAACAGGCGGCGACAATCGCCCCCTGAACATCACCTGAATGGTGTCGCAAATCTCGAAGATCTCTTCGATTTCCTCGGACACGATGAGGATCGCCGCGCCCTCGTCGCGCAGGTCGATCAGCTTTTGACGGATTGCCGCCGCCGCACCAACATCAACACCCCAGGTCGGTTGTGATGCGATCAGAACCTTGGGGCGCAAGGCCAATTCGCGCCCGACAATGAACTTTTGCAGGTTGCCGCCAGACAGGCTCTGCGCTGTTGCGTCCGGCCCACCACATCGCACGTCCATCGCATCGATTGTCTCTTGCGCCAAAGCGCGGCGTTTGCCCAGTTTCACCATACCCCAGTTCACAAGTCCGGCGTGATGGGTCGTTAAACCTGCGTTCTCGGACAAGGTATGGATGGGCACAGCCCCCCGTCCAAGCCGCTCTTCGGGCACAAAATGCAGCCCCTTTTCTCGGCGTTGATCGGGTGTATCGGCCCCAAGTGCGGCCCCATCCAGCGCGATGCTTCCCGCATCTTGCGATCCCTGAACGATCTCGCCCGCCAGCGCGCGGGTCAAGGCGTCTTGCCCATTGCCTGACACGCCTGCAATTCCGGCGATATGACCGCTGCGCAGGGTCAATGAGATGTCTTTCAGAGCCGGGGCAAACGGATCCAGAGGCGTGTAATTCAGCCCGGCGACCTCAAGGACGGCATGCCCGTCACCGCGTTGCGCGGCGTGGCTTGGCGCCGCGATGTCGCGCCCGATCATCAGTCGAGTCAAGCTGCGGGCATCTTCGACCTTGGCATCCACCACCCCCACGACGCGCCCGCCGCGCATGACCGTCGCCGTGTCACACAGAGCCTTGATTTCATCGAGCTTGTGGGAAATGAAGATGATCCCGATCCCTTCGCTCGCCAGGCGGCGGAGTGTTTCGAACAGTTTGGCGATACCTTGAGGGGGAAGAACCGAGGTCGGCTCATCCATGATGATCAGCTTGGGTTCCTGTAAAATGCAGCGCAGGATTTCGATCCGCTGGCGTTCGCCCACTGTCATCGCTTGCACACGACTGTCGGGTTCAACATCCAACCCGAATTGCGCGGATGCTGCGCGAATGCGTTCGGACAGATCCGCAATCGACCCCGGAACAGCAAGAGAGATGTTTTCGGCTGCCGTCAGAGTTTCAAACAATGAAAAATGCTGGAAGACCATGCCAATGCCAAGGTCGCGTGCCTTCAGCGGCGATTGGATATCAACTTGTTTGCCACGCCATTCCACGGTCCCGGCATCGGGGCGCACGGAACCGTAGATGATTTTCATCAGGGTCGATTTTCCTGCGCCGTTTTCGCCCAAGACCGCATGGATTTCGCCGGGCATCACATCAAGGTCCACGGCGTCGTTGGCCAACACCGCGGGATAGGCCTTGGTCACACCGCGCAAGCGTAAAAGGGGCGTATCAGCCATTGCCCGTCTCCTCGCGCAACTCGTGCAGCGGATGAATGCCCGGCATCGTCACAAACCCGGGCAGGCTGCGCACCGCGTAAAGCCAATTGCGAATGGCGGGATACCCGTCGTGCTCAAACCCCGCATCAGGGCTGAGCGCCACGTAAGGAAAACACGCAATATCTGCGATGGTCGGCCCATCGCCGACAAGCCAGGTCCGCCCGGAAAAGACACGGTCGGTCAAAAGCAGTTCCAGTTCATCCAGATCTTTGAGCGACGCGGCACGCACGGCCCTGACATCGACCGGCCAATCGAGCATGGCGTTCAAACGGGCCGCTCCGACGCTTGCTGTCAGGCGTGCTGAAAACCCGAGCCATTGCAGCACCTGCGCATGCAGGCCGGCATCCGAAACCGGATACCACGTGCCGCTGCGATCGTATGTTGCTGCAAGCCATCCCAGCATGGACTGCGTCTCGGACAGAACCAGATCATCCGCCACAAGTACGGGTAATGTCCCTGACGGGTTCAGCGCCAGCATTGGTTCCGAACGATGCTCGCGCCCCGGATAGAAATCCACGGGCACCGCGTCATAAGCAACGCCCAAAAGACCCGCCATCAGCCGGATCTTGTAGCAATTGCCCGAAAGCACGTAGTCATAAAGTGTGAACTGCGTCATGCGTCCTCGGTCATTGCGCCGTAGAAGGCGCCTTTGGACTTCAGCCACCGACGGTAGGCGATGGATGTCAGATCCGCCCGCGTCGGAATCTCCATTTTCGGATCAAGCGGCAATTTTACCGGCCGTTGGTTTTCGAGGATCGAGCGGTCTTGCAGAAAAATTTCCTGCTGAAATTGGACCAGCCCGGCAAAATCCGACGAGTCATCATAGAGCGCCATCCAAGGCCAGACGTCGCATTCCGTCTCTGTCCTTGGTTGGACAAAAATAGCGATCACATCCATAGCTTCGGGCTTGGGCGGACAGGTCTTGTAGAGCACGGCCGTGGTGGGTGCCGCCACGCGGTACAGGTATTGCGTATCGCCCCCTGCTTCAGCGCTTTTGGCGGCTTGGGGCTGATAAAAGCTGATCTTGGTCGCCCAAACCTCATCTACGTCATCGCGAATTTCGGCCTTGTAGGGGGCGACTTCCGTGTGCGGCTCACTGCCTAGAATACCGGTATGCACAAAGGGGAAATGCGCAATGTCGAGGAAGTTTTCCACCGCCCGCAAGGGCGAGCATTTCACCCGAACGACACCGCAGGGCACGAGCCGCCTTCCGGGTTCACCCGCTTCGGGAATATCAAACAATGGGCGCGGCGCGTCCCCCAGAGATGTCCAGACATGTCCGTATTTGAACGTCGCCGGATAGGCGGCTCCTTCGGCATCGACCACTTTCGGGTCATCCGCTGTGCCTGACACGATCACCTCTTGTTCAAGCAACAGTGTGCGGCGTGGTCCACGGGCCAAAGTCTGTGCGTCGCCTACGGCGTACCAATCGTTCAGAGCATATTCGCGGCTCATGCGGCCACCTTTCCCGTCTGAGCGGCCCTCCGAACGGCCTCACACCAACGCGACAGGGCAGCACAGTCTTTGGGTGTCGCATCTGCATCAACAAGAGCTGTGACCTGAATGCAGCCCTCATCCAAAGGGTTTTCCAGCACAAAGACCCGCCGGCCTCCCAATCGAAACAGCCCCGGTTCGGTCTGCTCTGGTGCACAACCTTCAAACGCCACTGTCTGGCACGCATCGGCAAGACCGTCAGAGCGGGCTTGAACATGGAAACTGCGCAAGGGCTGGCTGGCCATCGGAACTGGCTCAGGCTGTGCCGCACCCTTTGTGCTCACCCAAATCACTCCGTCGGCAATGGCCACGGAAAACACCCTTGTCTTGATCGTTGCGGGCGGGTCCAGGTCAGGATGGGCGGGGATGTATTGGCACAGGCCTGTGCTGCCATAGTGCCATCCATGATACAGACAGGCGAGATCGTTACCGCGCACGAAGCCGTGGCTGAGCGCCATGCCCCGATGCGGACAGCGGTTGTCCCACGCAGATATGTCGCCATTGCTGGCGCGCCAGATCACAAGATCCTGACCACTCACCTGCGCCCGCATGACCCGTTTCGGATCGAGGTCGCGCAATAATCCCACCGGTGCCGTTTGCATTTTCTTACCGTCCGCTTCCACCTTATCCTGACGAGTTTAGAAGCGATGGAAAGGGAAGCGGTGCGTGAAATTGAGCTGCTCGCAGAAATTCCGCCCAATATCCACGCGAACGATCAAAAAATGAGCGCGCCTTCGAGCGATGCTAAAGCACCTCGAAGCCCTTCAACCGTGGGTTGGGTGAGATCTCGTGGACCTCGATTCTTTGAACATTTGCGTTTATCGGGCCAAGGCTGCAGGCCATTTCCATGGCATCTATCAAGGGCTGCGGACCCTGCACATGGATGTACATATCCGTCTTGCCCTGCGCCCTTACGGAGCCTGTCAAATCCAGCAGTCGAGCGCGGTGGCATATCCAGCCGACAAAGCTTTCCGGTTCGAACAGTCCGCCCAAACAAATCTGCGCAGCGCTCACGACGATCTGTCCTTACCCCAAAACGCGACATGTTGCGCCTCGATCTGGTCCTCCAACTCCGGGAATGGTCCTCTGACCGCAACGGCACGACGACCGGAGGCAAAGATCGTGCGACAGTCCAGATCCTGCGTCTGGTTTTCCTCATCATCCCCCGTGAGTTGACCCAACCTGTGTTCTGTCATGCCAAACACCACGCAGCCGATTTCTGCCCAGTAGATCGTGCCTGAACACATCGAACAGGGCTCAACCGAGGTATAAAGCGTTGCTGCACGCAAGGTTTCCAGATCGAGCTTGCGTGCCGCCTCGCGGGCCAAATTGGTCTCTGCATGTCCCGGTCCACGATCAACGGAATGGGTGTTCTTGGCCTCGAGCAATACCTCGCCCTGCGCGGAAACCAAGACAGCCCCAAAAGGGTGGTTTCCTGCCGCCACGGCCTCCTCCGCCAGCACAATCGAACGGCGCAAATGCTTCAGGTCATCCGTCTGGTTCATGAAAATTCCCTAACTGCTCAGCGGCGCACCAAGACCAAACTTTTCCACCAAGGCGCGCCGATAGGTCACTGACATCCGGTCCGCTGGAATATGCACTTCGTCCATGATCCCCAGCGGCAGGTCCTCAGGGTGTTGGTTTTCCACCAAAGGCTTGTCCTCATTGTTGATCATCATGCTTTCCTTGACCAGAAAACCCTCATCCGGAGCACCCGTCGTATCCGTAGCAACCTGAAAAATCTTCGTTTCATGGGCGGACACCGGGCAAACGGTGTCTGCAAAGTACTGGACATACCAACTGTCATTGGGGCGAATGATGATGATTGTCGAAAACGGATATGTCAGTTCGTAGGTGTAGACCACATGGCGGGTATCGCCCGGGACATCGTCCGGAAAACGGTTGAAACCTTCATCATAGCCAAGGTCAAACGTCAGCCCGTTGTCGGTTTCATGAACCTCATAGGGGGGAATTCGGTCCTCTTCGTCGCCGCCGAACGTATTGACATGGACCCAGGGAAAATGCGCGACGTCATTGAAGTTTTCGACATGTCGGCTGGCAGCCGCTGCCCATGTGTCAGAAGGTATGAAGATCTTTTTAAGACTGTCATCGCCGATCCCCGGCCATTCCGGCAAGGGCCAGGTTGGCTGTGCCGCGAGACAGGTCCAGACGAGTCCATAGCGCTCTTGCACGCGCAATGATTGCAGACGCAGGCGAGGCGAAACACGGGCATCCTGATCAGGATTGGACGGGATCTTTGTACAGTGTCCGGAGCCATCAAAATGCAGCCCGTGCATGGGGCAAATCAACTGACCGTCATCGACCCGACCCGCACTCAACCGCGTGCCCCGATGGGGGCACAGATCGCGTGCGACAAAGACCCCGTTTTCAGTTCGCCAGATGACCAGATCAACGTCCAACAGCCGTGCTGCCACGGGGGCATCCTGGATATCATGAGCAAAGGCGACCGGGTGCCAAAAGCCTGACAGAATGCGCCAGTCATTCGGTGCAAAGGTGCACCCTTTCGGCAGATCGGTTTCGTGCTGCGCCTGATCAACTGGAAGAAACATCTGGTCCAACTCCCTGTCGGTCCTCCAGGTGTCGATGGCCAAAACATCGGCACACTCCCCGCACCTGCATGTGTTGAGTGGAAACCACAAACAGATCAGTGACAAGGGACCCACGCAAAATATTTGGTGCGCGCTTTGGCGCCGCGCTCATTCTGCATGACATCTTGGGCCGCCAATTCATTGAAAGCTGACATTTTGCGATCGTTCATTGTGGCTTGATTTCAGACATGAGCGGCACTATCGGGGCTCGGAAATTTTGGGCTCCTTCCAGACCTCGGATGAGCTGCTGCATCAAGCCTCCGTTCGGACCGGTTCACTTTCAAGGACGGCCCAAACCAGTCAACCGACCTTCGTGTGCAATGCTGCAGAAGCCGTCCGCGCTGCCGACATTCACGGCCAGTGCAAAATGGAACTGAAGTCGAACTGGCTGTGAGCGGCCGCACTTGAGTGGTCCAAATTGAAAGTCTGTGCATGGTTGGCCTTTGGTCCATCGGGACGATGGCCTCTGGGGCCGGTGGGCGGTAGCCCAGAGCACTGTGGTGTCGTTTGGTGTTGTAGTGTTTCCTCCAGCTATCGAAAATGGTTTGCGCCTCACGCAGCGAGTAGAAGACCTCGCCGTTTAGCAGTTCGTCTGTTGCCCGGCAGGCGATTTGCAAAGCAAATCTGCCGATAGGGGCGCATGCGCCCGTTGAAACTCTCACAGTATCCGTTCTCCCATGCACTGCCCGGCAGGGCATCGCATGGCGATGTCCCGACAGGGGTGACCTGGTTCAATGAAAGCAGTTTTGGCCCCGACCACTGCCCGGCAGGCGATTGCCCAGCAATCTGCCGAGAGGGGGCTTTGATCCAGCCCCTGACAACCTCCGCAATGAACGACGGTCAGGACCCGTAAACTCGCTTGAGACTTGCCCTTCTGCGTGATTCAAGCTCCAAAACTGAGGGGGCATGATGAGCGGGCTTTTGGCTGACCGACGCGCAGATGGAGCGACTGCAGCCGTTTTTTCCGGAGTCCCGAGGCAAGCCTCGGGTTGATGACAGGCGGGTGCTGAGCGGTATAGTCGACATCAAGAAGAATGGGTTAAGCTCCTCTCACCGCCATAGGCGTTCGACACGTTTATCGTTCACCTGCCAACATACGTCTCTCAGCAGAGCGGCAATCCGACGGTAGCCGTATCGCCCAAACTGATGTGTCAACTCGATCATGTCCGCGACCAGACGGTCTTCGTCAGCCCGACCAACCGGTACATGCCTTGCCCCATCAGAACTTCAACCTGCCGTAACTCTACGACAATCTCTTTGGGCTTGGGTCTCTTTGTGGCCATCTATGGCCCTCCGCTTTCCTAAACATAGGGTCGGACCACTTCAAAGGGGGAGGCTCAACAGCTGAAAATTCTTTTCATCATGTAGATTCTCCAGTTTCATAAACACCTTATCTCGATGTCCACAAAACCGGCAGCAGGCCACTCTTTACCTGAAACCACTGCACTTCGCCGCGCTCGGAATCGGTAGCGTTGGTATTGCTCAGACCGCCCGGGAACTCCGGGCTCTGCATGATACGGGGCGCAGGATTGGCCTTGACCCGCCAAGTGGAGAAGACCGATGGCATCGTCCAAAACTGATGATGAAAAGACGGCGCCCGCCA
The DNA here is from genome assembly GCA_042088665.1 of Sagittula sp. Taxonomy (GTDB): domain Bacteria; phylum Pseudomonadota; class Alphaproteobacteria; order Rhodobacterales; family Rhodobacteraceae; genus JBELMB01. The sequence goes on from JBELMB010000152.1 coordinate 9,371, forward strand.
AGCGGAGTGTGTCCAAACCCACCCGTAAGGAACAATTGCGCAAACTTCTGGAACGCAAGTCCGGCGCGACGCTTGCGCAGCTACAGGAGACGTTCGGGTGCCCGCGCTTCTTTGGGGTTGGGTGATGCGCCGGGTTCGCAGCGCGATCTATACCCGCAAAAGTTCTGAAGACGGGCTCGATCAGGACTTCAACTCCTTGGATGCCCAACGGGAAGCCTGTGAGGCCTGTATCGCGAGCCAAAGACATGAGGGTTGGGAACTCAATCCTGAGCACTATGACGACGGCGGCATATCCGGCGGGCACATGGATCGCCCGGCCCTTCAGCGTCTGATGCAGGTTGCGGATGCGAAGCGCATAGATCAGATCGTGGTTTACAAGATCGAGAGGCTGACGCGCTTGCTGGCGGATTTTGCAAAGCTTGTTGATCGGCTGGACGCGGCGGAGGCGTCGTTTGTCTCAGTCACCCAATCGTTCAACACCGCCACCAGCATTGGGCGGTTGGCGCTCAATATACTGCTCAGCTTCGCTCAGTTCGAACGGGAGGTCATGTCGGAACGCATCCGGGACAAGATCGCTGCCTCGAAGCGCCAAGGCATGTGGATGGGCGGGCTCGTCCCGCTTGGCTATCAGGAGGCTGGGCGAACGCTTGTGATTGACGAGGTGGAGGCTGAGACGGTCAGAACGCTCTATAGTCTGTATCTGGATCTGGGCACCGTCCGGGAGGTCAAGGAACGGGCGGCAGAGCTTGGTCTGCGGACCCGTCGGCGACAGAGATCATCCGGCAAGGTCGGCGGCGGGACGACTTTTGACCGCGGGCATCTGCTGCACATCCCCAGCAACCCGATCTATGCAGGCATGATCCGGCACAAAGGACAGGTCTTTGACGGGCAGCACCCGGCCATCATTGACCCGGACGTTTGGGACAAGGTTCAAGAGCAGCGGCAAAGCAAGGCGTGCATCGCCCACTACTCTTCCAGAAAGAAGTCTTCGTCGATGCGATGCAGTTCAAAGACCTTTCGCACTCTAACCCCCACCCCGCCTTCGATCATCAAATCCACAAGACTGTGTCCGTCGATAGTAATCACCCTCGCATTGACTGTCTTGAGATACTCCAATGCGTTCGGAGAGAAGCGCGAAGTCGTTACAAAGACGCCCTTGTGTGCCGACACGCCAGCAAGTGTTCCGACGAACGCCTGCAGCTCTGGACGACCGACAGCTTTGTCCGGCGCATATCGCTTTGCTTGGATATAAACCACATCCAAACCGAGTTTGTCTTGGTGAATGATCCCGTCGATACCACCATCGCCAACCTTGCCCATGACCTCTGCGAGTGTATCAGATCGACCGTATCCCAGACTGGACAGTAAACGAACAACGAGTTGCTCAAAGAACGCGGGCGAGTTCTGCGAGATGCGCTCAAGTATCTGCTCTTTCAGGTCTGCTTCAAGTTCCTGGTAAGCGCTTCCAATAATCTCTTCAGGACTTTGATCGCTTGCAGAAACAGTAGTGGTGGGCCGCGTTTCGTTCTTCGTATCTCTCGAGCCTTTTCGATTCATGAAGTCGATGAAAGAAGGAATTTTCTTGAGAAACGCGAGATCCAGCTTCTGAAGGTCATTGTCCAGAACTGCGCGCCCTTCGTCAGTTAGGATAAAGTGTCCGCGTTTCGGTCGCTTTATCAAACCTGCCTGGACCAAATAAGTGATCGCCCATTGGACTCTACTTGAAATGAGCGTCGTTTGTCCCGACGGAATCGTAACGCCGCGTTCCTCTTCAGTTAAATGCAGTTCATCGGCGATTGCCTCCACCGCATCCCGCACGCGTTGTTCTGTGACAGCCCTCTTGAGAACCATCGACATCAGGTTTCCGTAACTCGGGACGGGCACGATTGTTCAACCTTGGTGGCACAGAACACAAAATTGATAGCGTCCATGCCAACGCCTGGAAAGGCGCAGCATAAGACACTGGTACAAATACCACAGTGAAATATGAGAGTGTTTGGCAGGGGCAGCAGGGTTCGAACCCGCGACCTACGGTTTTGGAGACCGTCGCTCTACCAGCTGAGCTATACCCCTTCAGGCCGTGGCGAGGGGGTACACGGGCGCGCGGGTGAAATCAAGGGGCCACGGACCGGGAAATGCACCTCTTGTGCCGCGCGTTTGATCACAGGTCCTCACGCCAGGAGGCACGCCCTCTCACGCCGCTGGTTGCGTATTGAAACATTGGGGGATTTTTACCTCCACGCGGTGCGCTCAAAAACATGTGATAGCGATTTTTGCCATCTCATTCGCGCGCACCGCTCACGTCATGTAGAGCCCCCTCCCCCTCGTTTCAGTCAGGCCGGCTTGGGCCGCACCAAAGCTGTGCCCGGGCGCACAGGCACTGGCCAAATCGGGCGTCTGTCAAGGACACGAAGCGGTGAGCCATTCGGTATTTCTTCGTGAATTCAAAGCGCCGGGCAGCATCCCTAACTTGGTTGGTGTCGGACGAACACACCGGCACACAGCAAACCAAGGCCCACACGAAACTCCGGGCCACACACACGAAAAAGGAACACGACCATGAAAGCCATCATCGCATCCGCACTCGCACTCTCCGTCTTTGCCGGGGCCGCTTCCGCCATGACGCCCAGCTTCGAGAACCTCACCGACGCACAGATCGCCCAGGTGGAATCGATCCTGCACTCCGGCGACACCGAGAGCGAAAAGCGCGCTCAGCTGAAGCGTTTCACAAACTGATCCCCTCCCATCCTCTGAAAGGAACACGACCATGAAAGCCATCATCGCATCCGCACTCGCACTCTCCGTCTTTGCCGGGGCCGCTTCCGCCATGACGCCCAGCTTCGAGAACCTCACCGACGCACAGATCGCCCAGGTGGAATCGATCCTGCACTCCGGCGACACCGAGAGCGAAAAGCGCGCTCAGCTGAAGCGTTTCGTGAAGTGAAGCGAGTACCCCCTGCCGCGCGCCCTCTCCCAGGCGCGCGGCAGCAAGGGACATATGGAAAAAAGCCGCCCTCAGGGGCGGCTTTCCTGACTCTGGGGCATTGGGCGTCAAACGCGCAAAAGCGCGGCCCCTTCAGCCTCCGCACGTCACCCACACAAAAGGCCGCCCCCTTGCGGGAGCGGCCTTGTATTTTGTCAACTGGGTGTAGGA
>JBELMB010000013.1:0-51965 GCA_042088665.1 Sagittula sp.
GGCCAACCCGTGATGGCCGATGGTGCGACGCAGGCGGGCGGGCACGCGGAGCACGACGGCGAAGACGCCGAAGTCGTGGGCCAGATCAAGGAGTTGCTGGACAGCCGGGTGCGCCCCGCGGTGGCACAGGATGGTGGCGATATCACCTTCCACGGTTTTGACCGCGGCGTTGTCTACCTGCACATGCAGGGCGCTTGCGCGGGCTGCCCCTCTTCGACCCTGACGCTGAAGATGGGGATCGAGAACCTGCTGCGTCACTACATCCCCGAAGTCACCGAAGTGCGCCCGGTCGCGGTCTGACCGCGCACCGATGAGCGAGGCGGTTGTCACGGGGCGCTGCTATTGCGGCGCTTGCGTGCTGTCGGCGCGGGCTGCGCCGCTGGCGGTGGCCTATTGCCATTGCGCCGATTGCCGGCGCTGGACCGGGGCGCCCCTACCGGCCTTTGCCGCGTTCGCCAGCGCCATGCTGGACGCCGACCTTGGCGCGCCGCTGGAGGCTGTGAAGGGTGTGCGGCGGTGGTGCTGCCCGACCTGCGGCTCCCCTCTTGCGGCTTGTTTCGACTACCTGCCCGGGCAGACCTATGTGCCACTTGGCGTGCTGGATCAGGCCGACAGGCTGCCGCCCGGGCTTCATTGTCATGCGGATCGGCAAATGCCTTGGTTGCATGTGGTTGATGATGCGCCGCGCGCGGGCGTTTCTGCCCGCGATCAACTGAACGCTGCGGGCAAGCCATGCGACTGACGCTGGGCTTTGACACTGCTGGCCCTTACGTAACGGCAGCCCTTTTCGACGGATCCGGGATCTTGGCTGCCGCGCACGAAGAGATGGCCCGCGGACAAGCCGAACGCCTGATGCCGCTTCTCGAGGAGGTGCTGGCCGAGGCGGCGGCGCAGTGGTCGGATGTTGGCGCTCTGGGTGTGGGCACCGGGCCGGGCAACTTTACAGGCATCCGGATTTCCGTCGCTTGCGCACGGGGGCTGGCCTTGGGACTTGGGGTTCCGGCGGTCGGCGTCTCGGGGTTCGAGGCCTTGGCGCTGGACGCGGGGCCTGCGGTGACAGCGATCGCAGCGCCGCGTGAGGCCGTCTATCTGAAGTGGCCTGACCAGGCGCCGCTTCAAACCCCGGTGGGCGAGGTCTCCGCGCCGGAATTGGAAACCGCTCAATTGGTTATCGGCCACCGCGCCGAAGAGATCGCAGCGCAGATCGGCGGCACAGCAGGCAGCGCGCGCTATCCCCGTGCAGAGGCCATTGCCCGCCTCGCGCATCGCCACAAGAACGACCCGGCCCTGCCCGCGCCCGCCCCGCTTTATCTCAAGCCCGCCGATGCGGCACCTTCGAAAGAGACGCCGCCGGTGATCCTGGATGACGCCTGAAGCGCTCGCCGCCCTGTCGAAACGGGCCTATCGGCACATGACCCCCTGGAGCGCGGAGAGCTTTGCCCAGACGCTTGCGATGCCGCACAGCCTGTTGGTGACCGAAAAGGCCGCGGCAGAGACCGGGCATCTGGATGGCTTCGTTCTGGGGCAAGTCATCGCCGGGGAGGCGGAGATCCTCGCGCTGGCCTGCGACCCCGATGTTCAGCGCAGCGGCGTCGCCAGCCGCGCCCTTGCGCGGTTTCACGCGGCGGCGGTGGCATGCGACGCCGAGCGCGTATTCCTTGAAGCCGCGGCAGGCAACGCCCCGGCGCGCGCTTTTTATGAACACCACGGATATGCGCAGGTCGGAACGCGCCGCGGGTACTACGGGCAACCCGACGGCAGCCGTGATGATGCATTGATCTTGTCCCGGGCTCTGCCATGACACGCGCGCCGCGGGCGCAAAAAGCGGTTGACCGCTCCGCGCCCCTGCGGCTTCATGACCGGCAGTAAAAGCAAAGGGCCCAAGGCCCTTCCACCAACTGGGAGCACTGCTATGACATTCCTGCAAAAGACCCTCGGCTCTGTGGCCGCCCTCGCCTTGTCGGCGGGCGCCGCGCTGGCCGATCCTGCGCTGATCTACGATCTCGGCGGCAAGTTCGACAAGAGCTTCAACGAGGCAGCCTTCAATGGGGCGGAGCGGTTTGCATCCGAGACCGGCGGCGGCTATCGCGACATCGAACTGCAGTCCGAAGCCCAGCGTGAGCAGGCCCTGCGCCGCTTTGCCGAGGCTGGCTTCAACCCGGTTGTGACGACGGGCTTCTCCATGTCCTCGCCGATCGCCTCGGTGGCTGCGGATTACCCGGACACGAAATTCGTGACGATCGACGGCTTTGTCGATCCGGGCGCGCATCCCAACGTGCTGTCGATCCTCTTTGCAGAGCACGAGGGATCTTACCTGGTTGGCATGATGGCGGCCATGGCCACTGAAAGCGCCACTGTGGGCTTTGTCGGCGGCATGGATATTCCGCTGATCCGCAAGTTTGCCTGCGGCTACGCGCAGGGCGTGAAATCCGTGAACCCGGACGCCACGGTGATCGCCAACATGACAGGCACCACTCCGGCGGCATGGAACGACCCGGTGAAGGGTGCGGAACTGGCCAAGGCACAGATCAGCCAGGGCGCAGACGTGATCTATGCCGCCGCGGGTGGCACGGGTCTGGGCGTGCTGCAGACCGCGGCCGACGAGGACATCCTGTCGATCGGCGTGGACAGCAACCAGAACTATCTGCACCCGGGCAAGGTGCTGACCTCCATGCTCAAGCGTGTGGACGTCGCGGTGTTTGACGCCATGTCCGCAGGGGCTGACCTTGAAACTGGCGTGATCGCTCTGGGCCTCGCCAACGAAGGTGTCGGGTATGCCGTGGACGAGCACAACGCATCGCTGGTCAGCGATGAGATGAAGGCCGCTGTTGATGCGGCGCGCGCGGCGATCATCGCGGGCGAGCTTGCCGTGCACGACTATTCGTCTGACGACAGCTGCCCGGTCCTCAATTTCTGATCGGTCTGAGCCGGTGCCGGTTTCTTTCAAAGAAACCGGTCCGGAATTTTCGAAAAATTCCGGCTCCGTGGTCGGAACACCGGGCGTCCACGAGTGATGGGCGCCCGTCAACCGTCTGGGCAAGAGGGGATGCCATGCACCGCCGTCGCTTTGTCGCATGCGCCGCGGCTGCCTGTATGACGCCCGGAATGGCATCAGCGGCGTCAGAATGGTTTGTTCCGGCCGAAGAAGCCCCTCACGAACTCACATTCATGATGTGGCCCAACGCGGGTCCGGAAACGGACGCAGGCTATAACGATCCGGTCTTTTTGCGGATGGTTCAGGACACAATCGCCGATATCGCCAATGCCATCTCCGAGTTTGAGCCCGTTGTCCTCTTGGCAGCACATCAGGAACATCGCCGCGCCCGACGCCGCTTGTCTGACGCAGTCACTTTGTGGGATGTGCCGACAGACGATCTTTGGGCACGCGATGCAGGTCCGATCTTTGTCGTGAATGACCGCGGCGAGCGCGCCGTCCGGCACATCAGTTTCAATGGCTGGGGCGACCGCCAACCTGTCCCGAACGACCGTCTGGTCGCCGCCCGAGTGGCTGACATCCTTGACCTGCCGCTTTTGCCCTCGATACTTCGGGGAGAGGCGGGCGGCGTCGAGCAGGATGGCCACGGGGTGTTGATCGCGCATGAAAGTTCCTGGGTGCACCCGAACCGCAATCCGGGCCTGACACGTGCCGAGATCGGCGCCGCCTTGCTGGACGCCTATGGCGCGGATCGCATCCTCTGGGCGCCTGGGGTCCGTGACCTAGACATAACGGACTACCACATCGACAGCCTTGCCCGCCTGACCGGCCCGGGCCGCGTCCTGATCGGTCTGCCGGACAATCCCGATGCCCGGGATCCCTTTCACATGGCGGCGCTGGAGACCCATGATCGCTTGCTCAGCGCGGGGCTGCAGGTCCACGTCATCCCGGATCCTGTCAAACGGCGCGTGCGCTCTCCCGACTTTGTTGCCGCCTACGCCAATTATTACGTGGTCAACGGGGCGGTGATCGCACCGCAGTACGGCGACCGGGAAACGGATGCCATTGCCCGCGACACCCTTGCCGCGCATTACCCCGGTCGCGAGATCGTCATGCTGAACGCCGATGCGCTTGGGGAAATCGGAGGCGGCATCCACTGTGCCACCCAGCAGATGCCAAAGTCCCGAGGCGCGCCATGACCTGGCTCAGACGCAATGCCGAAACCATCGAGGCCGTCGCCGCAACCGTCACCGCGCTCACCGCCATCTGTGCGTTGGTGGGGGTCTCGCTGCAATTGCGCGCCACAGATGCCATTGCCCGCGCACAATCTGCGCGACAGGCCTATGCGACGCATTTGACCCTTGCCGTGGCACATCCCACCTTTGCCGCGCCCACAGACGCCTGCGCGCTGCTGCGCTCGGACAGGGCGGCGAGCTATAGCGCCTTCGTGGATCACCTGCTCTATGCCGCGGAGCAGATGCTGGCGGTCGAGGACGGCTGGGGCGCGACCTTCGAGGCGGCGCTTGCCCCGCATGGTGCCTACATCTGCCTGCCGGACGGCGCATGGGGAGACACACCCGAAACACAGGCCCTGCTGGACGTGTTCCGGGTTCGGCACTGCAGCACACAGACCACCTGTCCGCCTCTGGAATAGGCCAGCCCGCTGCGGGGCTCCGCCTTCTGCAAGCACGGTGCATTCCCCCTCTGGGCAAAACCGCCTGCCTCTGCAACAAATACATGAACGACAGCAGGGACGCACCAGCATGAGCGACACGCCCGCCATTGAGCTGAAAGGCATATCAAAGGCCTTTGGCCCGGTTCAGGCCAACAAGGACATCTCCATTCGTGTGATGCCCGGCACCATCCACGGCATCATCGGCGAGAATGGCGCGGGCAAATCCACGCTGATGTCGATCCTATACGGGTTTTACAAGGCCGATGCCGGTGAGATCTGGATCAACGGAAAAGACACCCAAATCCCCGACAGCCAAGCCGCCATCGCCGCCGGGATCGGGATGGTCTTTCAGCATTTCAAACTGGTGCAGAACTTCTCGGTTCTTGAAAACGTGGTTCTGGGGGCCGAGGACGGTGGTTTTCTGAAACCTTCTCTGTCAAAGGCACGCGGCATCCTGGCACATCTTGCGGACAACTACGAGTTGCAGGTCGATCCCGACGCGCTGATCGAGAACCTCTCTGTCGGACACCAGCAGCGGGTCGAAATCCTCAAGGCGCTTTACCGCGAGGCAGATATCCTGATCCTCGATGAACCCACTGGCGTGCTGACACCGGCGGAGGCTGATCACTTGTTCCGGATCCTCAAGGGACTGCGTGACGAGGGCAAGACAATCATCCTGATCACCCACAAGCTGCGGGAAATCATGGATATCACGGACACCGTTTCGGTGATGCGACGGGGGGAGATGACCGCCACCGTCAAGACCGCCGAAACCAGCCCGGAGCAGCTGGCGGAGCTGATGGTCGGCCGCAAGGTGCTGTTGCGGGTCGACAAGGCCCCGGCCCGGCCCGGAGCGCCTGTGCTCGAAGTGACGGACCTGCAGCACACCGACGACCATGGGGTGCAGCGTCTGAAAGGCATCTCGCTAAAGGTACACGCTGGCGAGATCCTCGGCATTGCGGGTGTTTCCGGCAACGGGCAGTCCGAACTGCTCGAAGTGTTGGGCGGCATGACCTCTGCCAAAGGTCAGGTGCGCGTCAACGGTGTGGAGATCGACCTGAGCGGGCGCACCTCCGACGGCAAGAGCCGCCGCGCGCAGGGCATTGCCCATGTGCCCGAAGACCGCCAGCATGACGGATTGATCATGCCCTACACGGCTTGGGAGAACACAGCGTTCGGTTACCATGGGGACGCCAGTTACAACCGCGGACTGCTGATGGACAATGACGCCATCCGGCGCGACACGCTGGGCAAGATCGAACGATTCGATATCCGCCCTGCCAATTGCTGGACCGCCGCGCGCAACTTCTCCGGGGGCAACCAGCAAAAGATCGTGCTGGCCCGCGAGATCGAGCGCAACCCGGATATCCTGCTGGTGGGCCAACCGACCCGGGGCGTGGACATCGGAGCGATCGAGTTCATCCATCAACGGATCGTTGAGCTGCGGGATGCGGGCAAGGCGATCCTGCTGGTCTCTGTCGAACTGGACGAGATCCTGTCGCTCTCGGACCGCGTCGCGGTCATGTTCGACGGCGCGATCATGGGCGAGCGCTTGCCGCAGGAAACCAACCAGACCGAACTGGGTCTGCTGATGGCTGGCGTCACGAACACGCAAGGAGCGCAGGCCCATGCATGACCCCAGCCACACGCCGATTTCTTTCAAAGAAATCGGACCGGAATTTTCGAAAAATTCCGGCCCCTTGCCCGAAGGAGGCCCCATACATGGATAAGATGCCCGCCTGGGCCGATGCGGTTCTTGTGCCGCTGGTTTCGATCCTGATTGCCGCAATCCTGTCGGCAGGCGTGATCGCAGCCATCGGCGAGAACCCGATCGACGCCTTCTGGTCCATGGTTGACGGCGCTTTGATGAAATCCACCGGCTGGGGCTACACGCTTTACTACGCCACGAATTTCATCTTCACAGGCCTCGCTGTTTCTGTCGCGTTCCATGCGCGCATGTTCAACATCGGTGGAGAAGGGCAGGCGCAGCTTGGTGGTCTTGGCGTGGCACTGGCCTGCCTGCTTATCCCGTGGCCGCATTGGTCTCTTGCGCTGGTGGGTGCCACGGTGGGCGCGGCGCTTTTTGGGGCCGCATGGGCCTATATACCGGCGGTTTTGCAGGCCAAGCGCGGCAGCCATATCGTGATCACCACGATCATGTTCAATTTCATCGCCGCGGCGGTGATCAACTATGTTCTGGTCAATGTGCTCAAGCCGCCCGGCGCGATGGAACCCGCCACAGGCCCGTTCCCCGCAGCCACGCATCTGCCCAGCTTTCAGGACATGTTCTCGACCGCGGACACGGTGATGTTTCGCGGCGCACCGGCCAATGTGACCTTCTTCATCGCCATCGCCGCCTGCATCCTCGTCTGGTTGCTGATCTGGCGCACCCGGCTTGGCTATGAGATCCGCGCCTTTGGCCATTCGGAAACGGCGGCGAAATACGCGGGCATCTCTCCGGTCAAGATCACCGTGATTGCCATGCTCATCTCCGGCGCTCTCGCTGGCCTTATGGCGATCAATGCCACGATGGGCGAAGCGGAACGTCTTGTGCTGAATGCGGCCGAGGGCGCGGGCTTCATCGGCATCGCGGTCGCCCTGATGGGCCGCTCGCATCCACTGGGCGTCTTTCTGGCCGCGCTGCTGTTCGGCTTTCTCTACCAAGGCGTGACCGAGCTGGCGTTCTGGAACAACATCCCTCGCGAGTTGGGCATCGTGATCCAGGCGCTTGTGATCCTCTTCACCGGGGCGCTGGACAACCTTGTGCGCTGGCCGATGGAGCGGCTCTTCCTTCTCTTCCGCAAAAAGGCCGCGTGATGGACCTGACAACACTGATCCAGCTTCTGGAAAGCACCATCCGTCTGTCGACGCCGCTTTTGTTGGCCTGCCTTGCCGGTCTCTTCTCTGAACGCGCGGGCATCTTCGACATCGGGCTGGAGGGCAAGATGCTGATCTCGGCCTTCTTTTCCGCCGCGGTGGCCTTTATGACCGGCTCCGTCTGGATCGGCTTGCTGGCGGGGATTGCGGGCTCTCTCGCGCTGTCGGCGATCCATGGGCTGGCGTCGATCACCTTTCGGGGCAACCAGTTGATCTCTGGCGTGGCGCTGAACTTTCTCGCTTCCGGGTTGACGGTGCTGATCGCGCAGAGCTGGTTCAAACAAGGCGGCAAGACGCCAACGCTCGAAGACAGCGCCCGGATGCCGGAATGGACTCTGCCGTTTGCAGAGTCCTTGCGCGATGTGCCGGTGTTTGGCCCGATCTATGCGGATCTGCTGTCGGGGCACGCGCCGCTGGTCTACTTTGCCTTTCTGGCTGTGCCCGCGACCTGGTGGTTGCTGTATCGGACGCGGTTTGGCCTGCGCCTGCGCGCGGTCGGCGAAGCGCCCGAAGCCGTGGATACGGCGGGCATCTCTGTCGTGCAATTGCGCTTTGCCGCGGTGGGCATTTGCGGTGTCCTGTGCGGGATTGCGGGCGCCTACATGGCCACAGGTCTACAGCCCTTCTTTGGCAAGGAAATGACCGCCGGGCGTGGCTATATTGCGCTGGCGGCACTGATCTTTGCCAAGTGGCGGCCATGGTACGCGCTGGGGGCCTGCCTGCTGTTCGGGTTCCTGCAGGCGGCAGCAATCCGCTATCAGAACATCGATCTGGGCGCCTTTGTGGTGCCGGTGCAGGTCATGGACGCCCTGCCCTATATCCTCACCGTGGTCATTCTGGCGGGGTTCGTCGGCAAAGCCATCCCGCCGCGCGCCGGGGGCGAACCCTACGTGAAGGAGCGCTAGCAAGGCGGTCCGAACCCTTGGCTGCGCGTTACGCCCCACGCGTGCCAAGGCGGTGTCAGTCATCAGGCGCGCAGGATCAGAACCGAGCCTCAATAGGCCCCTGACCGCGTGCGACACCCCTACGGATTTGGACGGCGCACCATGTCACGGCGCGCCGCAGGTGCCTGCGAACGCGGCCAAGCCGGGCGCTGCGACGGCGCCGTTTAAGGGCCGCGAGGCGGGTCTGCGCCAAGGCGCGCTCCTGCATGTAGGTCGTGGGTGGCATCGTGGGTCGGAGGATTGGCTGCAGGATCGGTATCATCGGAGACTTTCAAAAGTGACATGACTTATGCCAAGCTACCGACATACCGACCCCTAAACATCAGGGGCTTCTGAAACCCGGCTTTCACAAATGAAACAAGACCTGTCTCTGGATGACCTGCACGCCTTCCTCGCCATCGCGGATGCAGGGGGCCTTGCCGGGGCCGTTCACACCACAGGTGTCAGTGCGCCCACATTGAGCCGCCGCATGACCGCGCTGGAGGCTAGCCTGAACATGCGGTTGTTTGAGCGCGGACCACGTGGCTATGCCCTGACCGCGCAGGGTCGGGCGCTATGCGCCGAGGCCGCGCCACTGCGGGAGACCGCGCAGAGGGTCGCGCGCTTTGCAGCCGAAGCGCCGCAGGCCCGGGTCCGGATCACCGCTGGCCCATGGACCGCGCATTTCCTCGCGCAGAACCTGCACCGGATCTGGTCGCCAGACGCGCTCTGGACGCCGGAATTCGTGACGGCCGCGCACCGTCTGGACATCGCGCGCCGCGAAGCGGACATCGGCATTCGAAACACCCGTCCTGACCAAAGCTGGATGAGCGTCCAGCGCACCGCCCGGGTCAGCTACGCCCGTTGGGCGATCTCCGCCAACGTCACGGGCCTGATCGCCCCGCCCGAGGCAGAGGCCACGACACCCTCTGCGCGCTGGGTCTGGCGAGAGCATCGCGACGAGATCGTGACCACGGTCAACAGCCCCTTGCTGGCGCGGGAGCTTGCTCTTGCCGGGCTTGGCGCCGTGGTGTTGCCGGAACTGGCCGCTCAGGGCACGGGCCTGCAACGGCAGGGACCGCCGATTGCTGACCTGACCCATGACGAATGGCTGACAGCCCACCATGAGGCACGCCACGATCCACCTGTCCGCGCGGCTCTGGACGCGATCGCCAGTCTGCTGACGGACACGGACCTGCGCCCCGGCCCGGATCCACAGTAGTGCTTGCACATGCCCGCGTGGCGTGACCGCTGCTTTTGCCCGTCATGGGGGTCATGGCTTGACCGTTGGCGTCCGCTGCATCCGCAACCGCGCCGGCAACAGCCATCCAGAGGTCTGCATTTGAAGGATCACCACATCGCATCTGCCCATTGGCATGTGACGAGTCCCCGCCCCCCAGCATGGCTTGAGGGCCAGGGCCTTGGCCCACAGGCGCGGCGGAAACCGCACCTCAAAAATGGGACTTCGCCCCAGCGCTGCGCGGAAATTCTCTTTCGGCACGCGTCGCTTGGCTGACACACCGCCTGCCCCGTCCATTTGTCGCAGAACACCGTCAAAGCCGTACTGAACCGCGCGACGGCCACCCGTCGACACCGGCGGGACGTCCCGATCAGGAAGCGGAAACAAGGCGATCTCTCGGTTGGGGCGTCACCCGCCCGGGCAAGCAGGCAACAGCCCCTGCCCATTGGACCGCCAAGAAAGCACCCGCCATCGCGAATCAAGCTCGTTTTCGAGTTTCGCTGCGCTTGCAAAGGATCCGGCCTTGGGTCTAACAAAGATCATGCAGGTCTATCTCCCCATCGCCGAAGTTTCCGTGAATGCGCTCCTCCTCCTTGGCCTCGGGGGGCTCGTGGGTGTGCTTTCCGGGATGTTCGGCGTGGGCGGCGGTTTTCTGATGACGCCGCTGTTGTTTTTCATCGGCATCCCCCCCGCTGTTGCGGTCGCTACCGAGGCGAACCAGATCGTTGCCTCCTCGTTTTCGGGCGTGCTGGCGCATCTGAGGCGAAAAACGGTGGATTTCAGGATGGGCACCGTCCTGTTGATCGGCGGCCTCGTCGGTGCGGCGCTGGGGGTGGTGATCTTCAACTATCTCAAGGCGCAGGGGCAAGTCGATCTGCTGGTCCGGCTGTGCTACGTGGTCTTTCTCGGCGTGATCGGGTCTTTGATGTTCGTCGAAAGCCTGAACGCCCTGCGCAAGACGCGCAAGGGTGTCCCACCCAAGCGCCGCAAGCACGGAATGATCCACGCGCTGCCCTTCAAGATGCGGTTTCGGACCTCTGGACTGTATATTTCGGTGATCCCGCCACTGATCGTTGGCGTCTGCGTTGGCATCCTCGCCGCGATCATGGGGGTCGGCGGTGGCTTTATCATGGTGCCAGCGATGATCTATCTGCTGGGCATGCCGACAAAGGTGGTCGTGGGCACCTCGCTTTTTCAGATCATCTTTGTGACCGCCTTCACGACATTGCTGCATGCCACCACGAACTTTACCGTGGACGTGGTGCTGGCGGTTCTGCTGCTGGTGGGCGGTGTGATCGGGGCGCAGATCGGTACGGTGATCGGCACCCGGTTGAAGGCCGAGCAATTGCGCATTCTGCTGGCGGGCATGGTGCTGCTCGTGTGCGGCAAGCTGGCGTTGGACCTGCTGCTGATGCCTGCGGAGCTTTATACCATTGGCGCGGCGGGGGGCCACTGATGCGACTGTTCCTTGCCCTGCTTGTCCTCATCTCCCTGCCTGCCCGCGCCGAAGAGGTGGTGCTGGGGCTCAGTCAGGACAGCGTCTCGATTTCAACCTCCTTCGACGGATCGGAAATCCTGCTTTACGGCGCGGTCAAGCGCGAGACGCCGATCGCAGAGGACCCGCTGCAGGTCATCGTGACAGTGGCAGGCCCGCTGCAACCGCTGACCGTGCGCCGCAAGGAAAGACGCTTTGGGATCTGGGTGAACACCGATTCCGTCGAAGTGGACGCCGCGCCCTCGTTCTACGCCATCGCCACTTCGGCGCCTTGGGACGAGGTGATCACCGATACAGAAGACCTGCGCCACAGGATCTCCATTCCGCGGGCGATCCGTTCCGTCGGGGCGCCCATGACGGTGCAAGACAGCCAAAGCTTTACCGAGGCGGTCATCCGCATCCGGTCCGCGGAAGATGCCTACCAATTGCGTGAAAACGCGGTCAGCCTGCGCGAGCAGACGCTTTTCGATACAGCGATCCAGATGCCTGCCAATCTGACCGAAGGCGACTATCCCGCGCGCATCTTCCTGACGCGAAGCGGACAGGTGATCTCAAGCTACGAGACAGTGATCGACGTGCGCAAGGTCGGGCTGGAACGCTGGCTCTTCTCGCTCTCGCGAGAGCAGCCGTTGATTTACGGGCTGATGTCGCTGGCCATCGCCATAGCCGCAGGCTGGGGGGCTTCGGCGGCCTTCCGCATCCTGCGCGCGCAATGAGCCGGCCGGCCCCGGCCACCCGCACGGCGTACCGCGCGTTTCGGGCGATCCCGACCCGTTGGAAGGACAATGATGCCTACGGGCATATGAACAATGCCGAGTATCTGTCGATCTTCGACACCGCCGTGAGCCTTTGGCAGTTGGAACAGGGCTGGACCCTGACCGGACCAGATGCGCTGCGGTTCCTGGTGGTTGAAACCGGGTGCCGCTATCACGCCGAAGCGGGCTTCCCGGATGTTCTGCACACCGGACTGCGTCTGGGCCACCTTGGTCGTTCGTCACTGCGCTACGAGGTTGGGCTGTTTCGCAACGACGAAGACACCGCCTGTACCGAAGGCTTCTTCACGCAGGTTTTCACGCAACCCCACGGCGGTTCAGAGCCGCGCCCTGCGCCCATCCCCGACTGGGTACGGGAGACTTTGCAGCCGCTCTTGGTGCACGCCTAGATTAGGCTGCGGTCCAGCGGGGGTGAGGCCGAAGAGATGCGCAAGCGGGGACCGATGGGCCTTGGCGACACATGTCCAAATGGCATGCGCGGGGGCGACGGGCAGTCCTCGTGAAAACGCCAGTTGCGCGAGGCTCTGTTTCAAATCGTGAGGGATCTCAACGCCCGTTGACCCGCCCTTAACCGAATCGACCAAGGATAAAGGGCGGTAGGGAGAGGGCAATTTTCGCGCCATTTTGCGTTTGGAACCGCCTTGGGGCTGCGATGCAAGCCGGTCAATCAAACACATATCGAGTGCTCAGCGCCACGCGCGCTGGCATACATATCCCGGCTAACGCTCCGCCGTCTGCTTGGTCAGTTCACGCAACAGCTTCTGCCTGATCTTTTCTGGATATTCCGTGTGGCTCGCCGCCGTCGCGACAAAGGCCCCTGGCCCCCAGATCACATTCTCAAAGAAGTATCCGGTGAGGTCTTCTTCGGCCCCTTCGATGGCAAGCGCATTCACGACGATGCCTTCGCGATCCAACATCGGGCGCAGGATCTCAGGCGCCGGTCCTTCGTTCGACACCCCGTCCCCGGACAAGTCGATCACCCGTCGCCGACAGTCTGGCACCTGAGCAAACAGACCCGCGGAGGTCAGCAATGCCTCTCCCACAGCGGTCGAGAAATGGCGCCAGGCGCGCGGCGCCATGGCGATCTCATCCGCGAGGCGATCCGTGTCGTCAAAGCCGGAGATCTCGCGCCAGGGCAGCGTGACCTCTTGCCGTGATTCACCCGTCCATTGCACCAGAGCCACCCGCGCCTGCATCCGGACCATGGCCTCGGAAACAGATCCATCCCGCAGGGCCTCCGCAAGGCCTTGCATCTGGATCTCATACTCCTGCCGATCGACAGAGCCGGAGACATCCACCGCCAGCACAAGCGCCACCTCGCAGGCCAACAGCCGCAAGGGGAGGAGACTGAACAAGAGAAGCAGGCCAAGGCGACCGGTCAGGCGCAACATGCGATCATCTGAGCCATGCGCCGCTCTACTGGCAAGTCACGTCGCAGTGAAGGGCGGGATACACCGGGGCGATGCTGGACCAAAAGGCGAAACGACCCAACGTCAAAAGTCGGCGAGCCGAGTCCGCCCTCACTCGGACGCGCGATAGAGCACGCGCAGATGCTCGGCAAATTCGGTGCACATGGTCACTTCCTGTGCGCCGGGATCGTACCATGCATTCGCCACGCCACAGGAGGCAACGACGACACGCAGCGGTTCTGGCCAGCGAAACTCTTCGTTCAGCGCCTCGACCTCTGCGCCAATCACATCCGCGGTGAACCCTTTGCGCTGCAGGTCAAAGCGGATCGGGCGGCCGTCTGTCTCCGCCAATTCGTCCAGCACGGGCCCCCAACTGTCCCATGCGAGCTCGAATTCCTCTTCGCAGGTCTCCAGCCGGTCCTCGGGCAGTTCCATGTCCTCGGCGAAATCGTCGCGCCCGTCGGGGTCACCCCCGTAAAACAGACAAACCGTGTTGTAAAAACGCTGCGCGTCCGGACCGTGCACGCCCCACCAGGCGACCTCTTCGCCGCTGCTCTCCAGCGACATGGCTTCGGCGGCAAACCCGAAGGCGGCGTCATAGGCGATCTCCAGCGCCGCGTCCGGCTCGAAGAAGGCGTCGATCATCAGGATGGAGGCCACGTCTGCCGCGTCTTCCTCTTGTCCGAAGACAGGAAGGCGCAGCAGGTCGATCATGGCGTGGCCAAGTTCGTGGTAAAAAATTCCCAGCAGGTTCGCCTCGACAAAGGCATCTTCTGCCTCGTCCGCGACAAGCGGCGTCGGCAGGCAAAGAGCCAGAACCAACGCCGCCGCAGGTTTCATTCTGTAAACCCGAGGTGCTTCAACGCTGCACAGGCCTGCGCTCGCGTCTTGGGATCCGACGAACGCATTTTGGTATGCAGCCCCTGCACCAGCACGGACAACTCTCTATTGCTCATAAGCCCCCTGATCATGTCAGGTACATCGTTTTCGGGTACGCTTAACACATCAATTGGCTGAGTCACTTCGAACATACGATTCATTTACAGATCCCCCATGAGTGGCCTGTCTCGAATCTCCTCCCGTGTCAAATGTAACGTGGAGTTTACGTTTTCTCCACGAAAATGTTACCCACAGGCAGTGGGTTGACTTGTCCACAAGCCCTCTCTGAAGGTTCTGATCCGGCGCTAACCCTTTTCGTGGAAATAGGCGTAGATGCGTTCTGCGAGCGCTTCGCTGACGCCTTCAACGGCCTTCAGATCCGCGAGATTGGCGCGCGACACCGCCTTGGCGGAGCCGAAATGCGTAAGCAAAGCACGCTTGCGGGCGGCACCGACACCCGACACCTCGTCCAACGGGTTCGCCACTGCGGCCTTGGCGCGTTTGGCCCTGTGGGTGCCGATGGCAAAGCGGTGCGCCTCATCCCGCAACCGCTGGACAAAATACAGCACCGGATCGCCGCGCCGCAGCGCAAAGGGACGTTCCCCCATGCGGTAGAATTCTTCCTTGCCGTGATCCCGGTCGACCCCCTTGGCCACGCCAACAAAGGGCACGTCCTCAACGCCCTGCTCGCGCATGATCTCTGCCACGGCAGAGACCTGCCCCGCGCCACCGTCGATCAGCATCAGGTCCGGCCACAGCCCCTTGTCCCGCTCGGGGTCCTCTTTCAGCAGGCGCTTCAACCGCCGGGTCAGCACTTCTTTCATCATGCCGAAATCGTCACCCGGGGTCAGATCTTCGCCGCGGATGTTGAACTTGCGGTACTGGTTCTTCATGTAGCCGTCCGGCCCTGCCGCGATCATGGCACCCACCGCATTTGTGCCCTGAATATGCGAGTTGTCATAGACCTCGACCCGTGCGGGCGGCCCGTCCAGGCCAAAGGCCTCGCCCAAGCCGCGCAGCAGTTTCGCCTGTGTGGCCGTCTCCGCCATCTTTCGGGCAAGACTTTCGCGGGCATTGCGCGCCGCGCCGTCGACCAGTTCGGCCTTTTCGCCCCGCTGAGGCACAGCGATCTCGACCTTGCGGCCCAGCTTTTCGGTCAACGCTTCGCGCATCAGGTCGTCGTCTTCGATGCCATGGGACAGCAGCAGCAGCCGCGCTGGCTCTTTCTGGTCATAGAACTGACCCAGGAAGGCCTGCATGGTCTCCGCCGCAGAGACGTCCTCGCCCACGCGCGGATAGAAATCCTTGTTGCCCCAGTTCTGGTTCGCCCGAATGAAAAAGACCTGCACACAGGCCTGCCCCCCCTCCATGTGCAAGGCAATCACATCGGCCTCTGTCACGCCCTGAGGGTTGATCCCCTGCGCTGTCTGCACCTGCGTCAGCGCGCGGATGCGGTCGCGCAGAGCGGCGGCGCGCTCGAATTCCATCTCTTCGGAGGCCTGAATCATCTGCTTGCCCAGTTGCTCCTGGATCTCGGTCGACTTGCCCGACAGGTAGCGCCCGGCATCGCGCACGCTGGCGGCATAGGCCTCTTCGGTGATCTTGCCGACGCAGGGCGCCGAGCAACGCTTGATCTGGTAGAGCAGGCAGGGCCGCGTGCGCCCCTCGAACTGGCTGTCGGTACAGTTGCGCAAAAGGAACGCCCGCTGCAACTGGTTCAGCACCCGGTTCACGGAGCCGGCGCTGGCAAAGGGTCCGTAGTAGCTGCCCTTGTCCTTCTTGGCGCCGCGGTGCTTCTTGATCATCGGGAAGCTGTGGTCCGTGACAAGGATGTTCGGAAAGCTCTTGTCGTCGCGCAGCAGCACGTTGAACTTGGGCTTGAGCTGCTTGATCAGGTTCTGTTCAAGCAGCAGCGCCTCGGTCTCCGTGCGCGTTGTCAGGAACATCATCGAGGCAGTCTCATCGATCATCCGCGCGATGCGGCGGGAGTGCCCGGTCAGGCGCGCATAGTTAGACACCCGTGCCTTGAGATTGCGCGCCTTGCCCACATAAAGCACCCGACTCTGTGAATCGAGCATGCGGTAGACCCCTGGGGATCCATCCAACATCTTGATGTACGACTGAATGATGAGAACGCCTTTAGCGGTTTCTTCACCTTCGGTTTGCTCATTCATCCCGTCCCGCCCCCGTTTACCAAATATTAAGGTTCGATTCCCATTCTGCGCTGCAACGATAAGCCTTGGTCTTCAAGGCAGAATACATCCACTGAAACTGTGGACAACTCTGGTGGCAAAATCTGAGCAGCACGTATTTTTCCTTAGTTCTCGACCACTTCCATCACTTGCACAATTTTTAGGCGCTTTGGTAAGGCGCTGATTTTGCTATGGAAAATTCCTCGCCCAAGGCAAGCCATTGGAAGAGTTAAACTTTTCGTAACGGTTTTGTTAAGGTAATTTTACCGGTGCAAAACTTGTTTCTGACCAGCGTCATTCGACCCCTACAACGTCCGGTGTTTCCCAGCTCAGATGCTGACCGCCGTCGACGCAGATCAACTGCCCCGTGACGCTGCGCGCCTTCAACAGGTAAACAAGTGCCGCGTTGATCTCCTCCGTAGAGGCCCCCCGACGCAGCAATGTGGCGCCGCGCTGGCGCGCAAAGGCTGCGGCATCCTGACGCCCTCCTTGTAGTGTCGGGCCCGGACCGATGGCATTGACCCGCACATCCGGGGCCAACCCCTGCGCCGCCGTCTGGGTCAGTGTCCACAGCCCCATCTTGGCAATCGTGTAGCTTGAGAACTCCGGATTGAGCTTGCGAACACGCTGGTCGATCATGTTCACGACCAGCGCGCGGGCCAGCGGTTCCCCCGCAGAATCGGGCTGCGCCACGGGGGCTTGTGCGGCAAAACGCTGGGTCAGCACAAAGGGTGCGCGCAAGTTGCTTTCGATGTGACGGTCCCAGCTGTCGCGCGTGGCGGTCTGCAGGTCGTCATACTCAAAGATCGAGGCATTGTTCACCAGAACCGTCAGTGGCCCGCCCAGCGCCTCCTGCGCGCGTGGTACGAGGGTCTGCGCGTCTTCTTCGCGGGTCAGGTCGGCCTGCAGCGCCACGGCCCGCCGGCCCCTCGCCTCGATCTCTGCGGCCGTGTCGGCGGCCTCGGCGCTGGAACCCGCGTAGTGCACAACCACGTCAAAGCCTTCGTCCGCGAGGCACAGCGCCATGGCGCGGCCAAGTCTCTTGGCGGCGCCGGTGACCAGCGCTCTGGGATGGATGTCGCTCATTGGGGGACCTCGCTACGTCAGTACGAGGACGACATAGCCCAGATAGAGCACAAACAAGACCACGCCCCAGATGCGCGTCAGATCCTGCCTGAAGAAGACGAAGGGCAAGAGCAGCAGGCTTGCCGCGAGCATGACCCAGAGGTCGAATTGCAGCAGGCCCGGATCAACCGGCATGGGCGCGATCATCGCCGCGACGCCGATGATGGCCAGCAGGTTGAAGAGGTTGGACCCGATGACATTGCCGATGGCCACGTCCGCCTGCCGCCGCAGTGCCGCCATGACCGTGGTCGCCAGTTCCGGCAGCGACGTGCCCAGCGCAACCAGTGTCAGTCCGATCACCGTGTCGGGCACACCGAACATGCGCGCGATCTCGGTCGCGCTGTCGACCAGCAATGTCGCCCCCAACGGCAGACCGATGAGGCCCAGCCCCAGAAACAGGATGATATTGCGCCAAGGCATGTCAGGGTCGGCGCCTTCGGGGTCTTCCAGGTCTTCGTCGACCTCGCCCGCACGCCTGTGTCGCAGCGCGGCGCGGATCTGCTGCCCAAGGATGACCGTCAGCACCACCAGCAGAACCACCCCGGCAATCCAGTCGAACACGCCACGGAAGGCCAGCGCGATGAACAGGACGGAGGCGATGATCATCTGCAGGTAACTGGTCCGGGTGTCGCAGGTGCTGGTGTGCATCACCGTCAGCATCGCCGGAACACCCAGCACCAGCAGCACATTGGCCACGTTGGACCCGACGACATTGCCCAAGGCGATGCCCGGCACCCCTTCGAGCGCGGCAGAGACAGAGATCAGCAGTTCGGGCGCAGAGGTGCCGAACGCGACGATGGTCAGGCTCACGATCAGGGCCGGAATGCCGACGCGGAGCGACAGGTTCACCGCCCCTTTGACAAGCGCGTCCCCAGCCAGAAGCAAGATGAGCAAGCCAAGGACAGCGTAGGCAAAGACCATGTCAGCGGTTTCCCTTCCGGCACACACAGGGGCCCTTGCCGATCCGGTACGCGCCGCAATGGCGGCACTTTTCCGTGCCCAGGCGTGCGCGGTCTCTCAGCTTTCCCAATTGCTTGGCGCCGGGCAGGCGCAGCTTTCCAAAGATCGCGAGGATCCCCATGAAGGCCAGAAAGAGAAAGACGATTTTGACGATCACGAAAGGCCAAACCGCGCGGCTGCCGCGCGGTCCTCGATTTCTCCAAGCGCGCCGGCTACGGTCTGTGCGCCCAACCGGGGCAAGAGCGGGCGCCGCGCCTCGAAGCGTTTGAACGTCACCTTGTCGCCAAAGCGCGCCTTCATCTGCGGCACGAGGTGCCCGACGCCATCGGCAAGACCCACGTCAACCGCCGCCTGCCCGACCCAGACTTCTCCAGTGAACAGCTCGGGGGTGTCGGCCAGCCTTGTGCCGCGCCGGGCCTTCACATGGGCGATGAAAGTGTCATGCAGTTGCGACAGCAGACGGTTGAGGCGTGCGACGTCTTCTTCGCGTTCCGGACGAAACGGGTCCAGCATGCTTTTCGAAGTGCCCGCCGTGTAGACGCGCCGTTCGATCCCCTGCCGTTGCAGCAGGACATGCGCGCCAAACCCGGCAGAAATCACGCCGATCGATCCCAGAACGGAACTCTGGTCGCCCCAGATCTCATCCGCGGCGCTCGCGATCCAGTACCCACCGGAGGCGGCCACGTCTTCGACAAAGGCATAAACCGGGATCTCGTGCTCTTCGGCCAGCCGCCGCAGACGTGCGCCAATCAGCGAGGATTGCACCGGAGAGCCGCCGGGCGAGTTGATCTCCAGCGCCACGGCGTCAGGCTTGCCCTTGAACGCCTTGTCCAGCAAACCGGCCAAGCCACGGTCCGACAGGGAGCCGCGCCCCGGTGCCGCGATCACGCCCTGCAGGCGCACAACGGCGACCCTTGGGGGAGATTTCACAAAGGGGATCCAGCGTCTCATGGAGTCGGATGTAGAGACCCCGGACGGACCAGACAAGGCGCGGGATGAAAGAAGGCGCGGCACAGACTGCAAAACTGCAAAAAGCGTGGCGCAAAAGCCGGAATTCGCCCCTTGGCCTCTCGAATCTGGCTAAAATTCGCCAAAAATATCAAAAACTGAGACCAGAAGTCTCATGTTTTTAGAAAAACGATTGCGGATCGATGTCGATGGCCATGCGCAGATCCCCCTTCAACTGGACCGGCGCCACCCATTCCGCGAGCGCTGCCTGCAGGTGCACGCCCTTCGCCGCGCGCACCAGAAGGCGCACCCGGTGACGCCCCCGCACCCGTGCGATGGGGGCTGCAGCGGGGCCAAACACCTCGGCGCCGACCCGCCGCAGCGCGCCTGCGTTGCGCACCAGCCAGTTGCCAAGGTCAAAGACCTGCTGCACGTCGCTGCCCGACAGGATGACCCCTGCCAACCGGCCAAAGGGGGGCATCCCGCCCATGCGGCGTTCGTCGGCCTGTGCCTGCCAGAACGTCTCTTCGTCACCGGCAAGGATCGCCCGGATGACCGGGTGCTCGGGCTGGTAGGTCTGCAGCAGCGCGGTGCCGGGCCTTTCCGCCCGTCCCGCGCGCCCTGCCACCTGCCGGGTCAGCTGAAAGCACCGCTCTGCCGCGCGCAGGTCGGATCCCTGAAGCCCCAGATCGGCATCGATAACGCCGACAAGGGTCAGCAAGGGAAAGTTGTGCCCCTTGGCCACCAGCTGCGTGCCGATGATGATGTCCGCGGCGCCTTTTGCAATCGCCTCGATCTGCTCTTTCAGCTCCCGCGCTGTGCCATAAAGATCCGATGACAGCACCGCGATGCGCGCTTGCGGAAACCGCTCCGCCGCCTCTTCGGCGAGACGCTCGACACCCGGTCCGACGGGGGCCAGACGATCCTCGGCTTCGCAATGGGGACACACGGTGGGGATCGGTTTGCTCTCACCGCATTGATGACAAACGAGCCGCTTGAGGAAGCGGTGCTCGACCAGTCGCGCGTCGCAATGATCGCAGCCGAGTTGCTGCCCGCAGGCCCGGCACAGGGTCACCGGCGCAAAGCCGCGGCGGTTGAGGAACAAAAGCGACTGCTCTCCGGCGTCGAGGCGCGCCTGAACGGCGCCAACCAATGTCGGTGACAGCCAGCGACTTGCGCCGATGTCTTCGGCGCGCATGTCGATGGTCTTCATCTCTGGCAGCACCGCCGGGCCAAAGCGCGAGGTCAGCTCAAGGCGTGTGTACTTGCCTGCCTCCGCATTGGCCCAGCTTTCCAGCGACGGGGTGGCAGAGGCGAGGATCACTTGCGCCTGTTCCACCGCACCGCGCAACACGGCCATGTCGCGCGCATTATAGAGCACCCCGTCCTCTTGTTTGTAGGAGGTGTCATGCTCTTCATCCACGACGATGAGGCCCAGCCGCTGAAAGGGCAGGAACAGGGCCGACCGTGCGCCCACCACCATCTGCGCCTGGTTTTCGGCCACCATGCGCCAGACGCGGCGGCGTTCTGTCATGGTCACGCCGGAATGCCATTCCGCAGGGCGCGCGCCGAACCGGGCCTCCACCCGGGCGATGAATTCTGCCGAAAGGGCAATCTCTGGCAGCAGCACAAGCGCCTGCTGCCCGCGCCGCAGCGCCTCTGCCACCGCTTCGAGGTAGACCTCGGTCTTGCCGGACCCGGTGACGCCCTTCAACAGGACCGTCTGGTAGCGCCCGGCCGCCTGCCCCGCGCGCAGCTGTTCGGCCGCCCTGTGCTGCTCATCGGTCAGGGCCTTGCCCGGGTGGCCCGCGTCCAGGATCGGAAAGGCGGTGTCGCGCGGGCTGTCCTCTTCACGGATCGCGCCGCTTTTGACCAGCCCCTTGACCACCGAAGAGGTCACGCCTGCGGTTTCCGCAAGCTCCGACAGGGTCAGCGACAATCCGCCCATGGCCTCTGCGGAGGCCAATACACGGCGACGT
This sequence comes from Sagittula sp., assembly GCA_042088665.1. Lineage (GTDB taxonomy): Bacteria > Pseudomonadota > Alphaproteobacteria > Rhodobacterales > Rhodobacteraceae > JBELMB01. Next base: position 21,411 of record JBELMB010000013.1, read on the forward strand.
GCGTCGGTCATGCGGTCCGGTTCGCCTTCGCCGCGCCGATAGACCCGGCGCATGGACGGCGGGTCGCCCAGCCCCGGCGCCCGGGTCGCCAAGCGCAGCATATCCGCAAGCGGCGTCAGCGTATAAAGCCCTGCCTTTTCAATGAACACCCGCATCTGGGGCTGCATGGGCGCGGCGTCCAGCACCCGCGTCACGGGCCGCAACTTGGCGAGGTCAATGCTTCCCTCCCCCGGTCCCCAGACCACCCCCATGACCTTGCGCGGGCCCAGCGGCACTTCGACAAAGGCACCCTCAAAGCAGCCACCCTCGGGCGCGCGGTAGTCCAGCAGACGGTCCCGAAGTTGCGTCGTCAGGACACCCACCCGCGTGTCGGTGTCAAAGAATTTCGGGGTTTTTCCTGCCATGCCCAAGGAGTAGTGTCAGCGCAAACAAAGGCCAAGCCAGCAAGGGACATGTGCCATGAAATTCTTTGTCGACACTGCCGAGATTGACGACATCCGCGAACTCTACGACCTGGGAATGGTCGACGGTGTCACCACGAACCCCTCGCTCATTGCCAAATCCGGTCGTGACATCATCGAGGTCACGCGCGAGATCTGCGAACTGGTGCCCGGGCCGGTCTCGGCCGAGGTGGTGGCCACGGAGGCCGACGCGATGATCGCCGAAGGCCGCAAGCTGGCCGAGATCGCGCAGAACATCGCCGTGAAGGTGCCGCTGACATGGGCCGGGCTGAAGGCCTGCAAGACGCTCACTGACGAGGGCAAGATGGTCAATGTCACGCTGTGCTTCTCCGCCAATCAGGCGCTGCTGGCGGCCAAGGCGGGGGCGACCTTCATTTCGCCCTTTATCGGGCGTCTGGACGACCTGAACCTCGACGGGCTGGAACTGATTGCCGACATCCGCGAGATCTATGACAATTACGGCTTCGAGACGCAGATCCTCGCGGCCTCGATCCGCACGGCCAATCATATGTCGGAATGTGCCAAGATCGGTGCCGATGTGGCCACGGCCCCGCCCGCCGTCATCAAGAAGATGGCCGACCACATGCTGACGGACAAGGGTCTCGCAGCCTTCCTCAAGGACGCAGAGAAGGCCGCGATCAAGATCGTCTGAGCCAAGAGGGCGTTGCCTCGCCCGCATGTCACACCGGCCCGCTGGCGCAACGCTTGCGGGCCGTTCTGATTCACGACGGGTCGGTCGAAGGCTCTGCCAAGTGACCGCACCCTGCGCTGCGGGCAAACATGGGCGCGTCGCCTTGCCAGCGCTCAAAGACGGCGGCCAAGTACCTTCGGGGCCCCGACTTGGTCTGCGTCACCGTTCGATGTTCGGCTCACCTTGCAACCCGAGGATCTTGCGGAAACCGGTCCAGTAGCCCGGCAGCTTTGGCGGCTCGCGCAACCCGGCCAGCGCCTCATCCGCCCAGGGGGCCATTTCCCGCGCCACGAAATCGCGGCCCCATGCAAGATAGGCCTCCGCGGAGTCAGGCCGCAATCGGCAGGCAGAGCCAACGATGCCGACCAGCGTCTCTGCCGGGGAATACCATTCGTCCTGAATGCCCGTGACCTTTGCCCGCACAAACGGCGCCAGCACCCGCAGCAAACGCTTTTCAGAGAATTGCAGCAGCATCTGCCCCATCTCTTCGCGGCTGTAGTGGATCAGCGGCGGAAAGGTGTCAAAGAACACCGCGCCGCCATCGACGATCCCAAAGTTTCGGATCGACGGGTGAAAACCGATGCGGCCATCATATCCTTCGGCCCAGTGCCAAAAGCGCGCGATGACCTGACCGGCGGCTTCCATCATCTCCAGCGTGGCCTGCTCTGGCGCATTCTGCATCAAGGGGCGCATCAGCTGCGACGGCTCCAGAGCGGCCTGTTCGATCACCGGCACCTGCGCGCCGTCCATCTCCACCAGATGGAAACGGGTCTCCGGCATCGGCACCCCGGCGGTGTGCAGCGCGTCGACGTAATCGTCATGACACGCGACCAGACGCGCCATGACATCCGCCTGGGGCAAGCCGCGATAGACCTTGAGAACCTTGTCGTGCAGGGGGCCGTTTTCGGGACGAAACGGTGCGCAGAAAAAGCCAAGACGCGAGATCGGCTGGCCTGCGCCCCCGTGATGCGCGCGGATGGCCGCGATGATGTCTGCGTGCTCGGTCAAACCCGACCCCTTCCTGCCATTGCCGTGCCGCGCATGAAACGCGCCGCTCGCGGGTGTCGTTACACCGCTTCCAGCCGGGCTGCCACCTCTGCCACGAGTTTGCGCACTTCGTCCTGCGCCGGGCCTCTGACCTCGACCGTGGTCTTGCCACGCCCCATGGCTTCGGCATAACCGACCCGCTGGGCGAGGCTGGTGGCCGCCACCGGGGCCGCCAACGCCTGCGCCGCGGCCAGCACTTCTGCGCCCAGCCGCGTGCCCGCGCGGGTGCGGTTGAGCACCAGCAACGCGGGCTTGCCCTCCCGCGCAGAAAGATCCAGCACGCCCTCGGTGGCCCAGACATCCATATGGCCCACGGAAATCGGCACGAGGACCAGATCTGCCGCACGCAAGGCCGGGCGCAGATCGCCGTCGATCTTGGGTGGCGTATCGATGAGGATCACGTCGCAGGATTTTGCCATCTTGCGCACTTCCATCGGGATCCCCCACGCCGATGCAGTGGCGAAATCCATGTCTGCGCAGGCTTCTTCGTCGCTGTCGAGACGAGTCATGAACCAGCGTCCCAAACTGCCTTGCGGATCAAGGTCGATCAGCCCGACACGAAAGCCCTGTTCGACGAAACCCAGCGCAAGATGCGCGGCCAGCGTGGTCTTGCCGCTGCCGCCTTTTTGTTGCGCAACGGTGATCACGCGTCCTGTCATGCTCATTCCCCAGATGCCCCCAGATGCCCAGATGCCCGGCGGAAACCCCAAGCCGGCCCGGAAACCTCCCCGAGCCTCCCGGAGCGCCATGCCTGTGCTTTCAGCCGTGGCCAGTCTGCCCGGCGGGCGCAGCAAAAACCAGCCCCTTGCCGGGACGATCCAACCGGGGCACGATGTTTTCCAAAGCCTCCCCAGCGCCTTGCGACCAATGTCGCAGGCAGGTTTAACCACGCCTTAACCAAGATTGCGCAAGGCTCGCACGGTCTGTTGCTGCCCGGGGCTTTTCATGCGGCTGATCCTTCTTGTTGCGCTGATCTGTCTGTCAGCCCAAACCGCCCTCGCCGGGGCATGGCCGCGCACGAAGGGCAGTGGCTTTGTCAGCGTGGCCTCGCGGCTTGCCTGGCCACAGGACATCAGCAACTGGCAGGAAAAGGCCCCGACAGAGACCTACCAGACGCTCTACATCGAATATGGGCTGACGGAACGGTTCACCTTTGGCCTCGACGTGGGACGCGCTGTGTCGGGTGAGGGCAAGACCGTCGGCTTTTTGCAGATGCCGCTGCGCGACCGCGATACGGGGCCAAAGGTTTCCGTCCAGCTGGGGTTTGGCCAGATTTCGGGCGCGCAGGTCGTCCGGCCCGGATTGTCCGCGGGATGGGGACTGGAAAAGGGGTGGGTCTCCGTCGATGGCGTCGCCGAAATGCGGATGGCGGACCTCAAGACCGACTTCAAGCTGGACATGACCTGGGGCCGCAACCTCCCCCGCGACCGCAAGCTGGTGATCCAATTGCAAAGCGGTGTGCCTTATGCGGACCCGAGCTTTGTCCGCTTTGCGCCGTCGGTGGTGGTTCCGATCAACACGCGATTCATGGTGGAGTTGGGCGGGACCTACGGGCTGACCGGCGACAACAGCATGGGCCTGAAGATCGGCCTCTGGGCCGAGTTCTGAACGCAGCGGGCCGCCGCCTTCGAATTTTGCCCCCCCCCGCCAGAGGTCGCCGCTGCGCGCTCGCCGGCAAAATCCCTTTCGCCACGCGAGATCCGTCCAAGTCACGCATCGTGCCTGAATTGCGCCCGGGCCCTGACCGGCAGCGACTGGAAGGGCGCGCTTCAACGGTGGGATTCCTGACTTCTAAAATTCCGGATTTCCTCTACACCAAGGGGACAGGATAGATATGAGTATGAACCGCTTTGTCACACAGGCCGCCCTTGTCGGCCTTTTTGTAGTTTTGACGGGAGCCGGAATGGCGCGTGCTGACGAATATCTTTGCTCGCCGATGACGGGCCAGTTGGTACAGGAGGACGGCACGCCCGTCGCTGGCACCGCTGTGCGCCGTCATTGGTTCTGGCGCGGCAAGCGAGGCGAGGACCGCACCGTCACCGATGCCGACGGACGGTTCCGTTTCGATGGCGTGCCCCCGCGGCGCGGCCTTTTCGCGCTGATACCCGCGCGCGAGGCGGTGACGCAGGATTATTACGCAGAGCTTTCCGACGGTGATTTCCAGTTCCTTTATCTCACCACCCGTGGCCTCACGCTCAATGCTGAAACCGATGGCCGCCCGTTCAACGTGCGCTGCGTGACCGGGATCGACGCTTACGCCGACGATGTGCACTTCGGCACATGTACGTTGATCGAATGAGGCAAAGGAGAGCTTTCGCATGGCCATGCTGACAGGCGCCCAGGCGGCGACACTTGCAGATCTCGCCTATGACACGGCCTCGGCCACAGACGTGCAATCAGCCACGTGGCGGGCCAAGGGATCGCTGGCGGCGGCACAAAAGCCGAGCGCCCGAAAGACCGGCGCAGGCATGGGCAAAGCCGCGGCCTGTGAGAGAAACCCCCTGGACGGGTTCAGCACGCAGACCGGTTTCACTGGCAAAAGCGGCGGGTTCCACGTCAAGGACACCACTGGATTTGGCGCGATTTTCGAGCGTGACGGCGTTGGCGGCAAGGAGCTGATCGTCGCCTTCCGCGGCAGCCAGACAAAGTTCGACTGGATCTCGAACTTCAACACCGCGATGGAAACCGGGCCGGGCGGCTGCATCGTCCATGCCGGGGTCAATAGGGTCTATAACTCCATGCAGGATACCCTGCACTCGGCGGTGGACCGCTCTGACGCAAAGATACTGCATTTTGTCGGGCACTCTCTTGGGGGTGCGCTGGCGACGCTGGCAATGGCTGACTACGGGTTGCGCGACACCGGGGCGAGTTGCAAGCTCTACACCTTTGGGACACCGCGGGTCGGTGGCTATGCGCTGAACACGCAGTTGCGGCGCATCCTGACGCCGCAATGCGTGCGGCGCGTTTATTCGGTGTCGGACCCGATCCCGATGTTGCCGCTTATGCCCTTCAGCCATTTCTCGACCGGGGCGACCGGCCTGAACATGGGGTACACCTACATCACTGCACGCGCCCACGACCGCATCCAGTACCTCAACCAGATGCCATCGCAGGGCTGGCCCGCGCCCCTGCCACTGGCGGTCAAGAGCGACCCCTCCTATTGGCTGGCACAGGCCGAGCGCGCGCAGGGCTTCTCAGCGTTGGGGTACAATGCGCTCGCGATGGCTTTGGGTGGGATCATGGCGCTGTTGCACAGCGCGGGGTTTGCCCTGTCGCTGGGCACGACTGTGCTCGACCAGTTGGTCGATGCCATGTATCAGGCGGCTTTGCTTTCCAAACGGATCGCAGAAACCACCCTGCGCTTTATCAAGGCCGCGCTGCGGCTGGTCGGTCGCTTGGCCATGAGCGCCACGATGACCATTGCCGACATCACCCGCAGCTTCCTTCAGCTTGTCTTTGACCTGCTGCGCCGCCCGGTCGAAGAGGCCGCGCGCATCGCGCTGGGTGCGCTTCCGGCAGCAGCCTGAAGGCAAGACAAAAGGGCCCCGCAACAGGGGCCCTTCTGGTGTTCATCGGTTTTGCCGCTCCCGCGCTCAGATATCTGCGCGCAGCACGACCGCCACATCCCCCAACACGTCTTCGGACCAGACAAGCTGCACCGCGTCACCGTTCGCACCCTGCTGCGCCTGCGCATAAGGTGTGGTGTAGACGCTGGTGTTGGCCACGTTGCGCGGTCGGGACGTCGCAGTCACGGAGTCCACCCGGACGGCGCGTCCGGCGAAAGGCAGCAGGCCATTGCTGTCCACCTCCCAGGTCTGGGCATGACTGTTCTGCGTATGGCGCACGGTCAACGGGTTGGCCGCACCAAAATCGATGTTATGGAAGGTGTTGCCCGCAAAACAGAGCCCCCGCATGTTGCCCAGTTCCATCGGCGCAAAAGACGTGTCGATCCGCTCTGCACGGGAAATCACGCCACCATCGCTGCGGAAGGAATTGCCCGAAACGGTCAGACCTTCGACAAAATGCCCTGAGCCGTAGGGCTTCAGCACGACAAAACTGAACGCCGAAGAGACATCGGAACACAGCATCACGTTGTTGGTGATCGACAGACCTGAAAAGCCCGTACCACTGGCGTAGTCTGGCTCCGGAGCGCGCTCGTTTGTCCATTCGATATGGCAGTTGTCCACGCAATTGCCGGTGATCTGGGTGTTGCATGCAGGCTGGGTGATCACGATCCCCGCGGTCCGCGTGCCATTGGTCGCAGAATCGCCCTGGAACACATGGTTGCCTGCAATCACGTTCTGCGCCCCGCTGACCACCGCGAAATGGCGGAACTGCGTCCCCCGACAGTTGCGGATCTTCACGTCGTTGGCGTTGGTCGTGATCGCCACGGTGGCGCGGTTTTGCGCCAGCACCGTGTCCTCGGCGCTGACGAACTGGCACAGATCGACCAGCAGGCCACGACATGCATCCCCGATAGAGGTCAGGCCGCGATGGCCCGGGCGCTGAAACACGCAGTTGCGCACCACGTTGACCGCTCCATTCGCGGGCAGCAGAACACCGCTCGCACGGGCCTGCGCCTGAAACTCGATGCCTTCCAGCTCGAACCCGTCCAGCCGGGTGAACCCGCTGAAATCAAGCAGGTATTTGAACCGCGTAAAAGTGTAGCCCTGCACCCCGACAGCATCTGACAGCGGCTGCGACAGGCTCACTTCCTGCGCGGCGACATTGACGTCCTTGACATAGATTTCACGGCCGACACCCGCGCCCTCGACGAGGCTGCCTTTCTCGATGTTGGCAACATTGGCCACCCCCGTAAGACGCCAGGGATTGGACGCCGAATAGGTGGCCGTGCTTGTCACTGAAACGGGGGTCCAGTTGCCGCTGTCCTCGGCGCGCAACTGACCGTTGCGGATCACCCGACGCTGCGCGTACTCCGTGCGGTTCGGAACAGCGGCCTGCACGTCAATGGGCGCATAGACAGACACGCGACGCCCCCCCAGATCGAGGCTCTCGTGGTCGGCATTGTTCAGCAGCGACTGCACCGCCTTCTTCAGTGCCAGTTCCTCGTCGCCACCAAAGGCGTCGATGTAGACCGGCAGGCTGAAGTCCTTGGTGAGCGACAGGATCGCCTCGGTTGGCATGCTCAGCGTGCCTTCAAACTGCACGCGACTCGTCAGGGTCACGGATTGTGCCAGACGGTAAACCCCGGCAGAGACGAGGACCCGACGCCCGGCGGCCGCAGCATCCGCCGCCTCGAACGCCACGCTGTCATCCGTGACACCATCCCCGATGGCACCAAAGTCCCGCACATCGACCCAATTCATCAGGTCGCGCAGGAAGTAGGACGTGACATCTTCGATCTGGATGTCGTCGATACGCACAACACCCCCATTGGCACCCAACAGGTCGATTCCGAAATGGCCATAGCTGGTCTCGGTGCCCCAGACGAGATCCACGCCGCTGCGGTTGCCGGCACCAATGATTGCAGAGATCTCGACCACGTCGCCGTATCCGGTCAGCGTGGTGGCCGGCCCGGTGGTCGTCACCCCACTCACCGGCTGGCCAGAGGCGTCAGCGGCATAGCCCGCAATGCGCACATCCGGCAAAGCGCCCGAAACCGCCTTTACCCGGGCGGTGACTCGCAGGTAGCAACCCAGCGGCAGCGGCGTCTGCCCCATGTGACGCAGCTTTTGCGTCGCGTCGGTCTTCTGGATCTCGAGGCAACCGGCAAAGTCCTGATCCGCAGGCACAAAAGCCGCCGTGGCAAGGTTGTAATAGGTGTCCGAACCGGGCACACCGTCGCCCCGCGCCCAGAGCCCGAGGTTGCCCGCCGCAAAGGCCGGCGGCATAAAGACCAATCCTTCGGTGATCGCCTTGTTCATCGAGATCCCTTTCCACAGTTCAAAGGCCCACGGCCCCGCTCGGAAAGGGGAAATATCAACGGTTGGTTAACGGTCTCGGACCACGGCGTACGGTGACCAATCTGGCAGGCAACAGGACAGTATGCAGGATCTTGACGGAGGCGGGCTCAATGATGCGCCGCGCCAATTGCCCCTGCGGAACCGGCGGATCGCCCAGATGAACTGGCCAAAAGTCTGGAAGGGACTGCAACCCTGAACGTGTCGCAGGCAAGCGGTCAGGCAGACAGGTCAGGTGCGGGCAGGATCTGCACACCCGCGATGCGCCAGGCTCCGTCCACCTGCACCATCTGATAGTCCAGAACAAAGGTCTGACCCTGCGCATCCTGAACAATAACCTTCTGCCAAAGGTTCCCCGCGATCTCCCTCAGGTCGCCATAGACCACGTCGCTGGGGCGCCAGACCATGGGATAGCCGTTGCGAACCATCGCACCAAAGTTCTCCGGCGTGCCGAACATCCCCTGAATTGACGGGCTGGCAAAGGTAAAGGCCCGACCGAAATCATCCTTGCGAAAAGCATCGATCTGGCTTTGGATCGTGCTTTCGATCCCGGCATCAGGAGCAAGGACCTCCTGCGCCCAGGCCACACCCGTCAGCCAGAGCCCCGCGAAAAGCCCAACAAAAATCCCACGCATCGCACGTCCTCCTTTGATCCACAGAAGGAAGTAAAGCAATGCGGATCACCGTCGAGGGGAGCCGGTTTCTTTCAAAGAAACCGGCCCGAAATCTTTGAAAGATTTCGGCACCTCACCCGATCAGATCACCAGAGAGGCCCTTGTTGATAAGCTCAACGGTTTCGGCGACACCATACAGCGCGATGAAGCCGCCAAAACGCGGACCCTGACTTTGCCCCAGAAGCACCTCGTAGAGGGCCTTGAACCAATCGCGCAGTGGCTCAAACCCATGGGCCTTGCCCACGGCGAACACCAGACTTTGCAGGGTTTCATCATCCACCGGTCCTTCGTGCGCCGAAAGTTGCGCCGCAAGGTCCGCCATGGCTGCGCTTTCGACCTCCGTCGCCGCGCGAAACGCCTTCGATGGTTTCACATAGTCATGGTAGTATTTCACCGCAAAGCCCGCCGCCGCGTCGAGGTCCGGATGCGTCTCGGGCGTTGCCTCCGGCGCATAGCGCCGAACAAAGGCCCACATGGCCGCCTTGTCTTCCGCACCCGCCGCACTTGCGAGGTTCAGCAACATCGAGAAGGGCACCACCAAAGTGCTCTCCGGCGGCTGCCCGCGATGGATGTGAAACACCGGGTTGTTGGCCCGCGCCTTGGCATCCTGCCCATCAAAGGCCCGCAATTGCTGATGATACTCGTCCACCGCCTTGGGGATGACGTCCCACCACAGCCGCTTTGCTGTCTTCGGTTTCTGGTACATGAAGTACGACAGGCTCTCGGTTGCGGCATAGCTCAGCCATTCGTCGATGGTCAGCCCATTGCCCGACGATTTGGAGATTTTCTGACCAAGGTCGTCAAGGAACAACTCATAAGTGAAGTGGTTCGGCGGCCGAACGCCAAGCGTCCGACAAATCGCGTCATAGATCTTTTCGTTGGTGGAATGGTCTTTGCCATACATTTCGAAATCGACACCCAGCGCCGCCCAACGGGCGCCAAAATCCGGTTTCCACTGCAGTTTGACGCGGCCGCCCGTCACCGGCATCGTCCATTCACGGCCGTCCTCATCATCGAAAGTGATCTCGCCTTTTGCGGCGTCCACATGTTTCATCGGCACGTAGAGGACCCGCCCCGTCTCCGGATGCAGGGGAAGAAAGATCGAATAGGTCTGCTGCCGCTCTTCGCGCAAGGACTTCAGCATGATGTCCATGAGGCGGTCGTAGCGCTCTGCACAGCGCAACAATATCTCGTCGAACTGCCCGGATGCGTAAAACTCCGTCGCCGAAAAAAAGTCGTACTGGAACCCGAAGGTATCCAGAAAACGGCGCAACATCGCATTGTTGTGGTCGCCAAAGCTGGCATGCGTGCCAAAGGGATCCGGCACGGAGGTCAGCGGTTTTTGCAAATGCGTTGCCAGCACATCCTGGTCGGGCACGTTGCCTGGAACCTTTCGCATGCCATCCATATCGTCCGAAAAACAGATGAGACGGGTCGGGATCTCCGAAATCACTTCGAAGGCCCGGCGGATCATCGTGGTTCGTGCGACCTCGCCGAACGTGCCAATATGGGGAAGGCCAGAAGGACCGTAGCCCGTCTCGAACAGAACGCATCCCTTTTCCGGCGGTGTCTTTTCATAGCGTTTGAGGATCCGGCGCGCCTCTTCGAAAGGCCAGGCCTTTGAGGTCATTGCTGCGTCGCGGAGATCGGACATGTCCGGATCCTTTCTTGGGTGAATACCGGGCGGTTCCTATTGCCCCGCGCGGGCAGCGTCAATAAATTGCCATCGATTGACCGCAACACATGAGGGCCCTGACCATGACAGAGATTTCGCACCCGCTGAGCCCGCAAGACTGCCTTGTGGCTCTCATGATCACCGTCTCGGCGTCGGACGAAAACGTGCGCACGGCAGAACTGGTCAAGATCGACTCCGCGGTGAACATCCTGCCGGTCTTCGTTGGGTATGACACCGACCGCGTCCGGGTCATGTCGAGCCTGGTTTTCGATCTTTTCGAACAGGAGGACGGGCTGGACGCCCTGTTCGGGCTGCTGCGTGACAATCTGCCGGAACGGCTTTTCGAAACCGCTTACGCCCTCGCCTGTGACGTTGCAGCCGCCGATGGACAGCTTCTGGAAACGGAATTGCGCCTGCTCGAAGAGATTCGCTATGAGCTCAATATCGACCGTCTACACGCTGCAGCCATCGAGCGGGGCGCGCGGGCGCGGCATCTGTCCTTGTGAAAACTGGCTATCTACGCCGAATTTCAGCGTTTTATTGCAGAACCGACACAAAAATTGCGCCTCAAGGTCAGGATTACCGGACTGACCTGCGGTTAACCTCATAGTATCTTCCATTCGGCATATTTTCGCCGACGCGCTTAAAGCACACCTGGAGGGACATTATGAACCGCGTATTTGCTGCCGCCATCGGAGCGGTCTTGATTTTCTGGCTACCGCTCGCGGCCCTTGCTGCACCGCTGGTAGCCAAGGTGGATGTGTCCACACAAACGATGACGGTTATCTATAATGGGCAGGTCACGTATCGCTGGCCGGTGTCCACCGCGCGCGCTGGAAAATACACGCCCCGTGGTGCCTGGAGCGCCAAATGGCTGTCGCGCAACCACCGGTCCAGCCTGTATAACAATGCGCCGATGCCCTATTCGATATTTTTCTCGGGGAATTACGCCATTCACGGCACCGACCAGATCAGCCGCCTCGGCAGTCCGGCTTCTGCGGGATGCGTGCGCTTGCATCCAGAACACGCGGCAGTGCTTTTCCAACTGACACAGCAAGTCGGGAAGCGAAACATGAAGGTGGTGATCCAGAACTGACCTTTGCACGGAAGCCGGGGTCAACCCCGGCCTACGGTATGTGGCGTCACTGGAGCGGGTTTTGTCACCCGCCCGAGATCTGGCATATTGGTGACGTTGGGCGTGGCTTAGGAAACACCGGTCCGGTCCAACAAGCCTCGATACTTTGTGCACGCGCCCGAAAAAACTTCGGCGCGTGTAGGTCGTTTCGAACAGAACACGCGTTTGCGGTTTTCTGTTCGAAACATACATGTCCCGGTCCATGTGTCCGAACGTTCTCGGCAAGCCCCAGTCAACTTCAGGCGCCGTAGAGGATACCCCACCGTTCGATCAAGCTTTGCTGCAAGGATTTTGCGCGCCGGTTCCAGGTCCGCCCCCCTTTGGGCCGCTCCCGTTCTGCCCGAGTCAGAGTTGCGCGATGCTCCAGATCGGCAGCGAATATCGCAAAGACCAGTTCTGTACCGTCGGGCAAATCCACAAACCCAGCCAAACCGCTTACAAAATTGAGAGTCCCCGTCTTCGCCACCACCTTTATCGGGTGGTCTTTGATGATCCGCCGCTGTTGATCCCGCATCGGGAAAGGTTTCAGCAAGGTCTTTAACGTCGGGTCGGCGCGCAAGGCGCGGAGCGCAGCCATCATATGCGTCGCGGACACGCGGCTTTGATCCCCCAACCCCGAGTGGTCCACCAGAGCCACGTCAGCCACACCCAAAGTGTCCCGAGCCCATTCATTCATCGCCTGGGCCGATGCCGCGAGGCTTTCGGGCCTGCGTCCGGTTTTGGCATGGGTCGCGGCCAAGCCAACGGCCTCCGCCGTGATGTTGGTCGAGAACTTGAGCATGTCGCGCAAGATCAGGCCAAGGGGAGCGCTCTGGCGCGTCGCCAGTGTCTTCGCCCCCGACGGCAAGTCTTGCAGAATTCGAGGCACCGGCAAGCGCAGCCCTTGCCCCTGCGTCAGGCTTTGAAAGACCTCGCCAGCATAAAGCTCTGGCTTGCGCACTGGCAGCCATCGCGCGCCGCCTTTGCCCAACGCGCCTCGAGCAACGGTCCAGGCATCATGCTCACCAGCATCGGTATACGTGTAAACGGGCACGGCACGCGATTCCACGGCCATCCGGGCCATGCGCACTTGCGGCCGATGTGCGGCAGAACGGGCATCCATCGTGACGGTGTAGGCACTGCCGGACTGACGCCATTCGAAATGCACGCGATTGAAATTCAGATTAAGGCCGGAAATTGCAGGGTTATACCCCACATGGTCCGGTTGGGTCGTGTCGATGCTGCGCAAATAGGGCAGGCTGCCCCCCCAAACGTGGAATTCGCCCGTGACCTGCGTGACGCCAGCGCTTTTCAACTCAGCAGCAAGCGCTGCAAGGCTGTCCGTGTCCAGAGTGGGGTCCCCACCTCCAGCGAGGATGAGGTCCCCTTCGATCACCCCGTCGCGGACAGTGCCCGTTGCCAGGACACGCGTTTTGAACCTATGGTTGCCTCCCAACGTGGCGAGCGCATAGCCCGCGGTCAAGGCTTTGGCCACGCTGGCGGGCGGCAGTCCCTGCACGTCATTATGTGCCTCGTGCACCTTGCCACTGCGGGCGTCTGCGACGGCAAACCCGACGGTGCCTTTCAAACCAGACCGCGAGATCAGTTCCTCGATGCTGGGCTGGATCTGTCGCAACAGGTCGTCGTCGCGGGAAACCGGCCGCAACGAACGCGCCGGCGCGCCGGCAAATGCTGAGCCTGAGAACGCCAAACTCGCAGTGCCGCTCAGGAAAAGACGTCTTGAAATCACTCTGGTCATGGCCCTGATCTAAGCGAAAGCCACTGCGGCTCGCAACAGTTGCCTGTACCCAGCCGGTTCAACTTTTAGCCGCACCGCAGCCTGCCTGCGCCCGCAAAGCCGTGGAACTCTCGAAGCGCAGCGGCATGTTCACGAAACACCAGGCGGGCGCCCGGGCCATAGCCAGTCTCTGGCTTTGCCGCGCAGAGATACGGGCGGAACGGAATACTCTGGACGCCACCGAGCCGCGCGCAGCGGTTCGTTGGCCGGGGCGCGCGAGGACGCCAATGGGCATCTGGTGCATGATCTCTCGCCACCTGTCCCACCGGTGAAACTGTGCGAGATTGTCGGCCCCCATCAGCCAGACGAAACGCACGTCGGGATGCAGCGCTTGAAGCGCTTGCAGCGTCTGTGCCGTATACCTTGTGCCAAGTACCGATTCTACCGCGCTCACACGGATCTTCGGGTGGGTGAGTAGACGCTTTGCTGCGGCGCAACGCTCTGCGAGCGGTGCTGGGGCGTTCGGTTTCAGGGGGTTGCCCGGACTCACCAGCCAAACCACCTGATCCAGCCCAAACCGTTTCAACGCCTGTTCCGAGACGTGCACATGGCCCACGTGTGGCGGATCGAATGAGCCGCCGAAAAGGCCAATACGCTGTCCGCGATGGACCCCGCTCAATCTGCGTTGCGCGATCAACCGCACTCCCCCTGTTCCGACCAAACGAACGTTCGCGGAAATCCGTAAGCGCTTGGAGACAAGGGATCAACCCAGAGGTTGCGCCATACGCCCTGACGATCGCAACCGCGCAGTTCATACCCGTTCAGAAATCCTGCCAGAGTGCCGAACGGTGATTCGGTGACTCGCCTTGGGGTTGGTCAGCAAACGGCAAAGGCTGCGCATCCTTGCTATCCCACCCAAGGTCGGACGTGTCGGAATGCGTTGTTGGCACCATGTCCACTGCTTCCGGCATGCGCGATACAACATGCTGCACCATCGAGTCAGACCTGAACCGCGTCACCAATTGCCGCAGCCCGCCTGCCTTGTCCTGCAAGGCGCGTCCCGCGCTGGCAGTTTCGTTGACCATGGCGGCATTTTCCTGCGTGACCTGATCGAGCATCGAAATGCCGTTGTTGATTTCGCTCAGACCTGTCGCCTGCTCCGATGCACCGGCAGCGATGTTTTGAACACGTTCAGTTACTGATGAGACCTCTTGCACGATCCCCTCGATGGCTCCCCCCATTTCTGTCACAAGCCTCACACCGTTGGAGACGTTCTCGTTAGAATTCTGGATCAGGCTGCGGATCTCCGCTGCGCTGTCAGACGAGCGTTGCGCAAGCGCACGCACTTCCGATGCGACGACCGCAAAACCACGCCCGACCTCCCCCGCACGGGCTGCCTCCACCCCGGCGTTGAGGGACAGCAGGTTGGTCTGAAAGGCAATGTCTTCCATCACTTGGATGATCTGGCTGATCTGCTTGGACGATCTCTCGATCGCACTCATTGCGTCCACGGCGCGGCCACGCACTTCTTCACCACGCTCTGCCTGATCTTGTGCCAACGCCATGGCACTGACGATATCCCGTGCGCCACCCGCGGTGGAAGTCACGCTTGCGGTGATCTGCTCCATCGCCGCTGCGGTTTCTTCAAGTGTGGCCGCCTGGTTTTCGGTGCGTTTCGACAGGGCATCGGCGCTGTCGCTCATGATCTGCGCATCGGTGTCGATGCTCTCGGCACTCATACGCAACTCACCGATGATCACGGCAAGCGACTCGACCGTCTCATTGTAATGGCCGCGCAGCGCCTCATAGGCACCGCCCATATGTGTGTGGATCTGGCAATCCAAGTTCCCCTGCGACAATTCCTGCAGAGCATCACTCAGGGTTGCGACCACTTTGGCCTGCTCTTCTGCGCGGCGCTGCTGATCGGCCTTGGCGGTCTCTCCTTGCGCCAACTCGCCTTTCAGCTGTTCCAGCGCGCGGGCAATATCGCCGATCTCGTCAAATGATTCTGCCTGCTCCACAGCGCTGTGGTAGTCGCCCTTCTTGATCCGCGCGACCGCTGTGCTGAGCACCGCAATCCGGCTTGTGACCAGCCGGGCCACGACAACGGCAAGCAACAAGACAATGACCGTGACAATGATCGTCTGAGCAACCGTTGTGAACAGCAAGCGAGCCTCAGCCGCGCGTGCCTCTGCTGCGTCCTGCTCGACGACAAGGTGCCAATACTCCCCGGCCCTGTCGAAATTGACACCATCGACAACGGCCGGATTGCCCGACAAACCCGTCACATTGCCGCTGGGCAGGGCCATTCCGTTGCGCGCCGAGACCAGGTAGGGCAAATCGGGCAATTGCTCCAGGACCTTGTGTCCACCGTCGTGCGGCGAGGCAGACAGCGCCCGCCCACCATCATCGACAGCGTAGATCAGTCCCGTTTCACCCAACACCGCGCTGCCTGCGAGGATCTCCATCGGCATGTCGATGTTGATTTGCAAGGATGCCACACCGATGCGGTTGCCATCTGCATCAAACACAGACGAAGAGATGAAGTTCGCAGGCGCGCCCGCGCTGGGGGCATAGGGGTCAAAGCCGGAATAAAATTGGCCTCCGCGTGGCAGATCCAGCGCGCCGCGGAAAGCTTGGCCCAAACCACTGTCTGCATAAGCCCCTTCGAAAAAATTGGTGGCGAAATCCAGTTCCTTGTAGACGGAATAGATCAGATTGCCCTGCAAATCGAACAAGAAGAGATCATAGTACTGCCCAGTGCGCTGAAAACTGCGGAAACCTGCGTGATACTTGCCGTGCATTTCGCTCCATACGGAGGGGTCATCAGCGCGCATCAGCTCGTCTTTCTGACCTGCCGGATGCGGATTGTCGTGGATGTACAAATCCTGAAGCTCTCGCTCTGCCCCTGCCCCCAACTGGATCCAGGCAAAAGTGAAGGCGGTGATCGCCTCTTGCGTGGCGGTCCCTTCTGCGAGGATGCGCATGTCCTCCTCGATGCCATCAAACCATGTGTTCAACGCCAGCGATTTCTCTTCGAGGGTGGCGCGAAACGCGAGGCTCCGGCTCGCCTCAAGGGAGGATTTGCCCTGCCAATAGCCAAACAGACTCATTGCCAACATGATGATCACGGTCGGCACCGCAATCTGGAGAGGCACCTTCCACTTCAGTTTCATTTGTGTCCACGAGGGACCCTTGCTGGGCCGCGCGCTGTTTGTCATTTCGGCTTCTCCGGTCGACAGGTCTTCTCTGCGCGGCCAAGGCCCGCGCCAATCTCAGTCCCCGGTATGAAAGGGATTCCTTTAGATCGAATTAAACGAAAATCCGGAAAATCGTGGCCACCACCCCATCCAATTCGCCAAATTAAATAATATATTCAGATATTTACCGGATACCCCACGACCCGAAATACCTGCCTGCGGTTGGCGCGACGCGTCAAACGGCGCCGACCCGGAACACATGACGCACCGATTGCGCGCTGTGCCAAGACAGGCTACTCCCGTTACAAATAGCGGATCAGACCTCGGAGTAATGCGCATGGCTTCTTACCAGTACGTGTACCATATGGACGGCGTCTCCAAGACCTACCCTGGTGGCAAGAAGTGCTTTGAAAACATTCGGTTGAGCTTTCTTCCCGGCGTCAAGATCGGCGTCGTCGGGGTCAATGGCTCGGGCAAATCGACACTGATGCGCATCATGGCAGGCATCGACAAGGAATTCAGCGGCGAGGCCTGGGCCGCCGAGGGCGCCAAAGTCGGCTACCTCCCGCAGGAGCCGCATCTGGACGAGGCGCTGAACGTGCGCCAAAACGTCATGCTGGGCGTCGCGGAAAAACAGGGAAAACTCGACCGGTTCAACGAGTTGGCGATGAACTACTCGGACGAGACCGCGGACGAAATGGCCTCCCTTCAGGACCAGATCGACGCAGAAAATCTGTGGGACCTCGACAGCCAGATCGACGTCGCCATGGAGGCGCTGCGTTGCCCGCCCGATGACGCCGATGTCAGCACGCTGTCCGGCGGCGAACGCCGCCGGGTCGCGCTGTGCAAACTGCTGCTCGAAGCGCCTGACATGCTGTTGCTGGACGAACCGACGAACCACCTCGACGCCGAGACGATCGCATGGCTGCAAAGCCACCTGATCGCCTACAAGGGCACGATCCTGATCGTGACGCACGACCGTTATTTCCTTGACGATATAACGGGTTGGATCCTCGAACTGGACCGCGGCAAGGGCATCCCCTACGAGGGCAACTATTCCGCCTGGCTGGAGCAGAAAGCCAAACGCCTCGCGCATGAAGCACGTGAGGACAAAGCCCGTCAGAAGACCCTCGAACGCGAGTTGGACTGGATCCGGCAAGGCGCCAAGGCCCGTCAGTCCAAATCCAAGGCGCGGATCGCCGCCTACAACGATCTCGCGGGCCAGTCAGAGCGCGAGAAGCTCAGCCGTGCGCAGATCATTATTCCCAACGGCCCGCGTCTGGGCCAGCGGGTGATCGAACTCGATGGCGTGACCAAGGCGATGGGCGACAAGCTCCTGATCGAAAAACTGACCTTCGACATTCCCCCCGGTGGGATCGTCGGTGTGATCGGCCCGAATGGCGCGGGCAAATCCACCCTGTTCAAGATGATCACCGGGCAAGAGACCCCAGACGATGGCAAGATCGAACTGGGCGACACGGTGGAACTGGCTTATGTCGACCAGTCACGCGACGACCTCAAACCAGATGAAACCGTCTGGGAGGCGATCTCGGGCGGGGCAGAAGTGATCCAGTTGGGCGATGCGCAAATGAATTCGCGCGCTTACTGTTCAGCCTTCAACTTCAAGGGGGGCGACCAGCAGAAGAAGGTCGGCCTGCTCTCGGGCGGCGAACGCAACCGCGTCCACATGGCGCGCCTCCTGAAAGAAGGCGGCAATGTCATCCTGCTCGACGAACCGACCAACGACCTCGATGTCGAAACACTGCGTGCGCTCGAAGATGCGCTGGTCGACTTCGCTGGCTGCGCCGTGGTGATTTCTCACGACCGGTTTTTCCTCGACCGTATTTGCACGCATATCCTTGCCTTTGAGGGCGAGGCCCATGTGGAATGGTTCGAAGGCAACTTCGACGAATACGAAGAAGACAAGAAGCGCCGACTGGGGGCCGATGCGCTGGAACCCAAGCGGCTGAAACACAAGAAATTCACCCGGTAAGCGGGCGGCCCTTTCGCGTACAGTCTGGCTGACGATCCTTAGCGCTTTGTCGCTCGTCGAACCGCTACTTTACTGCGCGTGGAGCATCTTCTTCCTTCTGGAACCGGGCTTGCCGATCACCGCAACGTTCTTCGCAAAGCCCCTGTTGGCGCATGGGCATCTGTTTCTTGCGCGCCTCTCAGAGTGGTTTCTGCAATCGCTGTATGACCTTTACGATGCCCTTAGGCCTCTCTTCATCGTTCGGGCCGTGGCCATCAAGACGACAAAGATCACTGAGGACGTCCTCCTCAATCGCGACAAACAGCGGCAGGTGATTCCAGAAATCCAGCGACGGAGGTTTGCTTCACCAAACCGCCCCCGCCAGTTGTAGCAGCGTCTGTCCCGCATAGGCGGGCGAAGTCCAGACTTTACACGCGGCGGGGTCTCTGCCATACGCACACCTGCACCGTTACCACTATCGCTACCCTGTCTCCTCCCGGCGCCAGCGCATCCGATACTGCTCTGACATCGCCGGGCCGCAGCACCTCCGCGTGCGGCATCTATTCCAGGAGACATCACGATGGCCACAGGCACCGTGAAATGGTTCAACACCACCAAAGGCTACGGCTTTATCGCGCCCGAGAGCGGCGGCAAAGACGTGTTTGTGCACATCTCTGCCGTTGAACGTTCGGGCCTCACCGGCCTCAGCGACAACCAGAAGGTTGAGTACGAACTGCAGACCGGCCGTGACGGCAAGGAATCTGCTGGCAACCTGCAGTTGCTCTGATTTTATGATCGGGTGGTGCGGGGCCTTGTGCCCTGCGCTACTTATACGCGACTAAAATTAACACCTTCGTGCTTGCCACGACTCGCGCACTCTGTCATAGGCGGGCGCGCTACGTTACCACTATCGCTACCCTGTCTCCAATGGCGGCAGAGCACACGATACTGCTCTGACATCGCCGGGCCGCAGCATTCCGCGTGCGGCAAAGACGACAGGAGATATCACGATGGCCACTGGCACCGTGAAATGGTTCAACACCACAAAAGGCTACGGCTTTATCCAACCCGATGGCGGCGGCAAAGATGTATTCGTACACATCAGCGCCGTTGAGCGTTCGGGTCTGACCGGCCTCGCCGACAACCAGAAGATCGAATACGAATTGCGCGAAGGGCGCGACGGCAAGGTGTCCGCGTCTGAACTGAAACTGCTCTGATTCTGCGCTTGTGGCGCGCAGCCCGGGTGTGAACCTGCGGCAGATGCGCCTGACCAACCGGTGTCCGTGGGGCTGGTCTTGCTTGGCCCCGCGGTTTGATCAATCCAGACAAAACAGCCTGCGTTTTGTACAGATTGACCCTGCGCCTGCCGATGCGCGCCCTCCATACTCCCTGTTTTGCGATGAATGATCCGGTGCGAAGCGCCTGCGCACCTCCCGTTTTGACGCAATGGCCCAAGCGGTCTTCGCTGCCCCGTGTTGCGCGCCAAGCGGTTTCAAGTCTGGTCGCATCTGCGAGAGGTAAGGGAAACACCACTGGCGCTGATCATGCCCCCGCCCCACGTTTGCAGGCAGGAGGACAAGACATGACACAAACGACGCAACAACCGCCCGCACACCCCGCTCCTGCCCTGCCCCGGCATCCGGCGCCGCGGGCCTGGCAATTCACCGACTGGGCGTCGATCTAGACCGGCTGCTCGCGCTCCACAGGTCTAAAGCCCTGAGATCTCGCGTAGTTTCTCTACGATCTCATCGGCACCGCGCCCCTCTCGCAGAGAGGTAAAGACAAAGGGACGCCCATCGCGCACCCGGATGGCGTCACGCTCCATCACCTCCAGCGATGCTCCGACATAAGGCGCGAGGTCGGTCTTGTTGATCACCAGCAGGTCAGAACGGCGAATGGCCGGTCCGCCCTTGCGCGGGATCTCTTCGCCCGCCGCCACGTCAATCACGTAAAGCGTCACGTCCGCCAATTCGGGGCTGAACGTGGCGCTCAGATTGTCGCCGCCAGACTCGATCAAGACCACTTGCACATCCGGGTGCCGTGCCTGCATCTCCGCCACTGCGGACAGGTTGATGGAGGCATCCTCGCGGATGGCCGTATGCGGGCAACCCCCTGTTTCCACACCGATAACCCTGTCACCGGGCAGGATCTGCATGCGCATGATCGCCTCTGCGTCCTCTTGGGTGTAGATGTCGTTGGTGATCACACCGATGGAAAAGCTGTCCTTCAGCCGCTCCGCGAGGCGCGCAGTCAGAGTGGTCTTGCCAGCACCCACCGGTCCACCAATCCCCACCCTCAGGGGGCCGTTCATCGAAGTCATGTTTGAAACACCCTCACATCCAAGCTTTCATGCGCCATTGCCGCCACATCCGACAAGAAGGCGTTGGACACCACGTCCTCCAGCGCCGCGCCTGCGGTGTCTTCCGCCACCGTCATGCACAACGGCGACAGGTTGGCGACGATCCGCTGTGCCGCGGTTTGCCCCAAAGGCATGAGACGCTGGGCCGATGCCACGAGATTGCTGGTGAAGCTTTGCAAATACAAAGCCTTGCAGACTGTCACATCCAGGGCCACCTGTAGCGCCGCGTGGCCCAATGCCACCGGCAAGGGGGATTTGGGAACGTCGATGTCCCAGACCTGTGAACTGATCGCGGCAAAGGCCTCGCCTTGTTTGACCGTCTCGCGCAGCCGTTCCGCGGAGGGCGCATAGGCCCGCGCCAAGGCGTCCAATTCCGCCACGGGGCGCGACGCGCTCCAGGCCAGTTCGATCCAGATCGCATCCGCACGGCCAGAGCCCGCCTCGATCACCCCCTGCAGCCAGTCTTGCAAGCCAGCGGCATCCTGCACCCATCCGCGGGCGCAGGCGGCTTCCAACCCATGGGAAAACGCAAACGAGCCAAGGGGATACGCCGGCGAAAGCCATTGCGTAAGCACAAGAAGACGCGAATCAGTGTGCATGGTCATGGGCGGTGTGCCCGTGTTCATGGCTATGCGTCCGCCCGTGGCCATAGGCGCCGCCCTCGGGCGTGAAGGCGCGCGTGGCCTCTGTCACGTCAGCGCCCACATGCGCCAGCATATGCCGGATAACCGGGTCCTGCTGGATGACCAGATGGTCGGCTTCGATCTGGCAGGGTGTATGCCGATTGCCGATATGCCAGGCAAGGCGCGGCAAATCACCCCGCACTTCGAGCACCTCTTCACGCGCAGCACGCACCAGCACCCTGCGCCCATCGCCCAGTTCCAGCGCGTCCCCATCGTCAAGTGACGTGGTCTTTTCCAGATCCACGACAAAGGCCAGTCCCGCCAATGTTTCCAATCTCTTGCGCCGCAGAAAACGGGCATCATAGTCCAGCTCGACAACCTCGTCCGCCCCTTCGCCACCGCCACGAAGCAGGATCTGCGCAACCGGCAATGCCGTCATGGCAGTTTCTCGATGGTGTGATAGCGATAGACTTCCCGCTCATCCGTGCCAAAGAGGCTTTCGGCGAAATAGGCGATCCCGAGCGCAGGTAAATAGTGAAGTATATCGACACTGTTTTCTTCGTCTGGAACGTAGCGCACTTCGATCGGGAGCACATCGTAGACGCAGGTCCCGTATTGGTACTTCACCATTTCGCCCACGTCATAGGCCTGCAACTCTTTATCAAAGTTGCCGTTTTCCGCGACAACGACATCGAACCGATAAGCGCCGCCTGTTTCCGGGATGGGCATATCCAACGCGTTTTTCGGGAAGGCAAAGGTCGCGCGTGTGGACAGATCCGGCTGTTCATCCACCAGGTCAACCCATTCCAACAGGTAAATACCCTGCGCCAGCAAGTTGCGCGTCGCATAGCCGTCTTCAAACCGAATCGTTGCCTCGACAACGCCCGGACGGACCCTGCGAAAGGTTTCTGTATCGGCTTGATCGATGCGGAACCGAATGCCGTTGTCGAGATCCGCCGCCGTCGGGCATTCGGCCCAAACTGCTGCGGGCCAGGCCGCGGCCAAGAAAATCATTCCGAATCTCATTGTCATCTCCCTGGATCTTTTCGAAACCGTACACGGTTCCTTGAGCTATCCACAAACGGCACTTATCCATAACGGTTCATTTACCGACGCTTGATAGGCACTCTGCCATGGGCAACGAACACATCATATCCCGCGTCACCGACTCGCTCGATTCGCTCCGCGACCGAATGAAAGCAATCAAGGCGCAGCATGTTGAACTGTCGCACCGCAAGCGGTCGTCGCGCCCGGATGACGAGGCGACGCGCGCACGCTTGCGCGCGGCCGAACGGCATTCCGGCGTTGCGCGCCTGTCGGCCTCTTATGGCGGCCCGCGTCCGCTATAAGGATCTGCCGCGACACAGCCGCCTCAGAACAGGAAGTAGCGCTGCGCCATCGGCAGTTCCGTGGCTGGCTGACAGGTGAGCAACTCACCATCGGCGCGCACTTCGTAGGTTTCCGGATTGACCTCGACCTTCGGCGTGGCATCGTTCAGCTTCAGATCCGCCTTGCCGATGTCGCGCGTGCCCCGCACCGACAGTGTCTCCTTGGCAAGGCCAAGCGCTTTGCCGATACCATCGGCCTGCGCGGCCTCGGACACGAAGGTCACGGCAGAACGTTCGACACTGCGCCCGAAGGCACCAAACATCGGGCGCGAATAGACCGGCTGAGGTGTCGGGATTGAGGCATTCGGATCCCCCATCTGCGCGCAAGCGATGGTGCCGCCCAAAAGCACCATTTCCGGCTTCACGCCGAAAAACGCCGGACTCCACAGGCACAGGTCCGCGCGCTTGCCTTCCTCGATGGAGCCGATCTCATGCGCGATCCCATGCGCGATGGCCGGGTTGATCGTGTATTTCGCGATATAGCGGCGCACGCGCATGTTGTCGTTGTCGCCCGTTTCCTCGGACAAGCGCCCGCGCTGTTTTTTCATCTTGTCCGCGGTCTGCCAGGTGCGGATCAGCACTTCGCCAACGCGGCCCATGGCCTGACTGTCCGATGCGATGATCGAAAACGCGCCCATGTCATGCAGGATATCCTCTGCGGCGATGGTCTCACGGCGGATGCGGCTTTCGGCAAAGGCCACGTCTTCGGGGATCGATTTGTCGAGGTGGTGACAGACCATGAGCATGTCGAGGTGTTCCTCGATCGTGTTCACGGTAAAGGGACGCGTGGGGTTGGTCGACGAGGGCAAGACATGCGCCTCGCCGCAAATCTTGATGATGTCGGGCGCGTGCCCGCCACCGGCCCCCTCGGTGTGAAAGGCGTGGATCGTCCGGCCTTTCATGGCCTTCACGGTGTTTTCGACAAACCCGCTCTCGTTCAGCGTGTCTGTGTGGATCATGACCTGCACGTCCATGGCATCCGCCACGCTCAGACAACAATCGATGGCGCCCGGCGTCGTCCCCCAATCCTCATGCAGTTTCAAAGAGCAGGCGCCCGCCCTCACTTGTTCCTCCAGGGCAGCGGGCAGCGAGGCGTTGCCCTTGCCCGCAAAGGCAAGGTTCATCGGGAAGGCATCCGCCGCCTGCAACATCCTTCCGATGTGCCAGGGGCCCGGCGTGCAGGTGGTCGCCAGCGTGCCATGGGCCGGGCCAGTGCCGCCGCCCAGCATGGTCGTCAGACCAGAGTGCAACGCGTCCTCGATCTGTTGCGGGCAGATAAAGTGGATATGGCTGTCAAACCCCCCGGCCGTCAGGATCTTGCCCTCGCCCGCGATGGCCTCTGTGCCGGGGCCGACGATGATGTCCACACCGGGCTGGGTGTCAGGATTGCCCGCCTTGCCGATCTTGTGAATGCGCCCGTCGCGCAGCCCTACATCCGCCTTGTAGATGCCGGTCCAGTCAACGATCAGGGCATTGGTGATGACTGTGTCCACGGCCCCCTGCGCGCGCGTGGCCTGAGACTGTCCCATGCCGTCGCGGATCACCTTGCCGCCGCCGAACTTGACCTCTTCGCCGTAGATCGCTGCGTTTTGACCGCTGCCACCGGTTTGAGCGGCGCCCACTGCAAGCGCGGTGATGTCCTTTTCGACCTCGATGATGAGATCAGTGTCGGCCAGCCGCAGCTTGTCACCGGTGGTGGGGCCGAACATGGCGGCATAGTCGGAACGATTGATAGTGGCGGGCATTAGGTTGATCCTGACTGGGAAGCCACGCGTTGGGCTTCTATTTCCGGTTGGGTCCGAGCGCGCGTGTCGGGTCGGGCTTTGGCCTTACCGACGTTTACGCGGCTGAAACTGAAATTCTCGATTGTGAGTTCCTGATCTGGACGTGTCGGGCAATAGACCGAAACGACCGCTGGTCTGCCCTCGGACAGGCCAGGCGTAAAGCCGCGACAGCGGGTCCCTTCGGCAGTGTCCAGGGTGACAGTGCACCCGACAAAGCAAAGGCCCTTGCGGCCTTCGAACATGGGCAGGCCCGCTGTATCGGACACTTCGAACGTCGCGCAGCCTGCCAAACACAAAGGTGCAAGGCCCGCGCAAAACATCGCCCGCGCAAAGGGTCGGCGCGCATGGCTGGCGGAGGGACGCTGACCATGCCCGCGCCCCTGGGGCGGCACGCCGTGCAAACCCCGACCGCGGCCATGGGCCGGGCCCCCAACCACGGTTCGGGACCGCCCCTCTGAAGTGCACACCAAATTCACGCTTCGAACGCCTCATCGACCGGCACCTGCAACCCATTGGCCAGCGCGTTCGTCTGGTTTGCCATGCCCACTACGGCCAAAAGCTCGCCGTACATCTCAGGCGACATGCCTTTTGCGCGGGCCGAAGCGGTATGGGAATGGGCGCAGTAACTGCACCCATTGGTGGCCGAGACGGCGATGTACAGCATCTCCTTGACCAACGGGTCCAGCGCGCCCGGCGCCATGACCACTTTTAGCCGCGCCCATGTCGCCGCCAGCAACGCCGGGTCATGCGCCAAGGCCCGCCAGAAGTTGTTGACGAAATCGCTGCCCCGGGTCGCGCGGATGTCGTCAAACACCGCGCGTGCCTCGGGCGACAGCGCATCGTCGGTCAGGAGAGGCTGCACCGCCATGGGTCAGACCATCGCAAAGATGCGCGCCGGACCACCCGTGCCCTTGCCCGTCTTGGGCGCACCGACGATCAGGGTCGCACCGGCATCGGGCACCTTGTCGAGGTTGGCAATGCATTCGATGCCGTAACGGTTCGTGGGCAACCAGCCATAGTGCACGTCAAACGTGGCGGACGTGCCGGGATCCAGCGACAGAGTGTCGACCGCGATGCCCACTGCGCCCGTCTCTTCGATCAGCATCTGTGCCGCTTCGATGTGGAACCCGGGGAAATGCATGGCACCATCGGCGTCGGCATTGCGGAACCCCGCGCCAGCCGCTTTTTCCGCCCAGCCCGAGAACATCGCCACCACGGCGCCCGCCGGGATGTCGCCATTGGCAGCGATCCAGGCCTTCAGGTCGTCTGGGGTGACCATCGTATCCGGATCATCGGCCGCGCGGGCGGCAATGTCGATCTTGGCCAGCGGACAAACGAGGTTCTCCACCGGGATCTCTGCCACGGATTGCCCGTCGGCGGAGAAATGCAGCGGCGCGTCCACATGAGTGCCGGTGTGTTCCATCAGCGTGAGGTTATACAGGTTAAAGCCGTTCTCGGCAAAATCCGCGGTCTTTTCATAGCTGATGCCGGGCACGCCGAAATAGGTGGGAAAGGTCTCATCCGTGACATGGCTCATGTCCACCACAGATCCGTGCCCTGCCGCCATCGCCGGTGTGGTCGTGGTGGCCAGCGCGGCCCCTGCGGTCAGCGCGGCACCCGCCTTGAAAAAGCTGCGGCGCGACAGCATCCGATCTTTCACCGAATTCATCACACAGACGTCACACATGGGATTTCCTCTCCTGATTATGCGGGCCACCGGCCCTTATACGGTCATTTGTCCCCGATGCAGGACCCGGGCACGGCTCAGTCGAGCGCGCCCATGACCTTTTGATTGAATCCGTAGATCCGGCGGTCTCCGGACATCGGGATCAGCGTCACTTCGCGGGCCTGACCGGGCTCGAACCGCACCGCGGTACCGGCGGCGATGTCCAGACGTTGCCCCTGTGCGCCGTCGCGGTCAAACTCCAGCGCGGAATTGGCTTCGGCAAAATGGTAGTGCGAGCCCACCTGGACCGGGCGGTCCCCGGTGTTGGCCACCATCAGGGTGGTCGTCTCTCGCCCTTCGTTCAGGGTCAGGGTGCCTTCGGCGGGGAACAGCTCTCCGGGGATCATGATGCGCGGACCTTTGCGACGAGGAACAAGGACAGGATCAACAGGACCAGTGGCAGAAAGATCGCAAACCCGTGCAGCCCGTGGCCATGCGCTTCTTCCGAGGCATGCGCGTTGGCCGAAGAGGCCAGCCATACGGGCAGCGCCCCCAAGATGGCCATCTGTCTGATCTGTCCCATGAGCGTCCCTGTTCGTTTCTGGTTCATTTCTTGCGGCGGCCCGTGGCGTCAGGCCTTCGGTCGGTGCGGCCTTTGTCAGTTTGGCCCCGGATCAAGGGAAGCCGCCCACTTGACCGGGGCAACCCCATGCTAGCGGATCGGATTGTGCACGGTGACGAGCTTTGTGCCATCGGGGAAGGTCGCTTCGACCTGCACGTCATGGATCATTTCCGCGATGCCGCTCATACATTGATCACGAGAGACGACTTCGGCCCCCGCCTGCATCAGATCCGCGACAGAACGCCCGTCGCGCGCGCCTTCGACCACCGCGTCGGTGATCAGCGCGATGGCCTCCGGGTGGTTCAGCTTCACGCCGCGGGCCAGTCTCTTGCGCGCCACTTCGGCGGCCATGGCCACCAGCAGCTTGTCTTTTTCGCGCGGGGTCAATTGCATCGTGTCACAGTCTCCATGAAGTGGGCAGGCCGGTGCCGCTGAGGCGGTCAAGAACCGGCAGAAGCGTTTTGCGCAGGTCAAAGCCATCCTTGGCCAGAACCCGCGCCACCAAAAGATCATCGCGCACCAGTGACGCGCCGCCGGTCTCCGGCAGGTCGGCGCGCACGGCAGGCAGACGGGACGGAGCATCCGGGCCGAGGTAGACGACGCAGGCCATTGCCCCGGCACCACCGCCCAGCGCCGCCCGCGCCATCTGTGTCTCTATGTCACCGTCAAGCGCGACGGCATCGCAGTAGATCGGCGCGCCATCACGCCAGATCTCGATACGGTCCTGCAACAACGCGTCGCGCAGGCGTTCGCCCATGGCATGACGGCCGAAGATCACCGGCTCCACCAAAAGCAATCGCCCATCCCCGACCACATCCGCCCGCAACCGGCGCGCCAGCCGGGCGCCGTCATAAAGGATGAGTTCCTGCGGCAGCCAATGCATGCGCGCGCCCTGCTCGACGGTGAGCTGCGTGGTGACCCGGGCCAAGCCGGTCGCAGCGCGATAGCCACGCTCAGCCGCCTGCGTGGTCAATACCAGATGCGAGCCGGCACCAGCCGTGACCGCGAGCGAGAGCCGGTCACCGCCCGTCAGGCCGCCAGAGGTGTTGATAAGGATGCTTTCGACAGCGTCGGAGCGGCGCGGGAACAGCGCCTTCAGGCAACCGGAGGCCCGAAGCACATTGATCGCGGAAACCGACCCGCGCGCCTTGGACGACAGCACGAGGTCGCCGATCGCGCGCGGCTGCGCCGTCAGCGTAGATGTGCTTGTCTCACGCAGATCGAGCATTCCCAGCCCCAATACCTTCCCTGCTCAATTGGTAGACGGCAGCCCACCCGCAAACAACGATTCCCCGCACCAACAGACCCAAGTCAACGCCAGCCGCCCGCAAATCAATCACCGCGGATCATTTCAGCCCGTCTTTTGTGCAAAACTGGGCATACCCCCTCCTTATCCTGCCCATTCGTTGACCCTAAGCGCTTTGGTTGGACCAAGTGTGCCTGCCTGCAAACGCGGCACGAAGACGTGCTGATAGCGGGTGTGCGACGCCTCAAGGATTGGAAACGACGGGGCGGACCGCACGAGATGTAACATAAGCTGTGGGGGGAAGGCTGCGCGACAGCACTGAATGTTGCTTTGCCCAGACCCTGCATAGGAGACAGGAATGAACCGTTTCACCACTCTGCTCGCCGGCGCCGCCACGTTGGCCATTGCCGCCGGTACAGCCCAGGCTTGCGACGCCCCCATCAAGGTCGGCGTTCTGCATTCGCTGAGCGGCACCATGGCGATCTCTGAAACGACCCTGAAAGACACCATGCTGATGCTGGTCGAGCAGCAGAACGCTGCCGGTGGCCTTCTGGGCTGCGAGCTTGAAGCCGTCGTCGTCGACCCGGCCTCCGACTGGCCGCTGTTCGCCGAGAAGGCGCGTGAGCTGCTGACCGTGCACGAAGTTGACGTGATCTTCGGCAACTGGACCTCCGTGTCCCGCAAATCCGTGCTGCCCGTGATCGAAGAGCTGAACGGCCTTCTGTTCTACCCGGTGCAGTACGAAGGTGAAGAAAGCTCCAAGAACGTTTTCTACACCGGCGCGGCACCGAACCAGCAGGCCATCCCGGCCACCGACTACTTCCTCGAAGAACTGGGCGTCGAGAAATTCGCGCTGCTGGGCACCGACTATGTCTACCCCCGCACCACGAACAATATCCTCGAAAGCTACCTGCAGTCCAAGGGCATCCCGGCCGAAGACATCTTTGTGAACTACACACCCTTCGGTCACTCCGACTGGGCGACCATCGTTGCAGACGTCGTGGCACTGGGTGAAGACGGCAAGCAGGTCGGCGTGATCTCCACCATCAACGGTGACGCCAACATCGGCTTTTACAAGGAACTGGCGGCGGCCGGCATCTCTGCCGACGACATTCCCGTCGTGGCCTTCTCTGTCGGCGAAGAAGAACTGTCGGGCCTCGACACGTCCAACCTCGTCGGTCACCTCGCGGCGTGGAACTACTTCCAGTCCGCAGAAGCCGAAGCCAACGATGGCTGGGTTGCCGCATGGAAGGCCCGCATGGGCGAAGAGCGTGTGACCAACGACCCGATGGAAGCGCACTACATCGGCTTCAACATGTGGCTGAACGCGGCGACCGCGGCCGGCACCACCGATGTCGACGCCGTGCGTACCGCGATGTACGGGCAGGAATTCCCGAACCTGACCGGCGGCACCGCCGTGATGTTGCCGAACCACCACCTGGCAAAGCCGGTTCTGATCGGCGAAATCCAGGCGGACGGTCAGTTCGACATCATCTCCCAGACTGCAGAAGTCCCGGGCGACGCATGGACCGACTTCCTGCCGGAATCGGCTGTGCTGAAGTCCGACTGGGCCGAGCTGGGCTGCGGTATGTACAACACCGAGACCTCCTCCTGCGTTCAGATCAAGTCCAACTACTGATCTGACGACAGGGAGCGCGGGGTGAACCCCGCGCTACACCGGTCACGCCCACGGGAGGGCGGGGATGTCCCCGCCCTGCTTTTTTCAAGAAGACACCCGAACATACAGGCCCCTCTCCATGCTCAGAGCCTTCCTCTCGGTTCTCGTGATGCTCTGGCTTTTGCCGGCACCCGTGCAGGCGCAAGACCTGCAATCGATCCTGCAGGAGCACCAGGCGCAGATCGCCAAACCCTCACGAAAGAAGGTCGGCCCAGCCCTTGAGGCTCTGACCGCCTCGGGCCTGCCAGTGGTTCCACAGTTCCTCGAACACTGGCGCGACAAGAATGTGCATGTCGCGGAGGACGGACTTTTTTACCTCGTGCTGGACGGTGCCGTCACCGATCTGAGCAGCGGGTCAGCGGTCGAAGGCATAGCCGAAGACGACCTCAAGCAGGTCAAACCAAACGGTGGTGTCAGACGCGCCATTGGCGAGGCGCTGGTACAATTCCAGTTGTCAGACCCGGATATCACACGCCGAACAGAGGCCGTGGACGCGATTTCGCGCAATCTTGATGCCAGCCAGATCGGGCCTCTCTCGGGCGCCATCGACAACGAGCAGAACCCAGGTCTGAAATCGCGCAAGCAGAAGCTCCTGAACTACCTCGAGGCCCGCTTTGGCGAGACCCCGGAGGCCCGGATTGCAGCGATCGAGGCGCTGAGCACGGATCTGAGCGTCGATGGCCGCGCCGTGCTGTC
>JBELMB010000153.1:0-12320 GCA_042088665.1 Sagittula sp.
GACCTGCTGCCATGGAAAACTGCATCGTAGGTGCGGTCAGGCCGGACGCCTACCACCATAATGAGTGTCAATTTTTGCGTTTTCGGGCAGCCTGCGGACAGGCTCCGCTCAATGCATTGATTTTTATGAAATATTTAACGACCACCGCTCCAGGTCCGGTCAGCGTCCGTATTCTCCGTACAATTACGGAATTTTGGCCAAAATGTTGCCTCGTTTCGGGGGGAGTTTGTCTCTTGAAGCACCGCGCGCCGAAGCGACTCGGCGCCTGCGGATCGGGGGGTCAGCAGAACGCTTGGCCAGGGCCCGCTTCGCATGGAAAAAGGACGAGAGGCATGACGGGTACACCATCTGAGCAGACCGATCCGGCACCGATCGTGGCCTGCACGATCAGCCGGGATGTGCAGAACTTCGACCTGCTGATCGAAGACATGGAAAGCTTGCTGGGCGAGGCCTGGGGCGATCTTGGTTTCGAAGAGGCGCTGGCCTTCATGGCCCAGCCCGAGGCAGACGGTATGGAATTCGTGGCGATGGCGATCGATGCCATCGACGAAGGCGATCTGGCGCAGCTTTCCGAGATCATTCGCGGCGCAAAGGCGCAAGGCGTCAAGGTGATCCTGATCGCCGAAGATCTGACGCCCGCCTCGCTGCATCACCTGTTGCGCGACGGGGCGGATGAATTTGTCCCCTACCCCCTGCCCGAGGGCGAGTTGGCCACCGTGGTCGAGCGCCTGCGCACACCGCCCCCTCCCCCGGCGGCCCCGGAACCCGCCCCCGACGCCGCGCCCGCAAAAGGCGTGAAGCTGTCCGGCGGTGGTGACGGCGTCCTGATCGCCGTGCAGGGTGTCTCTGGTGGATGCGGCGCGACCACGCTTGCGGTGAACCTCGCTTACGAGCTGGCAACCGCGAGCAAGGAGAACAATCCAAAGGTCTGCCTGATCGACATGGGCCTGCAGTTCGGCTCTGTCGCGACCTATCTGGACCTGCCCCGCCGCGAAGCCGTCTTCGAGATGCTGTCGGACATCGACAGCATGGACGGAGAGAGCTTTGGCCAGGCGCTGGTGAGTTTCGAGGACAAGTTGCAGGTCTTCACGTCTCCTTCGGACATTCTGCCGCTGGATTTCATTGGCCCCGCCGAAGTGGCCAAGATCCTCGATGTGGCGCGCGATCACTTTGACTACGTGGTTGTCGACATGCCCAGCACGCTGGTGCAGTGGAGCGAAACCGTGATGACCGAGGCGCAGCTGTATTTCGCGCTGGTCGAACTGGACATGCGGTCCGCCCAGAACACGCTGCGGCTGAAGCGGATGCTGCAGTCCGAGGACCTGCCTTTCGACAAGATCCGCTTTGCGCTGAACCGGGCGCCAAAGTTCACCGACCTGCAAGGCAAAAGCCGCGTGAAGCGCATGGCCGACAGCCTTGGCATCGCGCTGGACCTGCAACTGCCGGATGGCGGGCGCGCCGTGATGCAGGCCTGTGACCATGGGCTGCCGCTGGCCAACCATGCGGCCAAGAACCCCCTTCGCCGGGAAATCGTGAAACTGGCGGATCATCTGAATGCCATCGGCGCGGATGACGCCGAAGCTGCCTGACGGAGGCCCGAGTTTAAATGTTCTCGCGTTACAAGAAACCTGGTCCCAAGGACGCCACACCGGTCAAGCCGGCCCCCGCCGCCAAAGCGGCCACGCCGGAGGCCGCGCCTGCGGTCCCTTCCCCGCAACCGACCGCCGTGCGCCGCAAGACGCAACAGACCACGGCGGCCAATGCCGGACCGCTGGAAAAGGAAAAGAAGCGCAAGGAACGCCTGTCCGAGATCAAGCTCGAACTGCACCGCTCCCTGCTGGAAAACCTGAACCTCGCCGCACTTGACAAGGCCTCGGAAAGCGAATTGCGCGAAGAGATCGCCGCCATCGCCACCGAAAGCCTGCAAGACCGCGGCATCGTGCTGAACCGCGAAGAGCGGCGCATGATGCTCAACGACCTCTACGACGAAGTGAAGGGCCTCGGCCCGCTCGAGGCGCTGCTGAAAGACGACAGCGTTTCGGATATTCTCGTGAACGGGCCGCACCAGATCTTTGTGGAACGCTCGGGCAAGCTGTCGCTGTCGGAGATCACCTTCAAGGATGAAAAGCACCTGATGCGGATCATCGACAAGATCGTCTCTGCCGTGGGACGTCGCGTCGATGAATCGAACCCCTACGTCGACGCCCGCCTCATGGACGGGTCGCGCTTTAACGCCATGGTGCCGCCGGTTGCCATCGACGGCAGCCTCGTCTCCATTCGTAAGTTCAAGAAGGACAAGCTGGGCATCGACGACCTGGTAAAATTCGGCGCCTTCACCGAAGAAATGGCCGTCTACCTGCAGGCCGCGGTCGCGACGCGTCTGAACGTCATCGTTTCCGGCGGTACGGGCTCCGGCAAGACGACCACGCTGAACGCCCTGTCCTCATTCATCGATGACAGCGAACGGATCCTGACCATCGAGGACACCGCGGAACTTCAGCTTCAGCAGACCCACGTGGGCCGCATGGAAAGCCGCCCGCCCAACGTCGAGGGCAAAGGCGCCGTCACGCCACGAGATTGCCTCAAGAACGCCCTCAGGATGCGCCCTGACAGGATCATCGTGGGGGAAACCCGGGGTGAAGAAGTCATCGACATGCTGCAAGCCATGAACACCGGCCACGACGGCTCCATGACCACGATCCACGCGAACTCTGCGCGCGATGGGGTGGCCCGACTGGAGAACATGATCGCCATGGCCGGCATCGAAATGCCGCTCAAGGCCGTGCGCAGCCAGATCTCATCGGCTGTGAACCTGATCGTGCAGGCCTCGCGCCTGCAGGACGGCTCGCGTCGCATGGTCTCGATCACCGAAATCACCGGCATGGAAGGCGACGTCATCTCCATGCAAGAGATCTTTCGCTTTCAGCGTGTCGGGCTGACGCCGGACAACAAGATCATCGGCCACTACACGGCCACGGGCGTGCGCTCCGCCTTTTCCGAACGCTTCCGCATGTGGGGCTACGACATCCCCGCCTCGATCTACGAACCCTTCCGACCGGAGTAAGCCATGCTTTCTGCTGCCCCCATTATCTACGGTCTGATCTTTGTCGGCGTGCTGGTCCTTGTGAACGGGGTCTACCTCGTCGCCTTCGGCAAATCGATTTCGCTTTCAAATCGTGTCAACCGCCGCCTCGAGATGCTCGACAAGGGCCAAC
This sequence comes from Sagittula sp., assembly GCA_042088665.1. Taxonomy (GTDB): domain Bacteria; phylum Pseudomonadota; class Alphaproteobacteria; order Rhodobacterales; family Rhodobacteraceae; genus JBELMB01. The sequence continues at coordinate 3,216 of JBELMB010000153.1, forward strand.
GACGCGAGGACGTGCTGGCCAAACTCCGCAAGGAGATGGATCAGCACATGGAGAGCCGCTCCCTGCCGATCTATTCGCTGCTCGCGGACAAGGCGAACAAGGCGGCTCTGGCCTTTACCCCGCAGCAATTGATGCTGGTCATGGTGGGGGCCGCGGTCTTTGCCTTCCTGGGTCTGACAATCGGCACCGAGGCAAGCATGCCCGTGCGCGTGGTCATGGCCGTGGTCTTTGGCGTCGGCGGGGTCTACGCATGGGTCAACCACCGTGCCAAGAAACGCCTCGGCATGATCGAGGAACAGCTCCCCGATGCGGTGGAACTGATGGTCCGCTCCTTGCGTGTCGGCCACCCCTTCTCTTCGGCGATCACGATCGTCTCGAAGGAGCTCAAGGACCCGTTGGCCACGGAATTCGGCATCATCGCGGATGAAAGCGCCTATGGCCGCGACATCGGCGAAGCGCTCAAGCACATGGCCGAACGCCTCGACATGCAGGACATGCGCTTTCTCGCCGTGGCCGTCGCCATCCAGCAGCAGGCCGGGGGCAACCTCGCCGAGATCCTCGAAGGTCTGGCCAAGGTGATCCGCGCGCGCTTTCGCCTGTTCCGCCGCGTCAAGGCGATCACCGCCGAAGCGCAGTGGTCCGGCAAATTCCTGTCAGGCTTCCCGATCGGCGCGCTGATCTTCATCCAGGTGGCCAAGCCCGACTACTACGATAACGTGCTCGACCACCCCTGGTTCATTCCCGCCTGCTTTGTCGTGGGCATCATGCTGGCGCTGAACATGATCGTCATGCGCATGCTGGTGAACATCAAGGTGTAACCATCTCAAAGGCGCCGCTCTGCTCCCTGGCGCCTCCCCTCCCCTCCTGTCGGGATTGCTCCCCGATGGCCCGCCCCCTCCGTCCGGTCTGCTCCGGACACGCACACCACCTCGAAAGCTGCCTCAATGTTAGAAAACTTGAACGCCCAGATCACCGAGTTGCTCGGTCCTGCGGGCCCACTGCTTGTCGTCGCAGGCCTTGCCGTCCTGCTCATCGTCGCCACCATCCCGATGATGCTCAACTCGCGTCCCGATCCCCTCGACAAACTCAAGGAGAGCGGGTCCAAGAAGATGGACGCCCAGGCGCGGGCCGTCCTGCGCGACAAGAAGCGCAACGAAAAGCTCAACAAATACGCGCAGTTCCTGGAACCACAGGACGCCAAGGAGCTGTCCGAGATCCGGATGAAGCTGCTTCAGGCGGGGTATCGCTCCAAGGATGCGGTGCAGATCTACTACTTCATGCAATTCGTGCTGGGCCTCGGCCTGCTGGGTGTGGGCGTGGCCTACTACCTGATCTTCGTCGATGCCGAAGAAGTGGAGATGACGACCAAGCTTTTGTACATCCTCGGACCGGGCTGCGTGGGCTACCTCGCGCCCAAGTTCTGGATCTCGAAGCGCGTTGAAAAGCGCAAGGAAGAGATCCAGTCGGGCTTTCCCGATGCGCTGGACATGATGCTGGTCTGCGTCGAAGCAGGTCAGTCGATGGAACAGTCGATCATCCGCGTCGCCGCCGAACTGCGCGCCTCCTATCCCAACCTTGCCGATGAATTCCAGATCATCTCGCACGAGATGAAGGCAGGCAAGGACCGGTCGCAGGTGCTCAACGACATGTCAGAGCGCTGCGGGTTGCAGGATATCTCCAGCTTTGTGACCGTTCTGAACCAGGCGCAGACCTTCGGCACCTCGATTTCGGACGCCCTGCGGGTCTATGCCGGGGAAATGCGTGACAAAAGGGTCATGCGTGCGGAAGAAGCTGCAAACAAACTGCCGACAAAGATGACTCTGACGACTATGATGCTCACGGTGCCGCCGCTGTTGATCATCCTTGTTGGTCCTTCCGTGGTGGGCATCCAGAATATGGGCAACTAACCACGGTACCAGTATGAAGAAGGCTCGCGCGCTTTGCGCCGTGCCCCTGATGCTTGCGCTGGCCGCCTGCTCTGCAGGCGGCCTCGGTGCACGCGACGAGGGGCCATTTGCACCCGGGGTCGATCCCAAGGGAGAGGCCGTCGATGGCCTGTTGGTCGGCCATCGCCTGATGGAGGCCGGACAGTCGCAACTCGCACTGGAGGCCTATACCCGCGCCGCCGGTGACGAGGGGCTCACCGCCGAGGTTCTGGTGGCGTTGGGATCCGCCAATCTCGCGCTGGGGCGGCTTGGCCAGGCAGAAACGCAGCTGCGCCGCGCCGTCGCCGTCGAACCCGATTGGCCCGAGAGCTGGAACAATCTCGGCGTTGTGCTGATCGAAACCGGGGATCTGGCAGAGGCAGAGCAGGTCTTTCGCCGGGCATTTGCACTCGACAATGGCCAAAGTGACTCAATTCGCGACAATCTGCGCTTGGCGCTCGCAAAACGCGATAATTCCGTATATGAAGGTGGACAAGAACAAGAGTACAAACTCGTGCGCCGAGGCAGCAGCCAATATCTTATACGCCGCACCGGAGGCGCATGAGCCCTGAAGGGCCAAAGATGTGCATCGCGGCGATACCGCTGCGGACACAGGCGGCCTGAACAGGCCCGACTGAAAGACAGCCGCAAAGGCTGCACCGATCCGGGGGCAAGACCCCGACACAAAACACCGCCGCAAACGGCGGGACGAGTAGATCCGCCCCCAAAGGCGGGTAGAGGCAGAGCAGTAAAGAGGACGCAGGCAAAATGCGCCATCCAATCCTTGTATCCGTCTGCGTGGTCGCGGTGGCCGCGCTCAGCGCCTGTGAAAAGGGCATCGACACAGCCGAGGTGGACCGCAAGTTCCAGGGCGTCAACGTCATCGACGAAAGCAACCTGAACGACGTGATGCTCACCGTTGGCGATCCCAACGAGGCCGTTGATTACTTCAGCCGCGCCGCCGAAGGGGATGACGACCGGCTCGACTTTCGGCGCGGGCTGGCGCTGTCGCTGGTGCGCGCGAAACGCATCCCAGAGGCCAAGGTCGCCTGGGCCAAGGTGGTCGAGCACGAAGACTCCACCAATGAGGACAAGGTCCAACTGGCCGATGTGCTGATCCGCGCCAACGAATGGGACCAGGCCGAACAGGTGCTGACCGCCATTCCGCCCACCCACGAGACCTACAAGCGCTACCGCCTCGAAGCGATGATCGCCGATGGCAACGAGGACTGGAAGAAGGCCGACGCCTTCTACGAGGTGGCCTTGGGTCTGACCACGAAACCCGCCTCCGTTCTGAACAACTGGGGGTATTCGAAACTCACCCGCGGCGATTTCGACGAGGCCGAGCGCCTGTTCACCGATGCGATCCGCAGCGACGATCAGCTTTTCACCGCCAAGAACAACCTGGTTCTGGCCCGCGGTGCGCAGGGGGATTACACCCTGCCCGTTGTCCCGATGAGCCAGGGCGAGCGGGCGGAACTGCTTTATTCCGCCGGATTGGCCGCGATCAAGCGCGGCGACGTGCAAATCGGCAAGGGCTTGCTGCGCGACGCGATCGAAACGCATCCACAGCACTTCGAAGCAGCATCTCGCGCGCTTTCGGCGCTCGAAGACGGGGCGTGAGGGGGGACCAATGTCACTAACGGTCTGGTCCGCCGCCTGGTTCCTTCCCTTCCTGCTGCCGATTTGCCTTTACATCATGTTCACGGACATGAAGGGCATGCGGATTCCCAACCACGCGGTTGTGGCCATGTTCGTGATCTACGTGATCATCGGCCCGTTTGCCTTGCCGCTTGAGGACTACCTTTGGCGCTATCTTCATCTCGTGGTCGTGCTGGTGGCGGGCATCGCGCTGAATGCGGCCGGAGCCATGGGCGCGGGTGACGCCAAGTTCGCCGCCGCCGCGGCGCCTTTCGTGCATCTGGGTGACCTGACACTGTTGATGGTGCTTTTTGGTGCAAATCTGCTGGCGGCCTTCGTGTCGCACCGCATCGCAAAACATTCCCCGATCCGAAAGCTGGCCCCCGACTGGGACAGCTGGGAGAGCGGCTCCAAGTTCCCCATGGGTCTCGCCCTTGGTGGCACGCTGGCGCTGTACCTAGGTCTGGGCCTTTTCGTCGGACAATAGAGGGGTTTGGAATGAGCTGGACCGTGATCCTGTTTCAACTGAAGACGCCGCCACTGCCAGTGCGGGATCTGCCAGATAATTGGCGGGCACCCAGTTTCGACACGGCCCGCGCCAAAGGCATTCTGTCAGACACCTGGCGCAACCTTGCATGGGACACCGCTGGCTGGGGCACCGTTTCGGGGCCCGACTGGTCGATTGACGTGGCCTTGGGCGCAGATCCCCGTGCCAACCTGATCACCCTGCATGTGCTGGGCGGCGACGCGGCGATGCCGGCGATCGAGACACTGCTCAAGGCGACCGGTTGGTACGCCATGGACACGGCCTCGGGGACCTGGATCGACCCGCCGGTCAAGCAGGATGTGGGGTTTGCGCAGTTCCGGGCCTATTGCGATCAGGTCATGACACAACCCCCTCCGCGGCGCGGCGTGTTCAACCGGCTGATGTCTTCGCTCGGATTATAGTCCCGCGGTGATGTCCAACGACTGAACGTTGGCGACAGAATTCCCCAGCCCTGCCCCCTTGCCGCCACAAAGACCGGCCAAGGTATTGGTTAAGAGTTACCGGCAACACTCGGGCAGGATCTGAACTTATGAACATGCAAAGCGCCAACGTCCTCGCGCCCCCCGCGCCGCGGCGTATCGAGGACATGCAACTTTCCGTGGTCATGATGCGCGACATCGTGCTCAAGACGATGTTCCGCAAGAACACCAACAAGGTCACCGATCTGGCCGCTGCCGTTTGTCTTCCCCTGCCAGTCACGCAGGAAGTGATCGACATGTCACGCGCGCAAGGGCTGATGGAAGCCATGGGCACCCTTGGTGCCGCGGGCGAAGTATCGTCCGAGATGCCTTATCAGTTGACCGACAGCGGCAAGTCCCGCGCGCTCGATGCGCTTGCCCAGTCCGAATATTTCGGGCCGATGCCCGTGCCGCTCGACGTTTACCGGGAGCAGGTCAAACGCCAGTCGATCCGCAACATCCAGATCACCCGTGACCAGCTGACCGGCGCCATGGGACATCTCGTGTTGCCCGACGACCTGATCTCGAACCTCGGCCCTGCCGTTTCGTCTGGCCGGTCGATCCTGATGTACGGCCCGCCGGGCAACGGCAAATCCTCGATCTCAAACGGGATCCGTGACGCCATGGGCGACCGGATCTACGTGCCGCGCGCGTTGGAGTATTCGGGCCAGGTGATCACGGTCTATGACCCGATCGTGCATTCCAAGGCGGTCGACGATGCCGAGGACCCCACCGCCCTGCGCCGCACTTCGCGCTTTGACCGACGCTACGTGTTGTGTCAGCGCCCGACCGTGATCACCGGTGGTGAACTGTCCCTCTCGATGCTGGATCTGGTCTACAATCCGAACGCGCGGACCTATCAGGCCCCCCTGCAACTGAAGTCCACTGGCGGGATCTTCATTGTCGACGACCTTGGGCGCCAGGCGGAACCGCCGCAAAGCCTCGTGAACCGGTGGATCGTGCCGCTGGAGGAATCAAAGGACATCCTCGCGCTGCAATCGGGTGAAAAGTTCGAAGTGCCTTTCGACACTCTGGTGATCTTTTCGACGAACTTCCATCCCAACGAGATCTTTGACCAGGCCGCCCTGCGCCGGATCTTCTTCAAGATCAAGATCGACGGCCCAAGCCAGGAAAACTTCCTCAAGATCTTTGCCATGGTCGCGCGGAAAAAGAACATGCAGCTGGACGAGGCCGCGCTGGTTCACCTGCTCAAGAACAAGTACCCGACGATCAACAACGTCTATGCAAACTACCAGCCGGTTTTCCTGATCGACCAGATGATCTCGATCTGTGACTTCGAAGGGATCCCCTACCGCATGTCGCCGGACCTGATCGACCGGGCCTGGGCGAACATGTTTGTCCGGGACGAAAAGATCGTGAAATAACTGATCAGGCAACGCCTCGGGTGCAATCGTTTTTGTACCGCGGTGCCGTCGCGGCAGCGCCCCACCGCTGAACAGCATGACCGTCACTTGATGGGCTGCTCATACGGACTGTATCTGACCCGACACGCACGCAGCGTGTTGGACCCGCGCCCTTATGGGACCCTTGACCAACATGGACGGGTCGCCATCAGGCTGCCGCCGGTTGCTGGTCCTCGTCCCGCGCGCACTGGTGCAGCAAGAGACTGGTCTGCATCGCATCCTGTGCAAGGCGCATCGCGTCCGAATGACTTGCCTCGATGACGGAGCTCGCCTGCTCGGACGTGTCGCGCACGCGGTCGATGGCCTCGACGATCCCGTCGAGACGGGATTGCTGAGCCGTTCCGGCATCCGCCACGTCACGGGTCTTGGTCGCTGACTCGGCCGCGAGGTCGAGGATGGTGCCAAGGTTGCGCGACATGGTATCGACAAAGTGGCGGCTGTTGGACACAGCCGAATTCACGACCTGAGACTTGTTCCGGATGTCGGCCACCGTGGTCTGCGTGTGGTCCGCCAGCTTGCGCACTTCTTCGGCGACGATCTTGAATCCGGCCCCGCTGGCGCGTCCACCGCCTGCCCGCGTCGCCTCGATGCCAGCGTTGAGCGCGAGCAAATTGGTTTCCCGGGCGATGTCCTCGATCAGACCAACGGCCCGGTCGATGTCACTGGCCGCACGAGTCATTTCGTCCATCTGATCCCGCGTCTGACGGGCCATGGTGCGGCCCTGCTCTGCGTGCTCCAGCACGTCACGGCAAAGCGTGGCAGTCTCGCGGGCGAGAAGGCTGTGCTGCGTCGCAGTGCTGCGCACTTCCTCAAGGACCGGCATCGCATCATCGACCCGTTCGCGCTGAACCTTGCCTTGCTGTGACAGTGTGGAAATGGCGGAAGCAATGCGCCGACCACCCGCATCCGCATCCACGGCAGAGGCCGAAATATCCCGCATCATCTGTGCCAGCTTGGTTGTGGCCGTAGACAGCCCCTCTTTGAGCGATCCAAACTGTCCTTGCAGCTCTGCCTCGACGGAACTGGCAAGGTCACCGTCTGCCAACTGGGCAATCCGCCGCTGGATCACATCCAGACCATCCTCGCAAATCTCGTTGATCTTGTTGAAGCCCTCGCACAGCCGTCGAGGTGTACCGGAGTAGCACGCAAGATCGATGCGTCGCGAGAAATCACCCCGCGAAGCCGCATCGACACCTGCCTCCATATCCGACATGGCGGCGTGCAATTCGCCCATGATCTGGTTGAGAAGTTGCGCCATTTCATAGGCTTCATCGCCGCGCTCGATCACGATGGGCTCAAAATCCTGATCCGACTCGCGGGCAATGTCCGCAAGGGCCATCTGCAGCACACCGGTCCCGAGCGGCGCATTGTGTTCAGTCACGTTCAGCCCAATGTCCTCGTGATCCTCAGGCACGCGCAAGCCGCTCCCGCCGTCCTCAGGGGCAAAGGGTCGCGCTGCGAGCCAGAGCACCAGCAGCGCCCCACCAAAAGCCAAGGCAAACACTGCGAGCACACCGATGGCCTGGACGGAGACTTGGGCCATGCGACTGTCGAGGATCAACATATCCGGGGTGGCCAGCACGGCCAGCATGACGGTGCCAAAAGCGCCGCAAACACCGTGCACGCTCACCGCGCCGATCGGGTCATCCAGTTTGCACAGATTGGCCAGGGCCCATTCGGAAACCATCAGCACAGGGGCGGTCAGGAGCCCCAGCAGCATCGCGGTTTGCCCGGTCAGCACGTCGCAGCCCGGCGTGATCGCCACGAGCCCCGCCAGAACGCCATTGATGGCCGCATCGGGCGACATGTGCCCGCGCAGGAACCACCCCATCAACATCGCCACGGCCCCGGACACGCCACCGCAGACCATTGTGTTCTGCACGATCACCGCAAAGTCACCGCTGCCCACAGTGGTCGAACCTCCGTTGAAGCCGATCCAGCCAACCCAGATGATGATGCACCCAGTGGTGGACAGGATCGGCGAGTGGCCATGCAATTTGACCGGATTGCCCGCCTCGTCAAAGCGTCCTTTGCGTGCACCAATCACGATGATGGCGGCGAGACCGACCCAAGCACCGACGGAATGCACCACTGTGCCACCGGCGAAATCCATGAACCCCATATCCGCCAGCCAAGGGCCTTCCTGGCCATTCAGCAACCCGCCCCAGGCCCAATGGCCCACGATAGGATAGATCACGAGCGCGATGAGGATGGTACAAAGCATGTATCCCCCCATCGACATCCGCTCCGCCACAGCACCAGAGACGATGGTTGCAGCGGTTCCGCAAAACACCAATTGAAAGACGAAAAAGGTCATCGACCATTGGTCATTTGCGCCAAAGAAGGCGATGTCTTGCGACCAGCCGAACCACCCGCCCTGTGAGGCACCGAACATCAAGGCAAAGCCAACGGCGCCAAAGCAGACGGTCGACAACAGAAAATCAATGAGATTCTTTTGCGCCACATTGACGGAGTTCTTTGATCTCACGCCCCCCGCTTCCAGCAGCATGAAACCTGCCTGCATGAAGAACACCAATGCCGCCGCTGTCATCGTCCAGACGTGGTCGACGTTTGTTTGCAGGGCAAACCTGTCCTCAGCCTGAGCGGACCCGGCAGCGAGACAGAAGGCAAAGATCAAGAATAGGCGCATGAGATGTCCCTTTGATGATTTATCTAAAAATCTCTTAGAGCCTACTGGTTAACATGAGATTGCCACCCGCCCTTGTGTCGGGAGTGGCCTTGTGAACCGCTTCGGTCGCTCCCTTTGGGGGGCGAAACCAGAACGAAATCAATGAGAGACACGCCAACTGCCATGGCGCCCGTCGATCAGACGAGGCCGTTTGTGAAGCTTGGTCAAGGCCCCCTGGAGGCGTAGAAAGACACTGAATTCAGACCGTTATCTGCGCGCACACCAAAACCGCACCAGATCAGAGCGGTGCTACTGCGCCACAAGGCTTCACTCGGAAATCCAAGAAGCCTGAGCACAGCAGAACATCGCGACACAAAAGAGCCATGCCCATTTCACGCCATCAGTAGTTCGTTTATGTGCAGAAAAAAGTGGCAGCCCGTAGGGGAATCGAACCCCTCTTTCCAGGTTGAAAACCTGGCGT
>JBELMB010000154.1:0-12188 GCA_042088665.1 Sagittula sp.
ATGACCTGCTGCCATGGAAAACTGCATCGTAGGTGCGGTCAGGCCGGACGCCTACCGCGCGGTTGTACAGCGGCGCGGCCAACGTCTCCACATGCCAAGTCTTCTTGTGCATCGTGGCATCGGCCAGTTCTCGATCATAGGCGGCCTGGATATGCTCCTCCGCAACAAGCTTGAAGGTGTTCCGTGCTTCAGTGGCGGTTTCGATCTTTGCAAGCTTTCTTTGGACCGAAGGATCAACACCCACGTCCAACTGGGTCTGGATTTCATCGCGCTTTGATCGCGCACTCTTGAGAGAGACCCTGGGGTATGAACCGTGGGCCAACAGGCGTTCCTTGTCATGCACGCGGAACTTCTGCCGCCATAGCTTCGAACCGTTTGGATTGATGAGCAGAAACAACCCGCCACTGTCGTACAGTTTGTAGGGTTTGTCCTGGGCGGACGCCCGGCGGATGGTCAGGTCTGTCAAAGACATTGGGGTATGCTTCCCACTTACCCCGCCTCGCACCCCACATTGAGAGGGGTATATATGGTCGGCATGAGAACCCAGGTTCATCCTGCGAGGCGGGAAACCGCGCAATTACATACATTTGTATGTGGTATGGCATCTATGAGAAGATTAGATGGTGCCCAGGAGAGGACTCGAACCTCCACGACCTTTCGATCACTGGTACCTGAAACCAGCGCGTCTACCAATTCCGCCACCTGGGCACAGGTGCGTGGGGGTGGCATCTACGCCGCGTGAATGGGCATGTCAACAAGTCTTCGTAAAGAAAACGGGAGTTCCCCGGACACGCGTCAAACAGGCGCCTTGCTCCGGTCCCGCAGCGGGGATATCTCTGCCGCTGACAGGTGCAAAGGAGACAGGATATGTCCAATCTGGTCACCATCTTTGGCGGCTCTGGCTTCGTCGGCCGATACATCGCGCGTCGCATGGCGAAAGAAGGCTGGCGCGTGCGTGTCGCTGTGCGCCGACCGAATGAGGCGCTGCATGTGCGCCCCTACGGCGTTGTCGGCCAAGTCGAACCGGTGTTCTGCAACATTCGTGACGATGCGAGTGTCGCAGCGGCACTGGACGGGGCGGACGTGGTGGTGAACTGCGTGGGCACTTTTGACGCCACCGGAAAGAACAACTTTGACGCTGTGCAGCACGAAGGTGCAGGCCGCATCGCGCGCCTCGCGGTCAAGGCCGGTGTCGCACACATGGTGCATCTTTCGGCCATCGGGGCAGATGCCGAGGGGGCCAGTCTTTACGCCCAGTCAAAGGGCAAGGGCGAGGCCGCCGTGCTTGAGCATATGCCGCAAGCCGTGATCCTGCGCCCTTCGGTGATCTTTGGAACCGAAGACCAGTTCTTTAACCGCTTTGCCACGCTGACCCGCTTTGGCCCTGTTCTGCCGGTTGTCGGGGCAGAGACCAGGTTCCAGACCGTCTACGTGGATGACGTGGCGCAGGCCGCGGTCAAGGGCATCCTTGGCACTGCCAAGCCCGGCATTTATGAACTGGGTGGCCCCGATGTGGCGAGCTTCCGCGCGTTGATGCAGACCATGCTGGGCGTGATCCGCCGCCGCAAACTGATCCTGAACATCCCGTTCTGGGCAGCAGGCCCACTGGCCAGCGTGATGCGGGTGGTCGAGGTGATGTCCTTGGGCATCGTGCCTGCACAAATCACGGCGGATCAGGTCATCTCGCTGCGCTCTGACAATGTGGTTTCGGGCGATCACATGACATTGGCCGATCTGGGTGTTCATCCCACCGCGCTGGAAGCCGTGCTGCCCGACTATCTGTGGCGGTTCCGGCCCTCTGGCCAATACGATGCGATCAAGGAATCGGCCAAGAACCTGCGGGCGGAGTGATCCGCCACAGGCGCGCCCGTGGGGTCCGGCGCGCCGTCTTTGGCGCATGACAGGCTCCGGGCTTTTGCGCCGTGATGTCAGTGGTCTGAGCGTTTGGGAACAGCAGCAGCGCGGCTGGCGCAAGGTCCGGGTTCCGTTCCGCACGACACCCATTCACGGCTGATGGTTCAGGGCACGGCCTAGCCGCTTGGCCGCACCATGCGTGATGCTTGTCTTGCAAGGCCTCGGTCAAGGAGATCTTCGGGGTCCGAGGCTGCGACGCCGGCCAGAAAGACCTGATGCACGGGATCCCCCAATCGGGTCCCTACGCGTCCAGTTCCTGAAGCTGCGCTTTGATCTCTGCAAAGCGGCTTCGGTTCAGGCAGGGGGCAGGCAGGTCTGGTGTCTCGGATCGGGCGCGGTCGTCCAGAAAGCGGTCGCAGCCGCCTGTCCACGCGCATCCTCCGCAGCGATGAACGAGGCCCGCCCAATCCTCGGACGTCAGCAAACCTGCATCCCAAGCCTTCACCAGATCGACGCCGGTCGTCTTGGCCATGCGCTGCACCAGCCAGTAGTGATCCAACTCCGGTCCAAGGACGGGGGACTGGCGCGGCACCGGAACCATGGTTTGCAGGAGACCGTCGGCCATCGCGCTCATGCCTTGCCGAGGAAATCGAAAAGATCGACGTTGCGGCAATACTCCGGCGGGTGGCTGCCGACCTCCGGCGCCCGGTCCAGCCAATGGCTGCAGGCGGCGGATTGCGTGCAGCCGGTGCAGCGCAGCACGGCATCCTCCAACTCAGTGAAAGACAGGTTGCCCCGCAACATCTGTTCCTCAAGGTCCAGTCCCTGAACCTCTGCCATGTGATCTACGAGAGCGGCATGTGTCTTGAGCTTGCTGGCGCTTTGCATCCTGAACCCTTCCAATTTGGCGTTGGGATCAGTTTAGGCGGCGGTTTTTGGCGCGCCTTGACTCAGGTCAACGCGCTGTCAGGAAGAGGCTTCCAGTTGCGCAGCGGTCTGTCGAACCATTTCAAGCCGCGCGGCATTGGGCGGATGCGATCCCAGAAAGCGGTTGCCGGGATCGGGGATGCGGTTGAAAAACTGTGCCCCCCGCAAGGCATCAAAGCCAGAGCGCGCGGCGATCACCGTTCCCAACTGGTCGGCTTCCAATTCGAATTCCTTGGAATAGGTGCGCGCCCCGACTGCCGCGCCGAGTTGCTCTGCGCTCTTGATCGCTTCTGATTCGGCGCCACTGATCGCGGCAATCCCGGCAAAGATCACCGCGCCCACCGTTGCGCTTTCCCGTGTCTTGGCGAGGTGATTCTTGATGTGGTGGGCCGCCTCGTGCCCCATGACAAAGGCCAGCTCATCAGCGTTTTTCACCGAGTTGATCAACCCGATGTTGAAGGCGAGGATCGGTCTGCCAAAGCGGTCCACCGTCTGAAATGCATTGGGCGGTTGATCCGGGCGATCATCCACAACGATCTGGAAGTCGCAATTGACGCCCGATGTGCGGGCGCGACAGACCTCTTCGGCCACCGGTTCCACGGTGCCCACCACGTCGACGAATTGGCGTGCCGCCTGGTTCGCGCGTATCTGTGCAGGAGAGGCCCCCACAGCGATCGGCGCCGGGTTCGGCAGCGGCGCAGTGGCGCAGGCGGACAGGGCCATTAACAAAAGTGGCAGAACACAGCGCAGCATTAGGGAGATCCGGGTCAGAGCGTTTCGCGTGAACCATAGGGCGCTGCGGCTGTTTGTACCAGAGCACTGACTTCACATGGCGGTGCTCCGCCGCTTGCCTATCTTAAGCGTGGTGGCCCGCAATGTCGAAGCCAGCCCGAAGCGAAAAGGTGTGAGACATGGAGCAAGTGATGCCGTCAGATCCGGGCGAGACAACCGTGATCTACAACGATGCCTGCCCGATCTGTTCGCGCGAGGTGGCCATGTACCGACGGGCCTCTCAGGCGCGCGGCCTGCCGATCAGCTACGCAGGCCTGTCACAGGCCGATCTCGCCTGCTTTGGCTTGACGCAAGAAACCGCCGCGAAACGCTTTCACGTGGTCAAGCAGGGGGAAATGCTGTCTGGTCTGCCCGCGTTTGCCGTGCTGTGGGAGGATCTGCCGCGTCTGCGCTGGCTGGCGCGGCTTGTGCGATTGCCGGTGATCGCGCCGCTTGCCAACGCGGTCTATGATCACATTCTTGCACCTGCGCTTTATGCGCTGCACATGCGGCGGGAACGGCGAAAGGCGGTGTCCCCCACGGACGCCACGCACTAGGAGTCTGACATGTTTTCCATCGAACACGAGTTTGACTGCACCGTCGTCACGCTGGTCGACGAGGGCGATGCGCCTCTTCAAGAAGATGTGATCATCAATGGATTTGAGGAGTGCATCACGGTCGAGCAATTCGATGCGCGCACCGGTCAGATGCAAAAGATCACGCTCAGCCTGCACCAGATGCGCGACCTCGTGGCCGCCGTGAACATGCCCGAGGGCCTGTACCGCCGCGGCGAAGGCGAATAGAGGGCCAAGGCGCGCTGACACTGACGGCTTTGGTCGTTTTCTGGTGGCAGGGGGCGCGATACCGTCACTGCAGATGCGGCTTTGCCAGCACGAGAGCCTCCCGCCTGCGTTGGCGATCAGGCCTCTTGACAAGTCCCATCCACGAAGAGCAGACCGAGAGGCACGTATTATCACTGCTTTCCGGACCGGGTGCTTGACCGCGCCCCGGCCAAAGACCAAACTCTTTTTCAAATCTGGCGTACCGCGCAAGCGGCTGCGCGTATAAATTGCACCGGGGATAAATTTAAGTCATGTCGTGGTACAGCAAAGTTGCGTGGAAAGAAGGCCTGTTCCTGCAGCCGCATCACCTGCAGCAGGCGGATCGCTATCTCGAACACATGCTGCGGGTGCGCACGGCGCAGATCACCCCTTACCCCTGGGGCATATCCAATCTCGTGTTTGACCGCGATCTTGCACAGCAGGGCCGCATCGGATTGCGGTCCGTCGTGGGGCTGATGCCCGATGGATTGCCCTTTGACGCGCCCAACGCCACGCCCTTGCCCACCCCCGCCACCGTGCCGGAGGAAGAGGCCAGCGGTCTGGGAATCTGGCTGACCCTGCCCGACATCGAAGTGAACGCACAGGACGTGGCCGCCGCCAGCGCAGACACGGCCACCCGCTTCTTGTTGAGTTCAGAGACCGTGGTGGACAATTCCTCTTCGGCGCGTTCCGAACAAGTGATCGAGATCGCGACCCCGCGGCTTGAGATTGCCCTGCGCAATACGCCGAAGCCCGGTCACCAGAACATCTATATCGGCCGGATCGCCGACATGCGTGACGGGGTCATCAGCCTCGACGAAACCGTGCCGCCCACCGGCATCATCCTCGCCGTGCATCCCGCCTACGAGGGCTATCTCAGCCGCGTCATCGGCTGGATGGAGGCCAAGATGACCATGCTGGCGCGCTATGCCTCGGATCCGTCATCCGGCGGTGGCATGCAGGCGACCGACTACCTGATGCTGATGGTCCTCAACCGCGAACTGCCGATCCTTCGGCATTTGCGCGGTCAGGGAGCCGTGCACCCTGAACGTCTTTACGAGAAACTTGTTTCTCTCGCGGGCGAATTGACCACCTTTGATCAGGCCGATCGCAAGGCCAAGGATTACGGCGGTTACCGCCACGACAACCCCAAGGAAAGCTTCACGCCGATCGTCTACGACATCCAGTCGCTGCTGGCGCAGGAAGTCGGGCGCGCCGTGCGCCTGCCGCTCGAAGAAGTGCGGGCGAATTCCTATCTTGCCAAGGTCAACGACCGGCACCTGTTTGCCAATGCCGCCTTCGTGGTGGAGGTCTCGTCGGGGCTGCCGCTCACGCAGGTGCAGCAACAGTTCCCGCAATTGTGCAAGGTCGGCCCCTCGGTGGCGATGCGCCAGATCATCAACGCGAACCTTCCGGGGATCCCGCTGGTGCACATGCCGAACCCGCCACGACAGATCCGTGTCATTTCCTCGAACGTGTACTTCCTGTTGGACAAGTCGACCGATCTCTGGCGCGATTTCTCGAATGCGCCGGCGGTTGGCATGCACTTTGCCGGCAACTGGCCTGACCTGAAGCTGGAGCTTTGGGCGATACCGGAGCAAGGCTGATGGCGAGCGACGACGACGACAAGACCGTCTTTGGACAAGCGATCCCCCAGGCCCCGCGTCCGGGGCAGGCCCCGCCGCCTAGGGGCGCGCCTGCGCCGCCGCCCCGGCAGGCCGCACCGCCGCCACGCCCCGGCGGCCCGCCGCCTGATATGAATCCAAACAGCCCGGATCACACGGTCTTTGGCACGCCCATCGCACCGCAGGGCGGAGCCGGAGGGCGATCCGCGCCGGGCCAGCCGGCTCAGCCGCACCGCGGTCCCGTGCAGCAACCACCGATCCAGGCGCCGCCGCACCAGTCCTGGGGCGATGGCGATGACACCTGGCTTGGGGGCAACCTGAACCCGACGCCCGGCGGTCCGGGACAGGGCGCACAGGGGTATGGCGGTTTCGGCCCGGGAGCCGGTCAGCCTTATGCCCCGCCGCCAGCCGCCGCCCCGCAGCCACCGCGGCCCTCGCCCATGCCGGCCTCGCCGCAGCCCGCGCGGGTCGCCCCTGTCTCGGGCGCGCCACAGCCGCGTCCCATGGGCAATCACGGTGCCAACCACCATTCCGGCGCGCTTTACGATACGGACACTGGCCGCCGCGGCGCGGGCGAGTTGTTTCCCGAAGTGCGCCAGCAGCAGGTCAACACCGGTCCCGCGCTGCGCCAGAAGATTGCCCTGCAGGATGCGCTCAGGGCCACGGGCCTTGGCGCGGGCGGGCCGAACAATCCGTTGGTCGCCGCTGCCGCGAACCTCTTGATCCTGATGGGCCGTTTGCGCACCGGCATGGTCGAGATGCAGTCCGCGCCGCTTCTTGAACATGTTGCGCGCGAACTCGATACCTTTGAAAACAACGCGTTGGAGGCCGGTCAGCCGCCCGAAGACGTGCAGGACGCAAAATACGCCCTCGCCGCCACGGCGGATGACATCGTCCAGAACCTCCCGGGCGCGGACCGTGGCATGTGGCTGGAATACTCCATGGGCGCGCGCTTCTTCGGGGAACGCAACGCCGGTGTCGGATTCTTTCAACGCATGGACAAGGCGATGAAGGCCCCGGGACAAAAGTTCCACCTGCTCGACCTGATGCTGACTTGTCTCAGCCTCGGGTTCGAGGGGCAGTACCGCGCGATGGCGAATGGCCCGAACGAATTGGCGCGCATCCGCAAGGCCATCTACGAGACCCTGCGCAAGGTTGTGCCGCGTCCGGATGACGATGTCTCGCCGCGTTGGCTGCCGGTCATCTTCACGGGAAAACGCCGTCGCGGTGGTGTGCCGGTCTGGGTGGCGGCGGCGATTGCCGGAACCGCCGTTGTGGGGCTGTTCGCCGCGCTGGCGACGCTGATTTCTTCCGAGTCGGGAGAGACCCAGCAGGGCATCGCGATGCTACACCTCGACCTGCCCGCCGTCGCCATCGAACGCACGGCCCCCGTCGTCCGTCAACCGGAGCCGCCGCGCACCTCGCAGCTGGACCGGGTGAAGGAAGCGCTTGCAGGTCAGGAGATCGAGGTCGAACTGAAAAACGAGTGGATCCTGTTCCGGCTTGGCAGCGTCCTGCGCTTTGACAGTGGCAAGGCCACGCTGACCAACGATCTGACGGAACTTGCGCGCGAAATCGGCAAGGTCCTGAACGAAGAACCGGGCCCCATTCGCGTGGTCGGCCACACCGATGCAGTGGGGGCCGAAGGATCAAACCTGAAGCTGTCGCAGGCACGCGCCGCCACGGTCGCGACCCTGCTGTCAGAGACCGTGACCTCACCCGACCGCATCTTGACCGAAGGAAAGGGCGAGGCCATTCCCATCGCCAGCAACGACACCCAGGAGGGGCGCGCGCGCAACCGACGGGTGGAAATCATGATACGCCGCGAAGGCAGTACCGACGACGGCGAGGAGTGATCGATGGGCCGGTTTATCTATTCCGCCTTGAGTTGGATCGGGCGTGTCCTGACCTCCCGTGCCTTCCTGCGGTTCTGGATCGTGGTGGGCGTGCTTTGTGTCTTCCTTGCGATCTATTTCGGCTTGCCGATGACCGGGTCGACCTTCTTCAGCAAGGTCTGGGTCCGGGTCGGGATCATCCTGCTGATCCTCGTGCCGATCCTCACCTATTACATCATCCGTTTCATCCGGAACCGGCGTCGGGCCAACGACCTCGAAGAGGCGTTGATCAACGAACCGGTGGGCGATGGCGAGGTGCTGTCGGAACGCTTTGAAGAAGCGCTCGACAAGCTCAAGAAGACCGGCGGCAAGAACTATCTCTACGAATTGCCGTGGTATGTGATCATCGGCCCGCCGGGAGCGGGCAAGACCACGGCCCTGCGTTATTCCGGCATCGAATTTCCGGGGCAGGATCTGCTGCCCGATCAGGGCCATGGCTTTGGCGGCACCAAGAACGTCGACTGGTGGTTCGCCGAGGATGCCGTTCTGATCGACACCGCCGGCCGCTATGTCATGCAGGAAAGCGACGCCGGCGCCGACGAGGCGTCCTGGACCGCCTTCCTCGATCTGCTCAAACGGGGCCGGCCGGACCAGCCGATCAACGGTGTGATCCTTGCGTTTTCGGTCGAGGACATGCTGACCGGCACCCCCGAAAGCCTTGAGCATCACGCAAAGACCGTCCGCGAACGTCTCGGCGAAATCCACGAGACGCTGCGCATCGATTTTCCGGTCTATGTGCTCTTTACCAAGGCGGACCTGATCGCCGGTTTCCGCGAATACTTCTCGTCGTTCAGCGAAAGCCGGCGCAAACTGGTCTGGGGGCACACGTTCCAGACCAAGGACCGCCGCGCCCAGACCCATGCGCAAGTGGGTGAAGAGTTCGACGCGCTGGTGCAGCGCCTGTCGGACGAGGTCGTCGACCGCATGACCGAAGAGCCGGACGACACCAACCGCATCGCGATCTTTGGCCTGCCGGGCCAGATGGCGATGATGCGCGACAACATCGAGGAATTCCTGCGCCGGGTCTTTGAGCCGACGCGCTACGACACCAACGCAATCCTGCGCGGCTTCTACTTTACCTCCGGTACCCAGGAAGGCACGCCCATCGACCAGGTGCTGGGGGCAATGTCTCGTGACGGAGAGGGGGCGGGGTTCCAGCCCGCCTTCATGTCGGGCAAGGGCAAGAGCTATTTCCTGAACGATCTGCTGTCCAAGGTGGTGTTCGCCGAGCGGGACTGGGTCAATTTTGACCGCCGTGCAGTGCGCCGCAGGTCTGTTCTGCGCACGCTGGCCATGTCGCTGATCCTGCTCGTCACGGTCGGGGCCATGGGCGCCTTTGGCTACAGTTTCTGGCAGAACCAGAGCCTCGTGCGCGAGGCGCAGGCCCATTCTGACGTCTACCGTGACACGGCGCGCAACGAACTGAACCGCTCTGTTATCGATGACCCGGATCCTTCGCCGATCGTCCGGCACCTTGACGCCCTGCGGACCATGCCGGGGGGGCCGGGCAACCCGCTGGAACGCACCTTCTGGCAAGGGTTTGGCCTGTCGCGTCATGACGAGATCACGCTCTCCGCGACCAAGGCCTATTCCGACGGGCTGGAACGGATGCTGCGGCCGCGGATGATGCTGCACCTCGAGAACGAGATCCCGCGGATGGTCATCAACGAAGACACCGAAGGCACCTATCGCGCGCTGAAGGTCTACATGTTGCTGGCCGCCGATCCCGAATCCAAGGGCAATGGCGACGATGCCATCCGCAGCTACTTTCAAGCCGAATGGCGCAACCAACTGGCAGGGGCGAGCAACTTCGACGAACGCGAGGCGCTGTTCACCCATCTCGACGCCATGCTGGACCTGGATTCCGATCAGGACACGCTGGTCAAGACCGACGAAGCGATCAAGACACGCGCCCGCGAAAGCATCGTGAACCTACCGCTGGCCGAACAGGCCTATGCCGCCATCAAGGAGGGCGCGATCACGGCGAATGTGGCCGATTTCAACCTCGTGTCGCGTGTTTCGGGCAATGTGGCAGAGGTCTTTACCACCGTTGACGGCACGCCGCTGGACCAGTTGGGCGTGCCCGCGCTGTACACCTTTCAGGGCTACTGGGGTTATTTCGTCGACGAGATGATCCAGGCCGAGAAACGCCTGCGCGACGACCAATGGGTGTTGGGGGAGACCGGGGACCGGGTCAATTTTGACCGCCAGTTGGCCAACCTCGAGAACGACCTGTTCCGCAAGTACCGGCTGGAATTCGTGGCCGAGTGGAAAAAGATGTTCGATAACCTCAGGATGGAACGCATGTCGCTGGACCAGCCAGCCTATGCGCGCCTCGGGTATGTCTCGTCAAAGACCAATTCGCCGATGCTGGAACTGGCCGAGGCGGTGACCGAAGAAACCAATCTTCTGCAGCTGTATAATGACATCGCCGGGATCACGGCGACGGATGCAGCGGCGTTCATTGCTTCGGCGGACACTGGCGGTCTGGGGGCCTCCCTTGGCGATGCGGCCTATGACCAGATGTACGCGCGGTCAGGGGTGTTCCAAAGGGTTATCCTTGAATTTCTGGGCGGCCGGGCAAAGAACCAGACCCGCGCAGGTCCCGGGGGTGGCGGGCAGGCTGAGGATCCGGAACGCGCGCGGGCGCGACGGATCACCGAGGGTTTTTCGGATTGGCACAAGCTGGTGGATGGTGATCTGGGCAACCGGACCATCGACTTCATGCTCGAGGGCTACGCACAGGTGCAAGAGAACCGTACCAACGCTTTCTATGCGCCCACACCCGCGGATGACCAGATGCTGAGCCAGGTGCTCAGCGCGCTGACACGGACCAACGCCGGCGCGCCGGATGTCATCGCGCGGATGAATTCCGCGGTGGAAACAGAGTTCCGAACAGTCGCCGAGAACGCCACCCTGGCTGAGCTGAACAGGGCGCTGAACGACGAGGTCACGCAGGAGTGCCGCAACGAGATCGTGACCTTCTTTCCGTTCAACGACAGCTCCCGGCATCTGCCGCCGGGCACGTTTGCGCGGTTCTTTGGCCCCGGTGGCACGATGGACCAGTTCTACAACGACCATTTGCGCAACTATACGGTGCGAACCTCTGGCGGGTTGAAACCCGATCTCGATTCGCCGGTGGGTCAGCGCCTTGGCCCCCATGCGTTGAAACAGTTCGACCGTGCATTGCAGATCCAGCGCGCCTTCTTTGCCTCCGGATCGCAGACGCCCGAAGTGAACATGTCGATCAAACATGTGACCTCGTCGCCCGGGATCGGTGTCGCGCAGTTGACCATCCACGGCGAGTTCATCCAGACGCAGCCGGACAGCAGCCCGGCGCAATTCATCTGGCCGGGGGAGACGATCGGCGTCTCGATCCGGCTGGTGCCGACGCAACTGGGTGACGGGGCAGAGTTCTCGTTCAGTCAGGGGCGGTGGGACGTGGCGAAATGGCTCAAGAGCGGCGCGGCGAAGCTGAATGGCAATGTTGCGACGGTGCGCTTTACCATTCAGGGGCAGTCGATCACCTATCGGGTCGAGTTCGAAAGCTCGACCGTGCCTTTCCTGATGCCCGCCTTGCAGCAGTTCGCCTGCCCGACCTCGCTGGAGTGATGGACAGATGTCAGCGACGGCGCAGATCGGTGTGATGGGCAAGCATCCCGGCTTTGGCGATTTCGTCCAGTCCGGGCTCGACAAACCCGTTCACGAGGCACTTGAGGGCTGGCTGAACGCTGCGTTGAGCCAGCTCAAGGCCCAGACCGAGGAAGAGGGGAACTGGTCGCATTGGTGGGATGCCACCCAGAGCCTGCGGTTCTGGATTGGCCGCGATGTGCTGGGCGTGCCGCTCGCGGGTGTGCTGCGTCCCTCGCGCGACAAGGTCGGCAGGCTTTACCCTTTGCTTCTGGTGGCGCAGAACGTCGCACTGCCACCGCCCGGCGAAGGCGACGAGACAGAGCAACTCCCTTGGGAGCAACTCGAGGCGCATCTTGATGCGGTGGCTCCCGGCAATGGGGCCGCGAGCCTTCTGGACGGGCTGACACTTGACCTTCCGGCCGAAGACGCGGCGGCACGGGGCCTTGGCCATACGATCTGGGCGCATCATCCGGAGGGCGATCTTCAGGCGCTCCTGCGCGCTGCCGCCCGGGCCGATGTGGCGCGCGCGGCCTTGCGCCGGTCGTATTGGTGGGCCGCGGGAACACAGACGCATCTGCCGGTCTGGCTGGGCTGCGATGGCCTGCCGGATGCAGGCGCTTTGGGGTGGCTCCTTGCGGGTCAGATCCGGATAGGGGAACTGG
>JBELMB010000014.1:0-50066 GCA_042088665.1 Sagittula sp.
TGCCATCATCTTCGGCGGTGCAACATCCAGAATCGCCTCGGCCCCCTGCGCGTCGGCGACCAGTAAATGTGCCGAGCCGTCACGCGCTTCGCGTGTGCCGTAGACCGGGCGGCTCTTGATACTTTCGGGAAACGTGAATTTCGACATCTTTACCCTTTTGGAATGCAGATGGGTGCGGGGTCAGCCCCCGCACCCGAATGTATCAACCCTTGGCGCTACGGATGGATTTGTCCGGATCGTAGAACGGCATTTCCTCCGCGGTCGCGGCCAATTCGGTGCCATCGGGCTGCACGATGGTCAGCGGCGTGCCCGCGGTCGCAACCGACGGGTCAAGCCGGGCAATGGCCACAGAATAGCCGTTCAGTTCGGAGGACAGGCCGTAGGTGATCACACCGACATCCTTGCCCTCGTGATGCACGCGGGCGAACATCTCCATCTGGTCCATTGCATCGCCGGACAGTTTGACGCCGAAGATCTTGAACCGCTCCTTGCCTTTCGACGCATAGTGGTTCTCTGCGCCGACAAACCCCTCCTTGCCCGGTGAAACGGTAAAGTCGAGGCCAAGCTCCCACAGCGTGTCACCGCAGGTCTCGTTCTCGAACGGAAAGGTTTCGGAGTTGTCGCCCGGATAGAACAGCAGGTACGATTCAATCCGCAGCATATCGAGGGTCGAGAACTGCACAGGGCGCACGCCCATGTCCTTGCCGGCCTCAAGGATGCTGTCCCAGAGGTGAACCGCGTCTTTGGCGCGGCAGAAGATCTCGTATCCGCGTTCGCCGGTGTAACCCGTGCGCGAGATCATCACGTCCTTGCCATAGAGCCGCGTCTGCATCAGCCCGAAATAGGCCAGATCCCGGATGCCCGGGATTTCCTTGGCCAGAAGGTCGACAGAGACCGGTCCCTGCAGGGACATGTCGTGCAGATCATCATCGAACAGGATCGAGCAGTTCTTGCCCGCCGCGGCACTCGCAAGCTGTTCCATCCCGGTGCCCGTGCCATGCACGACCAGCCATGAATTGACCGCGATGTGGTAGATGATGCAGTCGTCGATGAACTTGCCTTCGGAGTTCAGGATCGACGCATAGGTCGACCGGCCCGGCGCGATCTTTTCCACGTTCCGCGTCGTGACACGGTCGATGACATAGGCCGCATCGGCCCCGACGACATGGACCTTTTTCAGGCCGGACACGTCCATCAGGCCCGCCTTGGTCCGGACGGCTTCGTAGTCAGCCTTGGCGCGTTCCGGCGTCTGGTCATAGAACCACGCCGTGCCCATGCCGTTCCAGTCTTCCAGCTCGCCGCCAATTTCCGCGTGACGGTGTGCTAGCGCTGAGGCTCTCCATAGAATGGCCATGATTGTCCCCTGTTCAATTCGATTGTTGTGATCTGGTCTTGGGTATTCAGACCCATACGCTCTGAAAAATCAACACTACGGTGCAGATTACTTTCCTGTCAGGCAAACTCTTTGATGGGCTGGCTGCCAGATGGCGCAAAACGAGAAAGGGCCGCATCGCTGCGACCCTTTTTTGGGCATGTGCCCTTATTTGTGCTTGGCGTATTTCGCTGCTTCGGCCCGCTGTCCGATGACCAGCGCGGCAATACAGATCACGATCCCGATCACTGTGAAAACCCCCGGCATCGCCGTCCCTGCACCCATGAAGATCGGGCCGGACACATCCGTCCAGGTGCCACCGTTGTCGTATGGAAAACCCATTCTCTTTCCCCTTTCAGTGAGATGCAGGCGCGGAGGCCGTGATGCCCTCCGGGTAGGCCTGAGCTGGAACTTTCACGGTATCAAGACCGGCAATCTCGGCGGCCTCGGGCACGCGCAGCATTCCCACCACCTTGAGGATCAGGGAGGCCACAAAGCCTGTGCCAAACCCGATCGCCACAAAGACAACCGACCCGACAAGCTGGCCCATGAAGGACACAGTCGCCGCGCCTTCGCCCAGTGTAGCGGGATAGCCCGACGCAAAGATGCCCAGCATCAACATGCCAAAGATACCGATGGTGCCGTGCACGGTGACCGCACCAACCGCATCGTCGATGCCCAGACGCTCCAGCACGCCGGCTGCGGGCTTGAGCAAGATACCAGCCGAAAAGGCGATGATGAAGGTGAGGGCCGGGAAGTAGATGTCCAGACCCGACGCACAGGAGATGATCCCCGCCAGAGCGCCGGACATCATCCAGAACGGATCACGGGTCATCACCCATGCCCCGATGATACCACCGGCGACGGACATCAGGATGTTGAACGACAGGGCGCCGAGATTGGTCGGTGTGCCGTAGATCGTCGTGTAGTTCGCGCCCCAGGACCAGGCCTCGCCGCCGACGACGAGACAGGCCATCAAGAAGCCCCAGAAGCCCACGATGATCAGCATCAGACCGGTTGCCGTGAACGGCATGTTGTGTCCGGGAAGGTCGTTGGCGCTGCCATCGGCGTTGAACTTGCCGATGCGCGGCCCGAGGTTGATCAGAACGCCAAGCGCAAAGAACGCCGCAACCGCGTGCACCAGACCGGCTGCGCCAAAGTCATGCACACCCCATTGCGTGACCAGCCAGCCATCTGCATGCCAGCCCCAGGCGGCTGCCAGGGTCCAGCTGAACCCGCCGAGGATGATCGCGAGGATCACAAATCCAACGGTCTGGATCCGCTCGATCACGGCACCGGACATGATGGATGCGGTTGTCGCCGCGAACAGGGTAAAGGCCCCCCAGAACACGCCATCGATCTGGTCTTCGGTGTTCGGGCCCATGAAGGCCGCGCTTTCGCCCCAGGCCAGCGCAATGGAGCCCGCATAGGCGGCGCCGGAAATTCCGTTGGCGCCCGCCGACAGCGACAGACCCGTCGGGAAGGCCCAGTAGACCCACCACCCAAAGAAGTAGAACGCCGGGATCACGAAGGCGAAGGCGAGGATGTTCTTGACGCCGGACGACAACGCGTTCTTTGCGCGCGACGCACCCATTTCATAGGCGAGGAAGCCGGCGTGGATGATGATCATCAACGGGATCGTCAGGTAATAATAGGCTTCGGCGAACATGGTATTGGTGGCGGATGCACCGCCTCCTGCCGCCTCCAGTTCAGCCAGTTTAGCGGCCAGTTCTGCGAGTTGTTCTTCCAAGGTCATTGCCCCCACACCAGATTGAGTGTTGTCGTTCAGCCCCTCTGACGAGGGTCCATCGCCGCAAATGAACCATAGAACCGCGCATGCACCTAGTTAATTTTGCCCTTAAAGAAAAAAAGTTTCCTGCCGGTTGAGTTTTCCTTTTTTGGTGGTAGCGTTTTGCAAAATGCCGGGTATCACACCCGGCTCTGAGTCGGGAGCATGCAGAATGTGCGGAATTGTAGGTCTATTTCTCAAGGACAAATCGCTCGAACCACGCCTGGGCGAGATGCTCACAGCGATGCTGGTCACGATGACGGACCGTGGCCCCGACAGCGCTGGGATCGCAATTTATGGCGCGGAAACAAAGGGACGGGCAAAGATGACCGTCCAGTCCGATGACCCCCAGACCGCGTTTTCGGGCCTGGACAAGACACTGTCGGAGGCGGCAGGCGACACCGTCACCATGGCCATCAAGAGCACGCATGCCATCCTCGACATGCCTGCTGGCGCGACCGCCAAGATGCGCGCCACCCTGAACGATCTGGGTCTGCGCATCATGAGCCGCGGCGACACCCTCGAGATCTACAAGGAAGTCGGCTTGCCCAAGGATGTGGCAGCCCGGTTCGATATTGCCCAGATGTCGGGCACACATGGAATTGGTCACACCCGCATGGCAACAGAATCGGCCGTGACCACGATGGGCGCGCATCCGTTCAACACCGGCGACGACCAGTGCCTCGTGCACAACGGCTCCTTGTCCAATCACAACTCGCTGCGGCGCAAACTGCGACGCGAAGGCATCCATATCGAAACCGAGAACGACACCGAAGTCGGCGCCGCCTACCTGACGTGGCAAATGCAGAACGGTGCGACGCTGGGTGAGGCCCTGACCAGCAGCCTCGACGACCTCGACGGGTTCTTTACGTTTCTGGTCGGCACCAAGGACGGATTTGGCGTTGTCCGCGATCCGATTGCCTGCAAACCTGCTGTGATGGCGGAAACCGATCAATACGTCGCCTTCGGGTCCGAGTATCGCGCACTGGTGGATTTGCCGGGCATCGAGACCGCGCGCGTCTGGGAGCCGGAGCCTGCAACCGTCTACTTCTGGAGCCACAACGATACATCGACATCCCCCCATAAATCCCGGGAGCAAGCGGCCTGATGCAAACACTTGACCTATCCGAAATCGGTTTGCGCGAGACCAACAGGATCTTGCACGCTCAATCCGACGCGACCAACCAGACCGTATGGGAAATCGTGAACCCGCGCGGCTCTCATGCGATTGCCTGCGGCCTCGACGCCCCGATCGAAGTCACGGTCAAAGGCTCCACCGGCTATTATTGCGCAGGCATGAACCAGCAAGCGACCGTGAACATTCACGGATCGGCAGGTCCCGGCACCGGTGAGAACATCATGTCCGGCAAGATCGTCATCGAAGGCGATGCCAGCCAGTATCTCGGGGCCACCGGGCATGGCGGGTTGATCGTGGTCAAGGGCAACGCCTCGTCGCGGTGCGGCATCTCGATGAAGGGTGTGAACATCGTCGTCCAAGGCAACATCGGGCACATGTCGGCCTTCATGGGACAGTCGGGCAACCTTGTGGTCTGTGGCGATGCGGGCGATGCGCTTGGCGACAGCTGCTACGAGGCGCGGTTCTTCGTGCGCGGCAGCGTCAAGAGCCTCGGGGCCGATTGCGAAAAGAAAGAGATGCGCCCGGAGCACCTGACCCTGTTGCAAGGCTTGCTGGACGAGGCAGGCATTAATGCGGACCCAGCTGAGTTCACGCGCTACGGATCGGCACGTAACCTCTATAATTTCGACGTCGACAACGCCGGCGCGTATTAAGGACCCCCAGCAGATGAACAAGCACGATCCAAAGGGTATCCCCCAGACCACTCCGCGCCAATCCGCGACCTTTACGCAAGACGTCAACAGCGACATCCGCCGCGCGGCCGCCACGGGCATCTATGACATCCGGGGCGGAGGCGCCAAACGCAAGGTGCCCTCCTTTGACGACCTGCTCTTCATGGGCGCCTCGATCTCACGCTACCCTCTCGAAGGGTACCGCGAGAAATGCGAAACCTCGGTGACCATCGGCGGGTTGCATGCCGAGAACCCCATCGAGCTTGACATCCCCATCACCATCGCGGGCATGTCCTTTGGTGCCCTGTCCGGCCCCGCAAAAGAGGCCCTCGGGCGTGGCGCATCCGCCGCCGGGACCTCGACCACCACGGGCGATGGCGGCATGACACAGGAAGAGCGCGGACATTCCGACAAGCTCGTCTATCAATACCTGCCCTCCCGCTACGGCATGAACCCCAATGACCTGCGCAAGGCCGACGCGATCGAAATCGTTGTGGGCCAGGGCGCAAAACCGGGCGGCGGCGGCATGCTACTGGGCCAGAAGATCAGCGACCGCGTGGCCGAAATGCGCAATCTGCCCAAGGGGATCGACCAGCGCTCTGCCTGCCGCCACCCGGACTGGACCGGGCCGGACGATCTGGAAATCAAGATCCTTGAACTGCGCGAGATCACCGGCTGGAAGGTGCCGATCTACGTCAAGGTTGCGGGCGCACGTCCCTATTACGACACCACGCTCGCCATCAAGGCCGGGGCCGACGCCGTGGTGCTGGACGGGATGCAGGGCGGCACCGCCGCCACGCAGGATGTGTTCATCGAACACGTGGGCCAGCCCACGTTGGCGATTGTGCGCCCCGCCGTGCAGGCGCTTCAGGATCTGGGGATGCACCGCAAGGTACAACTGATCCTGTCGGGCGGCATCCGCTCCGGTGCGGATGTGGCCAAGGCCATGGCCCTCGGCGCCGATGCCGTGGCCATTGGCACCGCGGCGCTGATCGCGCTTGGCGACAACGATCCGAAATACGAGGCAGAATACAACGCCCTCGGGACCACCGCCGGTGCCTATGATGACTGGCACGAAGGCAAGGACCCCGCCGGCATCACCACGCAGGATCCCGACCTCATGGCCCGGTTCGACCCGGTCGAAGGCGGTCGCCGCCTGCGCAACTACCTGAAGGTCATGACCCTCGAGGCACAGACCATCGCGCGCGCCTGCGGCAAGAACCACCTGCACAACCTGGAACCCGAAGACCTGGTCGCGCTGACAATGGAGGCCGCTGCCATGGCGCGGGTCCCGCTGGCAGGGACCGATTGGTACCCGGGCAAGCCCGGCACATCCTACTGACCCGGAACAAAGGCGCGGCTGCTTGCAGACCGCGCCTCAGTCTTTCCCCCCATTCTCCGACAACAGGGAATCGAACATGGCCACAGACCTTGCAAAATTTGCCGAAGAGAACGGTATCAAATACTTCATGATCTCCTTCACGGATCTGTTTGGCGGACAGCGCGCCAAACTGGTGCCCGCCCGTGCAATCGCGGACATGCAGGAAGACGGCGCCGGGTTTGCAGGCTTTGCCACATGGCTGGACCTGACGCCCGCCCATCCCGACATGCTCGCCGTCCCGGATCCCGAGGCCGTGATCATTCTGCCGTGGAACAAGGAAATCGCATGGGTTCCGGCCAATTGCGTGATGGAAGACGAGCCCGTCGAACAAGCGCCGCGCAACGTGCTGTGCCGCCTGATCGAAGAGGCCGCCGCCGAGGGGATGCACATCAAGACCGGGATCGAGGCAGAGTTTTTCCTGCTCACCCCGTCGGGCGATCAGATCTCGGACGAATACGACACCGCTGCAAAGCCTTGCTATGATCAGCAAGCCTTCATGCGCCGTCTGGACGTGATCCGCGAGATCTCTGACCACATGCTGGAGCTGGGCTGGAACCCCTATCAAAACGACCACGAAGACGCCAATGGCCAGTGGGAGATGAACTGGGATTTCGATGACGCGCTCAAGACCGCCGACAAGCATTCCTTTTTCAAGTTCATGGCAAAATGCGTCGCGGAAAAGCATGGCTACCGCGCGACATTCATGCCCAAGCCCATCGAGGGGCTGACCGGCAACGGCTGTCACGCGCATATCTCGGTCTGGGATGCACCGGGCGCCGCGGCCACGACCAATGTCTTCGCAGGCGAAGGCGAAGGGCAAACCGGAGAGGTCGGGCTGTCCGAACGCGGCAAACACTTCCTCGGTGGGATCATGAAGCACGCCAGCGCGCTGGCCGCGATCACCAATCCCACGGTCAACAGCTACAAGCGCATCAATGCACCGCGCACCATGTCCGGCGCGACCTGGGCGCCCAACACGGTGACATGGACGGGCAACAACCGCACGCATATGGTCCGCGTTCCGGGCCCGGGCCGGTTCGAACTGCGCCTGCCCGATGGCGCGGCCAACCCTTACCTGTTGCAGGCGGTCATCATCGCGGCTGGTCTCTCGGGGATCCGCTCCAAGGCCGATCCGGGCAAGCGCTATGATATCGACATGTACGCAGAGGGTCACAAGGTCAAAGGCGCGCCCAAGCTGCCCTTGAACATGCTGGACGCGCTGCGCGAATACGACAAGGACAAGGGCCTGAAAGAAGCGATGGGCGCTGAATTCTCAGCCGCCTACCTCAAGATGAAGCACAGCGAATGGAATGACTACGCCTCGCATTTCTCGGCGTGGGAAAAGGCCAACACGCTGGACATCTAAGCCCCCTGTCCGTGCATGATCCTTCCTGCGCGGGCGACGCCCGGTCTCAGCTGAGCCAGCCAAAGCGGCGCGCGATCGAAGCGTACCAGAGCAAGGCAGCCGCAACGAGCGCTGACAGCACCATGGACGGCACCAGACCGACCACGCGCAGGGTAAAATACCCCGTCAAGAGAACGCCGACAAAGGAAACGGCAAGCAAGGCGACCGCAATGTGCCGCCGCAACAGCATCAGAATACCGCCAACAGCCCCGCCAAAGACCGCCACTGCAAAGGCCCCCGTTGCCCAGGCAGGCCGACCGTTGATTATGACCTGATACACCTCTGGCATGCGGCTCACGGCCTCCGGATTGGATTGCGTGATGTAATTCACGCATCCCATCAGGTTCCACGCCAATCCTGCCGCAGTGATGATCCAGAAACTGAAATGTGGCCTTGGCTGTTTCACCGGTTGCGTCCTTTTGTGCACAGCGCTCACGCTAGCCCCAAAAACACGGCGCGTCCAACGGGCCAACGCCGAAAAACACAGGCCATGCGTTTCACCGAAGAGAAAATTTGTTGACTTAGAGGGTTGGTTTCGTTGCAATCACCAGAACAACTTCCACGACAGGGATCTGCAAAATGAAGAAACGAATAGCTGTTTTAGGGGCAGGTCCATCCGGCTTGGCGCAACTGCGCGCCTTCCAGTCCGCGCAAGCAAAAGGCGCCGAGATCCCCGAGGTCGTCTGTTTTGAAAAACAGGCCAACTGGGGCGGTCTGTGGAACTACACATGGCGCACCGGCCTCAACCAATACGGAGAGCCGGTACACGGCTCGATGTATCGCTATCTGTGGTCGAACGGACCCAAGGAGGGTCTGGAATTCGCCGACTACAGCTTTGAAGAGCACTTTGGAAAGCAAATCGCATCCTACCCACCGCGCGCCGTCCTGTTCGACTACATTCAGGGCCGCGTCGAAAAGGCAGGGGTGCGCGACTGGATCCGGTTCGAGACCGCAGTGCGTTGGGTGCAAAAGACCGAGAACGGCTTTGACGTGACGGTCTGCGACCTCCCACAGGACCGCACGTATACGGAACATTTCGATCATGTCATCGTCGCAACCGGCCATTTCAGCACACCGAACGTGCCCTATTTCGAAGGCTTTGAAACCTTCAAGGGCCGCGTGCTGCACGCGCATGATTTCCGCGATGCGATGGAATTTGCCGAAAAGGACGTCCTGATCGTCGGCACTTCCTACTCGGCGGAGGACATCGGCTCGCAACTTTGGAAATACGGGGCCAAGAGCATCACAGTCAGCCATCGCACGGCGCCGATGGGCTATGACTGGCCGGACAATTGGAAAGAGGTGCCGCTTTTGACCAAGGTCGACGGCAATACCGCGCATTTCAAGGACGGCACGACCAAGGACATCGACGCGGTGGTTCTGTGCACCGGCTACAAACACCACTTCCCTTTCCTGCCGGACAGCCTGCGCCTCAAGACACCGAACGTCCTTGCCTCGGACGATCTCTACAAGGGCACCACATACGTCCACGACCCCGACCTGTTTTACCTCGGCATGCAGGACCAGTGGTTCACGTTCAACATGTTCGACGCGCAGGCCTGGTGGGTGCGGGATGTCATCATGGACCGCATTGCCCTGCCCGATCACACGGCCATGATTGCCGACGTGGATGCGCGCAAGGCCGCTGAGGCCGCACTTGAGGATGACTACGCCTGCATCTGGTATCAGGGCGGCTACACCAAGGAATTGATGGACGAAACCGACTACCCCAGTTTTGACATCGAGGCCGCCTGTCAGGCGTTCAAGCAATGGAAAGGGCACAAGAAAGCGGGCATCATGACGTTCCGCAACAATGCCTA
This sequence comes from Sagittula sp., assembly GCA_042088665.1. GTDB lineage: Bacteria > Pseudomonadota > Alphaproteobacteria > Rhodobacterales > Rhodobacteraceae > JBELMB01. The sequence goes on from JBELMB010000014.1 coordinate 9,577, forward strand.
TACCTCGGCGATCACCGGCACCATGGCGCCCAAGCATCACACGCCATGGAAAGACGCGCTGGACGACAGTCTCGAGGTCTATTTGCAGAACTGACGGGGGGTCACTTCAGGGGGGCAACCCGCAGAAACACGTAGGTTTCCCCCAACCCCGCCTTGTCCTTGAGCGAGACGCCAATCTCACGATCGATCCAGCGAAAGGTTTGCAGATCGTAGTAATCCGGGTGGTTCACGTCCTGATCCGCCGTGGTGTCGACGCGCCCCCCGGAGCAAGCTGTCACTGCGGCCAGCAGACCCTGAAACGCGTCTTTTGCGGCTGGCGCGCGGTAGGGAAACGCCCAACCGCAGTGCACCTGAGTGCCCCCCGACAGCATCAGCGACGATTTGCACGGCGTCGGCATGGCCATCCCGGAAAGATCCCCGGGAAAGGTGAGCGCCAGCGCGCGTCCGGGATCCGCAAGGGACCGGAGATCTCGACAGAAATCTGCAGCCGCAGGCAAGCCCGCGACACAGCACACAAAGGCGCAAGCTGCGATGCCGGGCCTCATCATCGCCAGTCAGACCGACCAACCGGTCGGGTCTCATAATCGGACAGGCCGCGGAGGGTGGCAGGGGACAGGGGCCGCATGACTATTGCGCCACCAATTGCTGCCCATCCACCACCTCGAACGGCGTCGGCGGGGTCGCCTTGCTGACCCAGAACCACTGGCCCGCAAATTCCATGACAAACCAGCCTTCCCAGTCGGTGTCTCGAGGCCAGATGCTTTGGTATTCGTCCCCTTCCACACGCCATTGGCCGCGCGTGGACCGCGCGCCGGATTGCGCATAGATCGTGCTGCCATCCGGGTCGAAATACTGGCGGTACGCGTTGCCCTCCCAGACTCCGACGGCGGTGTTTCCGGACAGCAGAATATCGATCTCATTGCCCCGCAACTTCACGGATTGCGCCTCTGCGACGCCAGCGCAAACAGTCAGGGCAAGCGCCAGGCGCATCATGAGCGCGGCCGCTCTTTCCCGGGGTCAAAGGCGGCCAGAGTTTCGGCCACCCTTGCGGGCAGCCGCATCTGGTGGCCATCCAGTTTGCCCACCTCCACCTGCGTTCCGGCCTCGGCGTGCGCGACATCGATGCGCGCCAGGGCAATGTTCTTGTTCAGCAAAGGCGAACGCATGGAGGAAGTCACCTCGCCGATCTGGGCGCGTCCGATATGGATGCAATCGCCATGTGCCACATCGACGTTGCTGTCGATCTCAAGCCCGACCAGCTTGCGCATCGGATGCTCCTTGCGCCGGATCAAGGCATCCCGCCCGACGAAATCATCCGGTTTTGATTTCAGAGGACAGGTGAACCCGATCCCCGCCTCAAACGGATCTGTCTGATCGGAAAAATCATATCCGGCAAAGATCAGGCCCGCCTCGATCCGTACCATGTCCAGCGCCTCCAGCCCCATCGGCGTCAAACCGTGATCCTGTCCGGCCTCCCAGATCGCATCAAAGATCTCGGTGCAATCCTTGGGGTGGCAGAAAACCTCATAGCCCAATTCACCGGTATAGCCCGTGCGGCTGAGCACAAATGGCGTCCCCGCCTCGTTGTGCAAACGCGCAGGCGTGTGGCGGAACCAGGCAAGCTGATCGAACTCGGGGTTGTGTGGCGCCGTCCAGACCAGCTTGCGCAGCAAATCCCGGCTTTCGGGGCCTTGCACGGCCAAATTGTGCATCTGGTCTGTCGAACTGCGCACAAGGACCTTGAGCCCGTGTTTTTGAGCCAATTCGCGCAGCCACTCGCCACCGTAATCGGCACCGCCAACCCAGCGAAAGTTGTCCTTGCCCAGGCGGAACACGGTGCCGTCATCGATCATGCCGCCGTGTTCATAACACATGGCCGTGTAGACCACGCCGCCAACCGGCAGGGTCTTCATGTTGCGGGTAAAGGCGTATTGGCACAGCGCCTCGGCATCCGGGCCGGTGATCTCGAACTTGCGCAAGGGGGACAAATCGAGGACCACGCATTTTTCGCGGCAGGCGTGGTACTCGGCGATGGGTCCCGCCGCGGCAAAGCAATTGGCCAGCCAATAGCCGTTGTATTCAATGAAGTTCCGCGTGTGTTTGGCAAAACTGTCATGGAACCCCGTTTGTTTGGTCATCTTGGCCTCTGAATCTGGTGTGGCGCGGATCGCGATGGCCCTCTGAAAGGTCTCTTTGCCGCTGTAGGTGCGAATGTGGATATCGGTCGGGTTCCAGCCATTGGCGGCCGTGGTGTCATCGGGGCATGCGCTGGAGACGCAGACGATATCCGTCAAGGCGCGCAACAGCACGAAATCGCCCGGCCGGCTCCATGGTTCATCCGCGTACATCACGCCGTGGTCGTCAAGGAAGGTGTTGAAGAAGAAGTTGATCGCCATCCAGCCAGGGCGGCCCGTTACATTGAATTCAGCCAGCGCAGAATTGAAGTTGTCCGAGCAATTCGCATGACCGGGATAGCCGATGTCATCGTAGTACTTGGCGCTGCAAGCCATCGCAAAGGCATCATGCCTGCCGCAGGTGTCCTGCACCACTTCGACAAGGGGCACCATGTCCTGATCATAGTATTTCGCATGCAGTCCGGGCATGGGGTAGGCATGCCCCATCAAGGTCCGCGTGGTGGTGACATCCAGCGCGTGTTCGATGCCCTTGTCCAGCTTGCGGGCGGAAAAGCACTCGAAATCGGTGCATTGGCGACCATCCACGTCGAGGATCTGGATATAGTCCCCGGCTTTGACGAAATAGGCCTCAGCCGTTTGGCTGTGAATGCGCAGGTCGGTCAAAGGATCGGCAAGCGGGTCCGGCAAGGCAAACGATCCATGCGTCTTGATGACGGCACGTTTGATCGTCACGGTCAGCGGCGTGGCCGTGTCTTGTGCCTCGAAATCCATCGCTTTGCCCGGCGCGGCGATGATCACGGTGCCTGCGCGCACAGCGGTGAAACCGGCCTCTGTTCCGGCGGGCGTGGTGCTTTCAAACAGATGCACGGCTTGCGCCGTTCCCAGATCGATCTTTCGCGCTTCAAGCCCCATGCGCAGACCGCGCAAGGACCGATCACTCGCCGTCAGCAGCGCGGCGAGCCCGGTTGCAAGACCACCCGCCGTGGCGCCAAGGATACCCGCATCGGCGCGGCCCGCCGCATCCGCGACGACGATCTCACAGGGTTGCCCGCCCTCGTCATTCACGACCGTGATCCGGTCGCCCGTCTCGATCGGGATCAGAACGGCCCCTTGCCCTTCAACGACATAGCGCTCTGTCCCCGGCGGCAGCGAAAAGACCCGGGGCTTGATGATCGCGCTGGGTTTCGGAGCGCCCGGCCGCACAATGGGATAGTCGTCGAGCACTTTGATCCTCCTCAGGGCATGTTGCATAAACGGAATATTTGTTTAATGATAAGAATACAGACGCCCGCCGCGACGGCAAACAAATTCGGACGCCATGACCAATCATCAGATCAATTTTTGCGGCTGGGTTCTGTTCATCCTTTCGGCCATCGGGTTCTGTATAGCATCCATCGGCAGTTTTTGGGCGATGTTCGGATCGGTGTTCTTTCTGTTTGGATGCCTTGTCTTCATGGTTCCCTACTTTCGGCGCGAAAAATGAACGCCTTGGCATTGGGAATGGTGGCCGCACTGTGCTGGGGCTTTCAAGACATTTGCATCCGGTTTTTCAGCCAACGCACACCGGTGAGCGCCTGCATCTTCACGGTTCTGATGTCGGGCCTCGTGTTCCAGAGCATCGTTACCCTGTCCACAGGCACCCTGCAGGCGCTGCCTGCCGAGGGGGTCTGGTACGCCTTGGCCGCCGGGTTCTGTTTTGTCCCGGCGACCTTCGGGTTGTTCTACGCGTTCCAGCGCGGGCCTGTCCGGCTTGTGGCGCCAACGGTTGCCAGCTATCCGATCCTGTCGCTGATCTGGGCGGCAAGCCAGGGCACACCCATCAGTATTACACAGTTGGCTGCGGTGATTTGCATCATCACAGGTGTCGGAAGCGTTGCTGCCCTGTCCGACAAAAGCGACGACAACACCCCCGGAAAAGGCATAACGATACTGCTGGCAGGCATGTCCGCGGCGGGTTTCGCCGCGACATTCGCATTGGGCCAACGCGCCGCGGAGGTCAGCCATGAGCATCCCAGCACGCTTTTGGCACGCGTCTTTGCGATTGCGCTGATCACTGCCATTTTTCTGGTGCTGGGCAAAAAGCTCTGGCCGGGAAAAGCGGCCCTGCCGTGGCTGATCGCGATGGGCATAGCGGACGGGCTGGCGTTGCTCTGCGTCGTGTCGGCGGGCAATTTGCCGAATGCACATTTCGCTGCTGTTTCATCTTCGTTGTTTGGTCTGATGACGATCTTGCTGGCCTGGGTGGTGCTGAAAGAGCCCATGACCCTTGCGCAATGGGCCGGCTGTTTTCTGGCCTTTGCCGGGATCGGCTATCTGGCGCTGTGACTTGCCGCACCGGATTGTCAGTCAGGCGGGCCGGGTCAGAGACCTGTCGGTGACGGTGGGTTCGCTCATGAGACACGACGGATGCCAGACAGACCCGGTTCACAGCCTTGCACCGACAGGGCCAGGGATCGGCGTTCCGCCCCGCTCTAAAGCCGCCTCAGGTTGCGCGCAAAGCGGCAGATCCCAATGGGGCGGCGACCTGCAAGATCCAGTTGTTGAACGCGGCCACTTCGGGCCGCTCCAGCGACGCCGCCGTCGTTGCGAGATCATACCCCAGTCCGGTTGTTTCAGCGTAGCGCGGAAACGGTTGGATCAGCAGACCGGCCTCAAACGGATCGAGTAGAATTGGCCAACTGGCGAGGATCAGCCCCTGCCCCGAAATCGCGGCCTGCACCGCCAGTCCATAGTCGCTGAACCTGAGGCCCTTGTTGGTGTCGATCGCGCTGATCTGGTTGCGCACCGCCCACTCCGACCAATCGAACCACTTTTTCGTGGTCTTCGCCCAGGGTTGATCGGACAAATCCCAGTGGATCAACGGCGTTGCCGCAAAGGGATCCGGCGCCGCAAGGGCCTGCAATTCCTGCGCCAATGCAGGGCTGCAAGCTGGAAACACCCTGTCGTCGAACAAGCGTTTGGAAACAAGCTCGGGGTCGACCGCCACGCCGTATCTGATCGCGATGTCGACATCGCTGGTCTTCAGATCGACAATCTTCTGACTGGAATCGATCAGGACATCGATGCCCGGGTTCTGCTTGCGAAAGGCCGGGAGACGCGGAACCAGCCAAGTGGTGGCCAGCGACGCCTCGACCGTCACGATCACCCGCCGAGGCGCATCGAATTCCCGCATCTTGCGGACGCCATCTGCCAGATGCTGCATAGCCGCCGCAAGATCGCTTTGCCCATGTGTCGCCGCCGCGGTCAATGCCACGCCTCGCCCGCATCGCACCACAAGGCGTCGGTCAAACGCAGTCTCGAGTTTGGCGACGAGCTGTTTCACCGCCGCTGGCGTGACGCGCAGCTCCTCCGCCGCGCGCTGATAGCTTTGGTTGCGGCCAACCGCTTCGAGCGCGCGCAGGGCATTGAGGGAGGGCATCCAATCGGACATAAGTTAGTTTTTCTACTTCCAGTCTGCAGTTCAAATGCCTTCTTCGGCGACAATAGATCAAGTATCGATTGTGGCAGGACGCAGGATTTTGCGACATCGATGTAGAATATCTAAACAGGCATGCCTCAACGAAGGCCCGCCAAACACCGGGAGAAGACCATGCGGTCAAGCGACGGAACCACCAGAAGCGTTGTGACAGATCTGCCAGGCGCGGGCTGGGACTACTCGATCACGCGTCATCCCTATCATGCGCATGAGCAACCAAAAGGCGCGCATTATTGCGTCTACAACCGTCGCCTGATGGCGGTCTGCTTTGACGATCATTCGACCGAGGATGGCTATTGGCGATTGCGCCGGGAGGCCGCGCTGCTGAACACGGGCGAGTTTCCACTGGAGTTTCGTGGACCCGATGCCGAGCGCCTGCTCGACAAGCTGTTCACCAAGGACATCACCAAGGTCAAGGTCGGCCGCTGCGGCTATGGTCTTGCCTGTTACGAAGACGGCGGGTTGCTGGTCGATGGCATCCTGTTGCGACTGGCGGAGGATCGATTCTGGTATGCACAGGCCGATGGCGATTTCTATTCATGGGCGCGCGCGCATGCGGCGGGCATGGACGTGGAAATCATCGATCCCGATGTCTTTGTCAGCCAGGTCCAGGGCCCCAACGCGCTCAAGATCCTTGAGGCCGCCGCCACGGATGGGCTGCCGGAAAAGTTCACCTATTTCGCCATCGCCCGCGTCGATTTTGGCGGACAGGAAGTGATCATCACCCGCACGGGCTACACCAATGAGCTTGGCTGGGAATTCTACACCGAGCCCCACCACGACGCCGACGCGCTTTGGGCCCATCTCAAGGCCGCCGGAGAAGCGCATGGTCTGGAAATCTTTGGCCTCGACGCGATGAACATTCGCCGGATCGAAGCGGGCATCCTGAATGCCGGCTCGGATTTCAATCCCTCCACCACGCCTTATGCCGCCGGGCTTGGGCGTTTCATTGACGAAGACAAGGGCGACTTTATCGGCAAGGCAGCGCTGGCAACGGCCTCACGGGAGCGTCGGTCGCACGGGTTGAAATGCGCCAATGGAGAGCCCCTCATTTCCGGTGATATCTGTGTGGACGGGGTGGTTGTCGGCACCGTCACCGCCGGGGCAATCTCGCCGTATCTCGGACATGGGATCGGCATTGGCTTGATGGAAAGCGACGCGCATGGCGTTGGCCTGGCCGTCGAGATCAAGTGCAAGGACGGCAGCCTGCAGGCGGGCGAACTGGTCGAACTGCCGATGTATGATCAAGCCTGCGAGATCCCGCGCGGCAAGCTTGTCGATATCCCGGAACGCCCATAAGGCCGCGGCGCAGTCTGCCCGTCTCCGGTCAGTCGACCTCCGGACGAACCCAAAGCCGCGCCACCCTCTGCGGAGGGTGGCGTTTTCTTTTGTGCGATAGAAACACCTTGAGCCCGCCGCGTTTCCCTCACCGGGGAACGACGAGACCGGCCAGGGTCTAGTCGAGCCCGAGAAGCTTGCGCCGCCGTGACGCCCAGGCATTGATCGCGGTGTCAAAGGTCAGCGCCATGAAGACGACCGAGAAACCAAGCGTGAAATTCGTACCCAGCTGCGTCCCCGCGAGGGTGCGCTGCATTTCCTGACCCAGATCTCTTGTGCCAATGAAGGCCGCGATGATGACCATGAAGAAGGCAAAGATGAACGCCTGGTTCAGGCCAACGGCAATCGTGGGCATCGCCATGGGCAATTGCACATGCCACAGCTTCTGAGATCGCGTCGCGCCCGACATGTCTGCGGCTTCGGTGATTTCTGGCGGGACGCCGCGCAACCCTTCGATGGTGTAGCGGATCACCGGCACCATGGTGTAGATCAGGATGGCAAAGATGACGGTGACCGGTGTGATCCCAAAGAGCATGATCGCCGGCAACAGGTAGATGAAGCTCGGGAAGGTCTGTGCCGTGTCGCAGACAAATATCATCCAGCGTGACACCCGTTCGCTCCGCGCCGCCCAGATCGCCATGGGCATGCCAAAGAGGAACGACAGGAAGACCGCCGTGACGGTCGCATGGAACGTCAGCATGGCGCGGTCCCACCAGCCCAATTGCGCAACCGCCGAGAAGAACAGCAATCCGATCAGCCCCGGGAGCCAGCCGCCAAGCGCGTAACAGATGCCGGTGACTGTCAGGATAACGGCCAGCGTCGGCACGTATAACAACGCTTTTTCGGTGGGGATCAGCACCCAAAGGTTGAAGAACGTGCGGATCGCGTTCGAGATGGCCTTCACCCATTCAAGGTTCAGAAAGCCCTTGATGAGCACATCGATTTCCTTGCCCATCGACAGCGTCTGCTTGCGCCCGACCTCATCCAGAATGGGGATCAGTTGCGCCAGCACCATGAACACGACAAAAGCACCGACCCCGATGAGCAGGAATACATGCTGCTGCCACCAGGACGTGCCTTTTTCAAAATGCACAGGCTGCTTGACGACCCAGGCTTTGCTGAGCCTGTCGAGCGTGACAGCGAGCAGAACAATGGTGACGCCGATCTCGAAGGACCGCCCCAGCTTGAAGCTGTTCATCATTGCCAGCAGCTTTGCACCCAACCCGGGCATCCCGATAAAGGCGGTCAGAACCACCATGGCGAGCGACAGCATGATCACCTGATTCAACCCGACGAGGATCTCGGTCCGGGCTGACGGGATGAACACATGCCGCAGCATTTGCCACCGGGTCGCACCGGACATCTTGCCCGCCTCGACCACATCAGAGGGGACCTGTTTCAATCCGACAATGGTCATCAGGATGATGGGCGGCATGGCATAGACGATGGTGGCAACAGAGGCCGCCGTCGGGCCGACCTTGAAAAAGATCACGGCGGGCAGAAGATAAGAGTAAAAGGGCAGCGTTTGCAGGACCAGCAGCACCGGACGCATCACTTTTTCGACCCGCTTCGACTTCCACGACCAGATCCCCAGCATAAGACCCACGAGAAAGCCCACCGGGACGACGACGACGATCACCGACATCGTCTCCATCGCCCATTTCCACTGCCCCATCAGCGCGGTCCAGGTGAACGTGCCACCCGCCAAAAGCGCGAGTTTCCAGCCGCCCAGCCAATAGCCCAACACGGCAGAGCAGGCCGCGACAACCGACCATGGCAATGCGTCAAACCGGGGCCAGCGTGATTTTCCATAGAGCACGTTGGCCGCCGCATCGATCAGGAAGCCGAGCCAACCCGCGACAGCGCGCGTCACATGGATCAGCCCCAGATCATTCTGCAGCCACGAAAATCCCGCATCCAGCCAGGCGGCCCAAGGCAGGATCCAGCCTTCGGGCAGGCGGACCATCCAGCCCGGCAACCACGGCTTCAACACTGTCAGTGCGACGGCGAGGGCCAGCAGACCCCAGATCACCATCCGCCTTTGCGACATGCCCCCAAACGGGTTCTGCTCCGCGTCTTTGGAGACGCCAGTGTCGGGCACATCGGTCATTGCGCGTCGCCCAGGAGCAGGGACAATGCCTTTTGCCGTTGCATGCCCCATTGCGCGCCGTCGGGCATTCTGACGGGGATTGTCTCGGCCCCGTCTTCGATCAGACGACGGGCCAGAGACAGGATCGAGGCGTTGGCGTCGACCGGTTCCCCGCTTGCCGCCAGACCGGCTTCGGCCAGAACGCCCGCGTGCACGACCCGGGCCTTGTCGATCTCTTCGGTGAACTTCGCCACATATTCGGTGGCCGGGTTGCGTACGATCTGGTCGGGCGTGTCGATCTGTTCGACCGCCCCGTCTTTCATGATCGCGATCCGGTCGGCGAGGCGCAGTGCTTCGTCAAAGTCATGCGTGATGAACACGATGGTCTTGCCCAACAGCTCCTGCAACCGCAGGAACTCGTCCTGCATCTCGCGGCGGATCAGCGGATCCAGCGCCGAGAAGGGCTCATCCAGAAACCAGATGTCGGGTTCAATGGCGAGGCTGCGGGCGATGCCGACGCGCTGCTGCTGGCCACCTGACAATTCACGCGGGAAGTAGTCTTCGCGTCCATCCAGCCCGACCAGCTGGATCACTTCCATCGCGCGGGCGCGGCGCTCGTGTTTGTCCTGACCCCGCATCTCCAGCGGGAAAGCGATGTTTTCCAGAACGGTCCGATGCGGCAGCAATCCGAACGACTGAAACACCATCCCCATCTTGGAACGGCGCAGGTCAATCAGGTCTTTCTCGGCCAGCGCCATGATGTCCTGGCCTTCGACCTCGATGGTCCCGCCCGTGATTTCGTGCAGACGCGAAAAGCACCGCACCAATGTCGATTTGCCCGACCCGGACAGCCCCATGATGACCAGCATCTCGCCCTTGCCGACCTCAAGAGAGACGTCCTTGACCCCGGCGATATAGCCATCGGCGCGGATGTCTTCGTAGCTTAGTCCGTCGCGCATTCCCGCTAGATAACCTGCTGGGTCATCGCCGAACAACTTCCAGACGTTTTTAGCCGATATCACCGGTTGCATGCACGTTTCCCCATCGTCAAGGCCCAGCCCAATCGGGCCAGACTAACGGACAGGTTTGTCAAATCAACCAAGATCGGCCTGCATCGGAAAAGTCTCTGGATACATCGACATCAGCCTTTGCAATGCTATGCAGCGAGCGCGGCTTCAGCGACATTTTCTGGCATGTTCTCGTCTGTGCCGAGCGCGCCGACGCCTGCGGTTCTCAGTCCGCCCCGATGGTCTTTCTGGCGACCACGGCTGAAACAAGGCCAAGGCCCGCAGCCAGCCAGAGGGCAGGAGAATAGCTGCCACTCAAGTCGTAGATCCGACCCGCGCACCATGGCGCGACCAACCCAGCAGCCCCCCAGGCCGTGAAAATCCTGCCATAGGCGCGGGGTCCGTTTTCCCCCGGGAACAGCGCGGCGATGGCCGCTGGATATGTCGCGATCGTCCCGCCATAGGCAAAGCCAACGACGCCCAGAAGGGCAATGGAAAACCCGGGCAACAGCGGCAGGCCGAGCAGCGCAGCGGCCCCAAGCAGCGGCAGAACCATCAGCATACTGCGGTGAGAGACCCTGTCAGAGAGCCACCCGGACAGCAGGCTGCCAACAAGGTTGCAGGCTGCGATTGCGACCGCGGCAACCCACCCGGCAAAACCGGCCACCTCAGCGATACCGGCGGCGTGACCGATGGCCATGAGGCCCGCGGCAACGCCGCTGCCATAGGCGATCCAGATGGCGGCGATCCGGCCTCTCGGCAGCGCAGAGGCAGCCAGCTTTGCCTTTTGGTCAAGATATTGAACCCCGCCGCGTGCGACCAGAACAGCCGCCCCGAGACTGGCGACAAAAACGACCAGGCCCAGGGCCATCATCGCCAGGGGGAACCCGCCGGACGCCAGTGCCGCCTCGAATCCAAAGGGGGCGAGGACCGCACCGAAAGCATAGGCCGCGGTGACCACCCCCATCGCGAGTCCCGCGCGCTCCGGGTTGGCACGTGCCGCGAATTGAAGCCCAAAGCCATAGCCAAGACCATTCGCAGTCCCAAAGATGAGGCTGTACCCGATCAGAACCGCAGCGAAACCGCCCCCGAACCCTGCAACAGCCGCCCCAATGGCGGCCATGGTCGCGACAAGGACATAGATGGTGCCCGGTTGCAGGCGCGCATAGATCTGCGGGCCAAACAAGACCGCGATTGTCAGAAAGACCAGACTGAACGAGTAGATCAGGCTGATGGTCGCGCGAGGCGCGTCGAACAGTGTTTCCAAAGGCCCCAGAAACACGGAAAACGCATGAATGGAGCCGAGCACCATCGACACCATGGACGCGGCAAACAGGACTGTGAGTCCTTGAGGATCAGGTGAACCCATGGCCGAACAGTAAACAAAGCCGCGGGTTTGACAACGTGCGCAATGCCTCGGGCCAGATACAATCCAGAGGGCCTGCCTCTATGGCGCTGACCGTGTAGTGGCCCCCCAAACTCTTGGGGAGGACTCTCTAGTTGCCGGTGCAGGTCCCCTGACCGGTCCGAGGTCAGCGCCGCAGCCCGCCAATCCTTTGATCCAATGCTTTGGGACCCAGGATCGGCGGGACACAGTATCGGCAGGACCCAGTATCGGCAAGACTCCGGATCGGTGGGACACAGGATCGGCGGGGACTCCGGGCGGCTCTGGTCAGCTGGTCAGGAAATCAAGAACCGCCTTGTTGAACGCGACCGTCTTTTCGATGTTCGACAGATGTGCCGCGTCCTCGATCACCACTTTTTCAGCGCCGGGGATTTCCTGAACCAGCACAAGCCCTTGTTCCGGCGTGCAGGCGGGATCCCTTTCACCGATCAGCACAAGCGTCTGGGCCTGAATGTCCTTCAGGATATGCGTTTGGTGCATGTCCCGCACCGCCGACGCGCAGGCGATATAGCCTTCGGCACCGGTGTCACGGATCATGCCTTCGACAAAGCCAACGGCCGCGGGGGAGTGTTCCGCAAAGGGCGCCGTGAACCAGCGTTGGATCGTGTTCGCCACAAGCCCCTCTATTCCGTCGCGCTGCGCGATGGCGATCCGCCCGTTCCACATCTCGGGCGTTGGCATGTGCGAGGCCGTGTCGCACAACACGAGGCGTTGCACGAGGTCAGGGCGCGCGACCGCAAGGCGCTGGCCAATCATGCCGCCCATCGAGAGCCCCAGAAAATGCACAGGTCCCACGTCCAGCGCATCGATAAGCGCGGCGGCATCTTCGGCCAGCAACTCGATCGAATAGGGGCCCGGGGTGGCCTGACTGGCACCATGCCCACGGGTGTCATAGCGCAGAACGCGAAACGCCTCGGTGAACGCGGTCATTTGTGGATCCCACATGCGATGCGTCGACATCAGGCTGTTGGACAACATCAAGACCGGCGCATCGAGCGGCCCGTCAAACCGGTAGGCGACGCGCGCGCCATTTACGTCAATTTCCTTGAGATCGTTCGGCATTGGTCCCTCGCCTCGCATATGCGTCATGTCTGCCCCTGCGGGCTTTGGTCGAAACCCGTACACCCCGGCAGGTGTGCGAACCAGTGTTGTTTCGACCCTGATCCCATCATCGGTCAAATCGGGCATGCGACCAGCTTTGTTGCGCAAATCCGCCCATGGTCAGAGGTTTCCATTTCTCGGATGGACGCAGGCGCCGCTCCTTGCGTCAAACAAGCCGAGGGCGATATTGCGGCTGAGCAGAGCGATGCGGAATGAAGTCAACCAAGCGCAACGCCCGGCCATGCATCGCGCAGCGATCTCCCGCGAGAAAGCGCCAGTGGCAACCGCCACGCAAACAGGCGGACGGGATTTGTTCACGCACCCTGCGCGGCGGACACTGCTTGGTTTTCGGGCGACGTCTGGATGCCGGTGACAATTCAGAGGTGCAACCGAGACATACCCGAAGTATTTTCTCGTCAAACCATACGGGCCAAGCCTTTGGTAAAAATGCGACGCCAGTTGAACGAACAGGAGGTTCCATGACTTCGCTCGATGAACAGACGATTGCGCGCATCACGCAGGCTGTCGATGCGGGTTTTGATGCGCAGACCAGGTTCCTCCAAGACTTCGTTGCGATCCCGAGCTTGCGGTTCGAAGAAGGTCCGGCGCAGGATTTCATTGCTGCTGCATTGCGTGCGCGGGGCTACAAGGTGGACGACTGGACGATCCGATTGTCCGATCTGGAAACGCTCGCCGGGTTCGGCCCGATCATGGGGGATTTCAGCCGCGCGCGCAGTGTCGTGGGCTCGCATCACCCTGTCACGACCAAGGGGCGCTCGCTGATCCTGCAAGGTCACCTTGATGTCGTGCCCGAAGGCCCGCCCGAGATGTGGACGAATCCGCCCTATGATCCGGTGATCCGCGACGGCTGGATGAATGGACGTGGTGCCGGAGATATGAAATCCGGCACTGTTTCAGCGCTTTTTGCGCTCGATGCGCTCAAGCAGGCCGGATTTGAACCCGCCGCGACCGTTCATTTCCAATCCGTGATCGAGGAAGAAAGCACCGGCCTTGGCGCGCTCTCCACGCTGCAACGGGGCTATCGCGCCGATGTGGCAGTCCTGCCGGAACCGTCTGATTTCACCATCAATCGCGCGCAAACCGGCGCGCTCTGGTTCCGCCTGAGCGTCCGCGGCCGACCAGTCCATGCCGCCGTTGCCCGTGAAGGCTTCAACGCCATTCTTGCAGCCTACGACCTTATCCAGGCCCTGAAAGGGCTGGAAAAAGACTGGAACCTGCGTGCCGCATCGGACCCTGTCTATCACGACGTGCCGCATCCGCTGAACCTGAACGTGGGCAAGATCAAGGGCGGCGATTGGGCGTCCAGCGTGCCCGCGTGGTGCGACGTGGATTTGCGCATGGCTTTGCTGCCCGGTCAGGACCTCGGCGCGGCGAAGCAAGAGATCGAAAGCTGCGTCGCCACGGCCTGCCGCGATCATGCCTTTCTGTCGAACACGCCCGCCGAGGTCATCTGGAACGGATTTCAGGCCGAAGGATATCTGCTTGGAGAGGACGCAGACCCGGCACTTGCGGTCATGCAGACCGCCTATGCCCAGGTATTTGGTCCAGAGGCGACACTCCAAGAGCGCAAGATGACCGCGCTCACGGATACGCGGTTCTACGGCCTCTACTATGGGATTCCTGCGTTCTGCATTGGACCCAAGGCGGAAAACATACACGGCTTTGACGAACGCGTAGATCTTGCTTCGGTCCGGGATCTGACCGTGATCCTTGCGCTTTTCATCGCCTCATGGTGCGGTCTCAATGCTCTCGGGGATGAGTGAGATCAGCTTGACGGTCGCCTTGTCGACGGCCTCGCGGGTGTAGAGCATCGGCACATAGTCTCCCTTTGCCCAGAGTGGTGCGAGATCGTCATAATGCGCGGTGCCCGGCACGCCTGATTGCCCCGGGGCATTGATCCAGACGCTGTTGTCCCAGGCTCCGACATCCACAACCATCCGCACCGAAGCGCCCACACGCACCCGGTAATCCGCCGCCTCGTAATGGGCCAACATGACGCTGGTGCTGCTGCCTCCCTTTGGCAGGGGGCCCACGTCATCCGCCCCCAGCGCATGACAAAAGTACCCCTTGTGCAGCCCATCCCAGCGCCAGGTGGTGGTATCGTCACCATAGGTCGCGCAGGTATCTTCCCAAGCCGCCTTCAGGGTCTTGGCCAAAAGCGCTTTGGGCGATCCCAGGCGCGCGGCCAATCCCGGGTGTTTTCCCTGAAACAGCCGAACAACCGTCGGAATGTCACCGGGTGTCAGATACTTGCGCAGCTCCTGATCCGGGGCGACATGCGCCAGGACCGCCGGGCGCAGAAACTCCGACAGCCACCGCTCATAGAGCAGCGCCGCTGCGCTCTGTGCTGTTGTATGACCGTCCCATGACCTGAGCAGCTCAAGCGCCGCCCCCTGCGCATCCGCGGGCAAGCAAGCGATCAAGTCCAGCGCCAGTTGTGAAAAGGCATCCGTCTGCAACGCGCAAGATGCAGGCACATCCAGCGCATCGCTGTTGCCAATCACATCGGCCACGCGGTCCGCGCGTCCGTCTTCGTACCATTCGAAACCGACAGGATGCGCCGCGTGGTCCCATCCCAAAGGCAGGTTCATCTCATTTGATGAATGTACGAACCCTTGCGCTGGATTCTCGGCAAACGGCAAATCCGCCGCCGTCCTGTAGCCGGTCCATTCAAACCCGCCTGCCCCGCTCACCGGCATCAGGCCACGCCACCCGCTGCGCTCGGGCACAAACGCCGCTGCCTGCCAGCAAATGTCGCCCGCCGTATCCGCGTAGATCATGTTCACCGACGGCGCGCCCCAAGTGACCAGCGCTTCTCTGAACGCGGACATTGTGGTCGTCCGCATGGATTTGAGGCTGGCCATGTAAGGCGCGCTGCCCGGATCGGTAAAGACCGTGCGGATGGCGACCAAAGTGCCGTCTTCCTCAAAAACAACCGGGCCATGGCGCGTGAAACAAAGCGTTAGGGTCTGATCGGCCTCCCCTTTCACGGCAAATACCTCCGCGACCTCTGTCACCGCCTCAACGCCATCCCCGTACCGATAGCCTTCGGGCGTTTGCTCGTAGACCATCACATCTTCCTGATCGGCACAGAAGATCGTCAGGCTGAAGGCCGCCGTGCCATTGTGCCCCGCCATGATGCCCGGCGAAGAGGGCTCACCGGCCCCTATCAGGTCCATTCCCGGCGCGCTCAGGTGCACCATGTAGCGCAACGACGGCGCAGCATGCGCCCGGTGTGGATCGCTCGCCATGATCGCGCGGCCCGTTCGGGTCATCGCGGGCGCAATGGCCCAATTGTTGGACCCCTCCATCGCCGGTTGGACGACGTGCCCCGCCTCCACGGCTGACCAATGGCCCGCCTCCGCCAATGTCGCGCGCAAACGCTCCGGCGCAAAGCTTACGGGCGCTGTCGCCAAGGCGTATGCGTCCAGAGCAGTCGGGGGCAGCGTCACATCGCTTGCTGTCTGCCATTCCGTGTCAGGCACGTCGGGTGACAAGGTTTCGCGCAGCAGATCGACCTCGGGGTCAGCGAGGCGATGCACCTGCGCCCGGGCCAATTCAGAGGTGGCGTTGCGCGACAGGCAATGCGTGCGAATGCGCACAACGTCCTCCGCCGCCCAATGCTGCGGCTGCGTGCCCATCTTCGCAAACTCCGCAGGGAGCGGCCAGTCGCCCGCGCGCACCAGATCGATCCCGGCGTTGATACCGGCGGCAAACGCGGTGCAGATGTCCTCGGACTCCGTGCCATAGGCGGCCCATTCCGGCGCCATGTCCCCTCGGTACAGAAACAACCGTGCCGCCCGGTCTTGCATCAGATACCCAGGGCCAAAGTCTGCCGCCAATCGCCCCAGTCCACGTTTGCGCCAAAGATCGATCTGCCACAGCCGATCCCGCGCAGCGTTCAACCCCTGAACAAAGAAAGCGTCCCGCGACGTCTGCGCCCGGATATGTGCAAGACCCCAGGTATCAACCGCAATCTGCGCCGGCGCATGCAAGCCCCTTACCGCCAATGGATCATCCGTCATCCTGTGCCCCTTCAATACTGGCTGATCGTTCGCGCGGCTTGCTGGCCCAATGGCACGACCCGCCGCACGTAGTCCTCGGGTGTCCAATCGGCCAAGGTGCCCGCAATATGGATGGCCGCGAGCGGTTCGCCCTTTGAGTTCATGATCGGAAAAGCCACCGCAATTTCTCCATCAAGGATCTGGTTCATCGTCAGCGCATAGCGTTTCTCCCGCGTCTGCGCGATCTGTGCCATGATGTCATCGACGTCCGTGATCGTCTGCTGCGTAAATGGCCGCCGGTCCGAACGTTCAACGATCTCGTGCGCGCGGGCTTCTGGCAGTCGCGACAGCATCGCCCAACCGCCCGAACTGCAAAAGCTGGGCACGCTGTGACCGACCAACGAGGCGTTCAGCGTCTGCTGCGTGGTCTGAAGGCGCACGGCATAAACCACCCGCAATCCATCAAGAAGCGACAGATCCACCCGTTGCTTCACCGCAGCGCGCAGCTGTTGCAACACGGGTGTGGATTGGCGCACCAGCGGATCAAGCCGCAAGTAGTCGAGTGTGTGGTCAAGGACCCGCAAGCCCGGCAGAAACCCATGCCCGCCCGCGTCGCGGCGAATGTATCCCAACGCCCGCAACGTGTGCACCATCCGTTGGGCCGCACTGCGATCCACACCGGCACGGGTCGCGAGTTCGGTCAAGGTCAGCGGTCTTTCCGCGTGATGAAATGCCGACAAAATGCCCATCGCCTTTTCGACAGACTGCACGAAAAGCGCGCTTGAGCGGTCTTCTGCCGTTAAATCACGCAACCCCGGCTCGGCGCGCGTCGTGTTTCTAGGCATTTGCCGCCTCCCCTACGCGGTATGGTTGACACAACGTTAACCGGTCACCTAACCTCGATATACGATGTACATGTATTGCATTGCAATACATAACACCGCGCTTTTCAAACCGTGCTGCCAGCGCAGCGGCCGAGGATCGAGATGTCAAACCGGGTGGCACTTGCCGGATTTCTGCATGAAACCAACACCTTCGCACCTTCAAAGGCGCGGATGGCGGAGTTTGTGCAAGGTGGCGGCTACATGCCATTGGCGCGGGGACGCGCCCTGATGGACGGATCAAGGGACATCAATCTCGGCATCGGCGGCGCAGTCAGATTTGGAGAATCATCAGGCTGGGACATGGTGCCCGTTCTTTGGGCAGGTGCCACGCCCTCCGCGCATGTCTGTCAGACAGCCTATCAAAGCATAACCGATGAGATCATTGCAGGCATCTGCGCCGCACTTCCGCTCGACGGCGTCTTCATTGACCTGCACGGCGCGATGGTGGCAGAGCATGAGGATGACGGCGAGGGCGCATTGCTCAGACGGCTGCGCGCCGCTGTCGGACCGGATGTATACATTGCCGCAGCGCTCGATCTGCATGGCAATATTACGCAGGATATGGTCGACGCCGCCGATATCCTGGTGGGCTTTCGCACCTATCCGCACGTGGACATGGCTGAAACAGGCCACCGGGCCGCAGCGCAACTCGACAGGATCATGCAGCGCCGCTCCCCCTATGCCAAAGCCTTTCGCCGCCTGCCCTTCCTCGTACCGATCGCATGGCAAAGCACCTTTGCCGCACCGGGGAAAGACCTCTATGCGCTTGTAACCCGGCTCGAGGCAGGCCCGGTCGCCAGCACCTCGTTTTTCTTTGGCTTTCCGGCGGCTGATTTCCCCGGATGCGGCCCGACCGTGATTTGCTACGGCGAGACACAAGCCGACGCAAACGCCGCTGCGGACAAGATCGAACAGGCCGTGCTGGACGCGGAGCCTGCCCTTGCCGGAACCACCTTCGACCCGGATGCAGGCGTTCTGGAAGCCATGCGCATCGCCAAGACGGCCACGCGACCGGTCATCATCGCCGACACGCAGGACAACCCCGGTGCCGGGGGCGATTCCAACACCACAGGCATGCTGCGCGCGCTGGTCGCGCACAAAGCCAAACGTGCCGCCCTGGGCAATATGGTCGACCCCGACGCGGCGCAAAAGGCACATGCAGCGGGGGTCGGCGCGACGCTGGATATCGCCCTCGGCGGCTTTTCCGACATTCCCGGCGATGCGCCATATCACGCGCGCTTCACGGTCGAGACCCTCTCGGACGGCAAGCTCATCGGCAAAGGACCGTACTACGGTGGCGCACCACTGGATCTTGGTCCCTCCGCCTGTCTGCGCATCGATGACGTGCGCATCGTTGTGACCAGTCACAAGGCACAGATGGCCGACCGTGAGATGTACCGATTTGTCGGGATCACGCCCGAAGAACAGGACATTCTTGTCAACAAGAGCTCGGTGCATTTTCGCGCGGACTTTGACCCTGTTGCAGAGACGATCCTGACATGCACCGCCCCCGGGCCAATGCCGGTGAGCCCGGCAAGCCTGCCCTTCACGAACCTCGCGCCGGGGATGCGGCTGGAGCCGCTGGGGGCTGTTTTCCAACCGCAGGACACGGGCAGGGACTGACAACACCCGCGTCGCAAAAGGCCCACCCAAGGCCCGGCGCATCATCACCAACCAAAGGGAGCTACTGATGATTCATTCCAAAGACTTCACATTGACGCCCATGCACGTGTTGCGCACGTCACTGTTCAGCGCCGCCCTCGCCGGGTTCGCGTTCGTGGCAGGTGCCGCAGATGCGCAGACGCTGCGGGCGGTGAAACACTCCGACCTGCGGGTCCTCGATCCGATCATGACCACCGCCTACATGAGCCGGAACCACGGCTACATGATCTTTGACACGCTCTACGCGCTCGACAGCGATCTGGTGCCACAGCCGCAGATGGTCGACACCCACAGCGTATCAGACGATGGGCTGGTCTATACCTTCACCTTGCGTGACGGTCTGGCGTTCCACGATGGCGCGCCGGTCACAGGCGCAGACGTCGCCGCCTCGATCTCGCGTTGGGGCGAGCGTGACGGAATGGGCCAGGTGCTCATGTCCTTTGTGGACAGCATGGCACAGGGGGCCTCCCCAAACGAGTTTGTCATCACCCTGAAAGAACCTTACGGCCTCGTGATCGACAGCTTGGCAAAGCCGTCCTCGAACGTGCCTTTCATCATGCCGCAGCGCTTGGCGGAAACGCCCTCGACTGAGCCCATCCCCGAGCAAATCGGATCTGGCCCTTTCATCTGGGTCGCAGAGGAATACCAGCCGGGCGTGCGCGCAGTCTATGCCAAGAACGAAGCCTATGTACCCCGTTCCGAGCCTTCGAGCTGGGCCTCCGGCGGCAAGGTGGTGAACGTGGACCGTGTCGAATGGGTCGTGATGCCCGACGCGCAAACTGCGTTCAACGCGCTGCAGGCGGGCGAAATCGACTATTGGGAAAGCCCGCCATCCGACCTGCTGCCGATCCTCGAGTTGAACGAAGAGATCACAGTGCGCAACCTCAACAAGATGGGGATGCAAACAATCATGCGCCCCAACACGTTGAACGCACCGATGAGCGATGTGCGGATCCGGCAAGCCGCGATTGCCGCGGTCAGCCAGAAGGACGTTCTGGATGCGCTGGTCGGCAATCCGGAATTCTACAACCTTTGCGGTGCGATGTTTGTCTGCGACACGCCGCTGGCCTCTGACGTCGGGTCCGAGACACTGGTTGAAGGCAACGGGATGGAAAAGGCCAAGGCGCTGCTTGCCGAGGCTGGCTATGACGGCACGCCCATCGTGATCATGCACCCAACGGACGTGGGCACATTGCGCACGCAGCCGGTCGTCGTGGCCCAAGCCATGCGCGACGCGGGCTTTGTCGTGGATCTGCAAGCGATGGACTGGCAAACGCTTGTGGGCAAACGCGCCAGCCAAGCCTCCATCGCGGATGGCGGATGGCACATGTTCATGACCAACTGGGTCGGTGCGGACGTGTTCAACCCGCTCGTCAACAACATGGTCAACGGCAAAGGTCCCGATGGCGGCTGGTTCGGCTGGCCCGATGTGCCAAAGCTCGAAGAGTTGCGCATTTCCTATGCCACCGCGCCCACGCTGGAAGAACAGCAGGGGCTGGCTGCCGAAATCCAGAAGATCGCCTATGACGAGGGCGTCTATGCGCCCATCGGTCAGTACTTTGTGCCGTCCGCATGGTCGACCAGCATCGAAGGTGTCCTTGACGCGCCTGCACCGTTGTTCTGGAATATCTCCAAGTAACGCCCACCGTTTGGTCCCGCGCACAACTCGCGCGGGGCCAGACCCCTTGACCCAGAGTTCCCGAAAGGTCCGACCGATGGTTGGCTACATCGTGCAGCGTATTCTGGCCGCGATCCCCGTGATGGGGTTCGTCGCGCTTTTCGTGTTCCTGTTGTTGCGCCTGACACCGGGCGATCCTGCTGCCATCCTTGCGGGTGACACCGCAACGCCTGCTCAGCTTGATGCGATCCGCGAGTCCCTTGGCCTCAATGATCCGATCATCACACAGTTTGTCCGCTGGATCGGCCAGCTGCTCCAAGGGGATTTTGGCACCTCGATCCTGTCAGGCAAGCCCGTCCTCGAATTGATCGGCGACCGCATGGAACCGACGATCAGCCTTGCTCTGACCACCATCACCCTGTCGGTCATCATCGCCGTGCCGCTGGGCGTGGTCGCGGCCTGGAAACAAGGCACGCTGATCGACCGTTTCGTGATGCTGCTGTCGGTCCTCGGCTTTTCTGTCCCGGTCTTTGTCATCGGCTATCTGATGATCTCGCTCTTCTCGATGGAGCTGAAATGGTTCCCGGTTCAAGGCTTCAAACCCATCGGAGACGGGATCGGCCCCTTCCTGCACCGCATAGCCTTGCCAACCTTTACGCTGACCCTGCTTTACATCGCGCTCATTGCGCGGATCACCCGCACATCGATGTTGGAAATCCTTGGCGACGACTACATCCGCACGGCGCGGGCCAAAGGCCTGCCGGAAAGCCATGTCTTGATGCGTCACGCCCTGCGCAATTGTTCGGTGCCGATCATCACCGTGATCGGGATCGGCTTTGCGCTGATCATTTCGGGCGTTGTGGTCACGGAATCGGTGTTCAATCTTCCCGGTCTTGGCCGCCTGACCGTGGATGCGGTCCTCAGCCGGGACTACCCCGTGATCCAGGCGGTGATCCTTCTCGCCTCACTGATCTATGTCGTGATCAACCTGCTGATCGACATCGCCTATGTGCTGCTTGACCCAAGGATCCGCTACGCATGAGTGATCAAGCCGCCTTTGCCCCGCCCCACCGGATCTCGACGCTCAGCCGGATCCGCGAGATCGTGCTGTCGAGCCCGCTGGTCACGCTCGCCACCGTCATAATCGCGCTGGTTGTCGTTTCAGCGGTGCTTGCCGCTTGGGTGGCCCCCCATGACCCCGTGCGCCTGACACCGTCGCAGCGCCTGAAACCCCCAAGCGATGTCTATTGGCTCGGCACTGATGCCTTCGGGCGCGACCTGTTTTCACGCATCGTCTATGGCGGTCAGATCTCGCTTGTGGTCGGTGTCTCCGCGGCGATCTTTGCAGTGCTCTTTGGTCTGATCCTCGGGCTGCTGGCGGGCTACATCCGCTGGATCGACGCCGTTCTGATGCGCATGGTGGATGGCCTGATGGCGATCCCAAGCATCCTTTTGGCCATTGCCATCGTCTCGCTTTGGGGCGCATCGCTCTGGACCGTGCTTGTGGCCATCACGATCCCCGAAGTCCCCCGCGTCGTACGCCTCGTCAGGTCGCTCGTGCTCTCTGCGCGCGAGGAACCCTATGTCGAGGCCGCAATCGCCGCCGGCACGCCGACCTGGCTGATCATGCGCCGCCATCTGGTGCCCAACACCGTGGCCCCCCTGATCATCCAGGGCACCTATATCTGCGCAAGCGCCATCCTGACCGAGGCAATCCTGTCTTTCCTTGGCGCAGGCATCAATCCCGAGACACCCAGTTGGGGCAATATCATGGCGGAAGGACGTATCTATTTCCAGATCAATCCCGGCATCGTCCTTTGGCCCGGGCTTGTTGTCTCCGTTGCAATCCTGTCGATCAACCTGCTCGGCGATGCGGTGCGCGACGCACTTGATCCGCGCATGGCCAAGCGGGGGATCGAAAGATGAGCCTTCTCGATATCAAGGACCTTCGGATTGCCCTGAACGGCGACCGCGACGCACAGGTTGTCAAGGGTCTGAACCTCACCATCGAGCCGGGTCAGACCATGTGTCTGGTCGGCGAGTCCGGGTCCGGCAAATCGCTCACTGCGCTGGCCACGATGGGCCTGTTGCCCCCGGTGCTGAAACCCGTGGCCGGGTCCATCACGCTGAAGGGTGAGAATATACTTGAGGCGAATACCAAGCGCCTTCGAGATCTGCGTGCGACCTCCATGTCGATGATCTTTCAGGAGCCCATGACCGCCCTGAACCCGGTCGCGCGGGTGGGTCAGCAGATCGAGGAAGTCCTCGAATTCCATTCTGACCTGTCCCAATCGGCGCGAAAATCCCGCGTGAAAGAGATGATGGAGGCCGTCCACCTGCCCGATGTGGACAAGATGTATGCAAGCTTTCCACACCAATTGTCAGGGGGCCAGCGCCAGCGCATCATGATCGCGATGGCTTTGATCATGCGTCCGCAACTGTTGATCGCGGATGAGCCGACAACCGCCCTTGATGTGACCACGCAAGCCCAGATCCTGAGCCTCATCAGAGAGTTGCGCGAAGATCAGGGATCCGCGGTCTTGTTCATCACCCACGACATGGGCGTGGTCTCCGAGATTGCAGATGATGTCACCGTGCTCAAGCTGGGCGAGGTGATGGAGACCCAAGGCGTGGACAACCTGCTGCGCCACCCGCAAACTGACTACACCCGCGATTTGCTGCGTTCTGTTCCAAGCCAGGTGCCGCGCGCTGCCCGGCCTTCTCAGACCTCCGATGTTGTGCTGTCCACCGACAAGCTCTGCAAGGTCTATGCCGGGGGCGGCTGGTTCTCCAAATCACGCGAGGTGAAGGCCGCGCAGGATGTCAGCATCTCGCTCACCAAGGGGCGCACTCTTGGCATCGTGGGCGAAAGCGGATCGGGCAAAACCACCGTGGCGCGCTGTATCATGCGGCTGATCGATCCGACATCGGGCGCGATCAAGGTGGGCGGCACCGATATCGCGACACTGACGCAGAAAGAACTGAAGCCCCAGCGCAAGAACATCCAGATCGTTTTTCAGGACCCGATGCGGTCGCTCAACCCGCGCATAGAGATCGGGCAGTCGATCATCGAGGGACCGCTGAACTTTGGCACGCCACAGGACAAGGCGATGGCCCGCGCGCGCGAACTTCTGGAACTTGTGGGGCTGCCCGCCAGCGCGGTGGACCGCTTCCCACACCAGTTTTCCGGCGGACAACGGCAGCGCATCGCCATTGCCCGCGCGCTTGCGATGGACCCGGATGTATTGGTCGCGGACGAGGCGGTGTCTGCGCTGGATGTCAGCGTGCAGGCGCAGGTGCTGGACCTTCTGGCGGAACTTCAGGATCGGCTGGGCCTCGGGATCCTGTTTATCACGCATGACCTTGGGGTGGCGGCGCAGATCTGCGACGATGTGGTGGTCATGCAATATGGCCGCGTCGTGGAATACGGCCCCGCAGGGCAGGTTCTGGGCGCCCCCCGGGAGGACTACACCAAGGCCCTGATCACGGCCGCGCCGGGGCGGCACTGGGATTTTGCGAATTTCCGGCCCTTCGCCGAGGCGGCCGAATAGAACAAGGACACCTGACATGAACGTCATGCCCATCATCGCCGACAGCACGAACGAGCTGACAGAGATTTTCAAGGACCTGCACGCCCATCCGGAACTCGGCTTTGCCGAGCACCGCACTGCCGGGGTCGTGGCGGACAAATTGCGCGCCTATGGCGTGGACGAGGTCCATACAGGTATCGCGGGCACCGGGGTCGTCGGGCTGATCAGGGGCAAGCATGACGGCCCCCGCCGCATTGGCGTGCGCGCCGATATGGACGCGCTGCCGATCACCGAAGAAACCAATCTGGCTTATGCCTCAACCACCCCCGGCGTGATGCACGCCTGCGGCCATGACGCCCATACGACGATGCTTCTGGGGTCGGCAAAGCATCTGGCAGCCACGCGCGATTTCGCTGGCACAGCCGTTCTCATATTCCAACCCGCCGAAGAAGGGCTTGGTGGCGCACGCGGCATGCTTGCGGACGGGCTGTTCGACAAGTTTCCCTGCGACGAGATCTATGGCATGCACAATTCGCCCAACGGTGAACCGGGCACCTTTGGCATCTGCAAGGGGGCCGCCATGGCGGGCGCGTCTTTCTTTGACATCACGGTGCAAGGCAAAGGCAGTCACGCCGCAATGCCGCATCAATCCAAGGACCCGCTGGTCATCGCCTCGGCGCTCGTCGGGAGCCTGCAGACCATTCTGTCGCGCAACGTCGGGCCGTTGGACACCTGCGTTGTCTCTGTCACCCAACTGCATGCCGGGTCGGCCTACAACGTGGTGCCGGACACGGCGACGCTGGCCGGGACCATCCGTTACTTCAAGGACGAGGTGATCGCGCTGGCCGAAAAGCGCATGCGTGAACTCTGCGCAGGTTTTGCAACCGCCTACGATGTGGAAATTCATCTCGATCTGCGCAACATCTTTGATGTGCTTGTGAACGATGCCGCGCTGTCCGACGCCTATCTCGAGGCCGCCGAAGACATTGTCGGGGCAGAAAACATCCGTGGCACAGACGAACCTGCCACCGGATCCGAAGACTTCGCCGATATGCTCAAGGTCGTGCCCGGTGCCTATTGCCGCATTGGCCATTCCGGCACGACAGGGCTGCACAATCCCAGCTTCTTTCTTGATCCTGACGTGTTGCCTGTCGGCGCGTCCGTCATGGCGCGCATCGTTGAACGCCGTCTGGCGGCAGGGTGACAACATGACCAATCCCTTGAACCTGCCCTTTGACATCGATGCCATGCTGGCCGGACTGCGGCCATGGATCGAATGCGAAAGCCCGACCTATGATGCCGCGGCGGTCGACCGGATGATGGATATCGCGGCCTATGACATGGCCGCCCTCGGTGCCACGATCGAACGCATCCCCGGACGTATGGGATTTGGCGGATCGGTGCGCGCGCGCTTCCCGCATCCCGATCAGGGCCGCGTGCCGGGCATCCTCATCGCGGGGCACATGGACACCGTGCATCCCATCGGCACACTTGATGTATTGCCGTTCAGGCGCGACGGCGACATCTGCTACGGGCCGGGCCTTATGGACATGAAGGGCGGCAATTACATCAGCCTTGAAGCGCTGCGCCAGATGATGCGCGCGGGACTGCAGACACCCTTGCCGGTGACGGTGCTTTTCACACCCGACGAAGAGGTTGGCACGCCCAGCACCCGCGATCTGATCGAAGCCGAAGCGGCGCGCAGTGCCTATGTTCTGGTTCCGGAACCCGGGCATGATGATGGCGGTGTGACCATCGGACGCTATGCAATTGCCCGGTTCAATCTCGCAACCAAGGGCAAGCCCAGCCATTCGGGCGCGCGGTTGTCAGACGGCAAATCCGCAATCGCAGCCATGGCCCGCCGGATCATCGAGATCGAGGATATGACCGGCC
This sequence comes from Sagittula sp., assembly GCA_042088665.1. Lineage (GTDB taxonomy): Bacteria > Pseudomonadota > Alphaproteobacteria > Rhodobacterales > Rhodobacteraceae > JBELMB01. Next base: position 35,739 of record JBELMB010000014.1, read on the forward strand.
CCGATTGTACCTTCAGCGTCGGGGTGATCCACGCGGGGCAATGGGTCAACTGCGTGTCCTCTGCCTGTTTTGCAGAAGCGCTGAGCATGGCCAAGAAGCAAGAAGACCTTGATGACGGCGTCGCTCGGATGCTGGCCTTGCAAGGCACGATGAATGGCGTGGATTTCGACGTAACGCGCGGTGTCACCCGGCCAGTCTGGCATCCTGACACACCGGGCACCGCCAAGATGTTCACGCTGGCCAAAGAGATCGCCGCCGAGCTTGGTCTCAAAATGGAAGGCCGTAGCCAAGGTGGTGGATCCGATGGCAATTTCACCGGTGCAATGGGCATTCCAACCCTGGATTCACTGGGCGTTCTTGGCGCGGATCTGCACACGTTGAATGAGCACATCCATGTGGACAGTCTTGTCACCCGGGCAAAGCTCATGGCTGGTTTGCTTATGCGTTTGACATAGACGGGCACGCCCTGAAACTCTGCCACTTCAAGGTAGGTTATCCCCGCTCACGCGCAACCCCGCTCACCAATTCCACGACCCGCTCGCCGGGCAGAAGGTCAGCCCAAAAACATCAGACAAAGTAACGGCTCGGTTTCCCGAGCCGCGACTCATGCTCCTAAGCGGAGATCACTGGATCCTGACCCTCGTTGGGTTACAGGAGCGTGTCGTCCAGCACGGTGACGGTGAACGTGACGTCTTGGTAGTCGCGATCGCCGCCGCCCAGCATGTCTTCGAAGCCCACGCGCAGTCCAAGCCCGTCATCGGTCGCACCCGACAGCACATGCTCCAACCCATCGCGGTTCAGATCCGAGTCGAGCGAGTTGAACACGATCGCGTCGAGCGCGGCACCATCCTCGGTCAGTACCAGCTCGCCGCCTTGCTCCGCCAGCCCCAGGGTGCCAGTCAGACCGAGCACCAGCGAAGCGCCGTTCTGCACAAGGAAGAAGCCCAGCTCTTCGTCCGCATCGACACCCGCGATGGTCGCCATGGCGCCCGTCCCTGCGGACTTGGCATTCTCGAACAGCATCTCCACGTCCGAAATTGCGCCCGTCTCATCGCGCGTGAACCAACCCAGAGCGTTGGAGAAGCCTGCGCCCGCCACGTCCAGTTCGACCCCGTAGGATTGGCCGTTCTGACCGGTGAGGAAGGCATCGGGGTCGATGCCGTTCACATCCGCGGCATCGACCGACCGGCCCTCGGACACCTCGACCCGGGTGCCGACATATTGCACCGTGCTCTGGTCCCCAGACCGCGTGACCATGAAGGCGCCGCCTTCCGTCTCGCTTTCGAACAGCGACATGGTCTCACCGCCAATTCTCATCGTGCCGGCCTCTTCGTCATGGCTTACGTCACCACCCGACAGACGCGAACCGGTAAAGACGAATTTGTCATCCGCGCCAAACCCGATCAGGATGTCGCCATCGAAATCGCCTGCGCCACCTTCGACTGTATCCGCGCCACCCTGCAGCACGACGGCGTCGTCGCCGGCTCCGACCATGAAGACTTCTGCGCCGTCGGTACCGAGCAGGTGATCGCCTTCATCCGCGGCAAAGATCGGAATATCCGCGGCAAAGATCGGAATATCCGCGTCAAGATCGAAGCGCGCCACCAGCGGATCGTGATCCGAGGCCACAGAGTCCGACGGGAAGTCGGCGTTGATATGCACCGCATCCAACTCGGCAGAGGCTGCAGCCAGCGCCTGGGACACAAGAATGTGGTCCAGCATCTGGCTATTGCCATTGAAGTTGAAGCTGTAGGCATCTTCCTGCGCCATTCCGTCCACCAGGTTAACCAACTCGTCACCCGCCAGAGCGGCCAGAGCGTTGGAGAACTGGAAGTCGTTCATGTCACCCACGACGGCGATCTTTGCGTTTGCATCTGCGGCCAGCAGACCTGCCACGTAGGCATTGACCACCTCGGCCTGCGCGATGCGCTGCACCTGCGTGACTTCGACAGGCGGTTGTACGCTGCCCGACAGCGGCGTGTCGCCGGACTTGGACTTGAAGTGCGTGACGATCACCGTCACCTCTTCGTCGCCCACCATGAAGGTGCCGACCAACGGCTTGCGCGTGCCTGCGAAGCCGTCGTTGACGCCGTCACCCGGGACGGGATCTTCGTCAAACGCACCGTTGGGGTCGAGAGTGCCTTCGATCCGAAGGGTTCCGGTCAGCGTCACTGCCGCCGGATTGTAAAGGAAGCCCACACGGATATTCGCCCCCGGCTGGCCACCATCCGTCTTGTCGAGCGGCGTGCTGTCGGCGAATTCGTAGCTCGGCCCCCCCGCGGCCACGATGGCATCGATCAGCGCCTGATAGGTCGCATCCGCCGCCACGGTGCCGGTGTCGTCAGACCCGTCATTGTCCTGGATTTCCTGCAACCCGATGATGTCGGGCGAAGCCAGACCCGTGACGATGTCCTGCGCCAGCTTTTCGAACTTCGCCGCGTCATCGCCGGGGTCGAGGTTCAGCACGTTGTAGCTGGCGATGGTCAGCGCGCCCTCTGCGTCGCCGTCCAGATCGGTGACCTCCGGCGTGACGCTGCCCGGCACCACGATGGGTGCGGTTTCGGCCAGCAGTTTGAACTCGCCGAACGAGTAATCCAGCACGCCGGTGACATCCGTCACCGTGTCGCCCGCGGTGGCCGCGGGGACGTCTTCCTGCGCCGCACCACGCCCGCTGTCGGCATAGATGTCGTCGTCAATCAGGATACGTTCGGGGTTCGGATCCGTGATGACCCCGTTCGCGCCACCCAACAACAGACCTCCGTTGACGGTCTCGCCGTCACCCGCGGGGTGTACCGAGACGAAGGTTTCGCCAAAGCGGTTGGACCCGATGACCCGTGCGCCGTCTTCAAGCGAGATCCGCATGCCCTCAAGGCTTTCAAAGAAGTCGATGCCGTCGGTTGTCGGATCAAAGCTTGTCAGACCGTCGTCGTCGATCACACCGGTCGGGGGCAGCAGGCCGGAGGCCCCCAGCACCACGGCATCCGGCAGGGCGTTGCCCGAGGACATCACTGTCACTTCGGTCCAGTTGTCCAGCGTTGTGGTGGACAAATCGTTGCCGAACTGACGTTCGACCACCTCGCCGGTGACGCGCACCATGTCGCCCACCGCGACAGTTGCCGCGCCATCGACATAGATGCCGTCAGAGGTTGCCATGTCGCCATCGCCGTCCGGATCCTGCACCCAGAACCCTTCGCCCTCGTCAATTGCGGTGACGATGCCCTGAATGCCGATCACCTCGCCTTCATGGGCAGAGCGGTGGCCCGCGCCCTGCACGTTGAAGATCGACACGAAGTCGGGCTGCGCATTCACGGTGAACTGGCTGACGATCATCGGCTCGGTATCCAGCACCGCGTCCGGATCATCCGACAACTCGTCTTCGCCGTAGCCGGGAACGCCCCATGTGGTGACGGTCAATTGCTGCGTCGCTTCGTCGATGTCGAACTGCGTCCAGCCGTAGGTATGTGCCGAAACCCAACCGCCCTGCACCAACTCCGCGTCGATCAGACCTTCGGCCTGCGGCAGGTTGTCGTCCAGACCCAGACGATCCAGCCCCTGCGGTGTCAGCGTGATGTCGTTGAAGGCCGCAGCAACGAAATCGTCCTTGTCGTTCGGGATCCCGTCGCCGTCAGGCGCCAGCGGCAGGCTGTCATAGAACGCCACCTGATCAGGCGTCAACAGACCGCTCGCTGCCGCCACTTCAACCACGGTCGGACCGAACGGCTGATCGAAGGCCACCGACCCGGTGGTGATTTCGAAGGCCGATGTTGCGATCTGCTCGCCACCCGGGGTCCGGGCGTAGGTGATGTTGTTGACAAAGGTCGCGTGGATATCGGCCGCCACGAACACGACATTGTCGATGTCGTTGTCGTCGATGAAGTCGAGGATCAACGCGCGTTCGTACTGGTAGCCTTCCCAGCTGTCGGGGTTGGCCAAACCAAGGTTCTGGAATGGCTCGGGCGTGTGGACGAACTTCCATGTCACGCCGTTTTGCTCGGCCGCCAGCAGGTCGTCCAGAAGCTCGGTGAGCTGCGCCTCGCCCAGCAAGGTGCGGGTCGGGTCGAAGCTGCCAGCAAGGAATGCGCCGACCTCGGCCGGGTTGGTCAGGTCCGTTGGCGCGGCGATCTGCTCGTCACGGAAGGACCGCTGGTCGAGGATGAAGACCGCCGCGTCCTGCCCGTATTCCTGCGAGCGATAAAGCTTGGTCTCATTCTCGGTGACCGGATCGCCGGTCGCACCATAGGTTTGTGCGTCGATGGCGTGGAATTCCTGAAACGCCTGAATGCCGTTTTCGTAAAGCGTGCTGTCATTGACCAGCGCCGCAGGATCGTCACCCGGGAAGAAGTCACGGAATTCACTCTCTGCCGCAGCGCCAATGGTCGCGCCACCGGCAAAGTCATTCGTCACCTCATGATCGTCGATGGTGGCGAAAATCGAGGTGGAGCGGAACAGATCGGCAAAGAAGTTCTCGCCCAGCGTCTCACCATAGACCTCGGCGAACTTGGCACGATAGTCGGCCAGGCTCTGCGCGTGTTGCGGCACCGCGTCTGTTGGATAGTCCGCGTAGATCGTGTCGCCCAGGAGCACCATGAAATCCAGCGCCATGTCAGGGACGTTGGAGATGGCCGTGTAAGGCGCAATCTCGCCGCGCCAATCGCCGGTGACGCCGAAGGAAAGGCCGTGATACCCGTCCTCGGCGGCAGTGACAAAGCGGCCCGAGTGGCTCGCACCGTCTGCGTCGGTGACGGTGTAGGTGTAATCGGCACCCGCATCCAGCCCCTCGGCCTTGACCTTGACCGGCACCGATACGTCGGTGACCTCGGCGGTCAGGACCGTGACCGAAGCGCCGGTGTCGTCGAACACCTCGAAGGTCATCGTGCCGGGGTTCAGCGAACGGGCCAGAAGCACCGCGCTGTCCTCGGTCACGTCACCCGACTGCACGCCGTTCGGCAGCGCGTTGGGCGTCGGCGCGACGTCGATCTGGTAGACCGCCGTGGTGCCGCTGACTTCGTTCGCGGCCAGCAACAGGGGCTGACCCGACGGGCTGTCTTCGGCACTGACGAATGTCAGGACTTCCGGCGAGATGTCGCCGTCTTCGACCGAGTTGATGTACTGCACATACTCGGCATTGGCAGGGTCTGTCACGTTGTAGACCACGATGCCGCTGTCCCGCTCCAGCCCGATGAAGGCATAGACCTGGTCGCCGATCGTGCCCACGGTGATCGCCTCTGGCTCGGGACCTTTGTTGTCCGAGCGGTTTTCGTCGATCACCTCTGCGTCGCCCGTCGGGAAATCATCATTGTTGAAGGCATTGGCCACACGGACATCGGCGATGATGCGCTCAAAAGCAGAGCCGCTGTCAAAGACCTTGTTGCCCTCTGCGTCGAAGATCGTGAACGACCGAGAGCCGTATGAGAACAGCGCGTCCTGATCACCATCGCCGTCCAGATCGCCATCTGAAGTGCTGACATTGATCCGGCCGATGGCCTCGTCCGCTTGCAAGGCAGCCGCATCCGGGAACGCGGTCGGATCAAGCACCACGTCTTTCACACGCTCTTCGACACCGGCGCTGTCGCGCGCGTCGCCTTCGTTTGCGGTGACGAAGTAGGTTTGACCATCGACCTCAAAGCTGGCGATGGCGTCCGGCATATGCATGCCAAAGAGCGGCCAATTCTGGATGTTGATGGCGTCATCACGGTCCGAAGCGTCGAGACCGAAGCCCGCAACCGAATGATCGGTGGTGCCCAGCGGCAGGATTTTCGTGAACTCTCCTGATGCGATGTCAAGCACGGCAACAGCGTTGGCCTCCTGCAGCGCCACAAAGGCGGTCTGCCCATCGGGTGCGACGGTGATGTATTCCGGCTCCAGATCCAGCGAGGGTGCCTTGATCGCCTGTTGCAGGAACAGCAGCTGGCCACCTTCGACGAGGTCGCCATCGTTGATGCGGCTGTCGGTATTGGTGCCGGTCTGGTCCTCGATCCCGTGTGCCTGCACCGAGAACAGGTGCAAGGTTCCCGGGGCTTCACCGAAGAGCGACGAAACGTCGAGGATGCCCGAGCTTTCCCATGCCCCCGCAAAACCCGCGTCCGTGTCGAACGCGGTTCCAGTGGTGGTCGGATCATGGATGACGCTGCGGTCGATCTCGGCCACGCGGGTGATCTCGCCGGTGGTCGCGTCCAGCCGCAGGATGGATGCTTCGTTCGGGTTCACACCGCCGTTGAACAGCGGTTCCCCGTTGAGCGTGTCGAACTCGGCCTGATCTTCCTGAACGTAGATGAACCCGTCGTCGGCCCAGTCAAGGTTGTCGGGAGAGCGCAGGGCGCGCGTCGGGTCGCTGTCGCCGTCATAGGCAATGCGCACCTGGCTTGCGACCGGGGTGCCGGCAACAGTGAACTCGGTCTTGATCGTGTAGATCGTGCCGAAGCTGTCCGCGCCGTCGCCGCTGGCTGGATCGACCGCAAAGGTGTCGACGCCGGTCGAGGCCAGCACGATCTCGGTGCCATCAGCGGGATTGGTCGCCACGTCCTCAGGGCGCGAGAAGCCGAAGGCACCCAACGCCTCTGCCTGTGTCCACAGGTTCCGCTGCGTCGGGTAGCCGTATTCGTCGTAGCCGGTGGTGCCGTCCTCGGACGCCATACCGACGTCCTGCGCGTTGTCCACAGCAACCCACTGGCCGCCTTCGGTGGCGCCGGTGCCGCGGAATTCAAGCGGTGTGAGCGCGCCGCTGTCGGCCACCCAGACATAAAGATCGCCGCCGCTCAGGCCGTTCTGTTCAAGGAAATTGCCGTCCGGATCCTTTTCGCCGACATAAAGGAACAGCGGCGCGGCTTCATCCTCTCCATCGCCATCGGCGTCGAAGGGTGAGCTGTCATCGGCGAGGATAAAGGCGACCTTGTCCGTGGTACCGGTGTCGATCTCGGTGATGTTCTCCCATGCACCGCGGCCCATGGCAGGCACTTGCCAGATTTCGCCGGTGGCAACGTCCAGCGCCCATTCCGCGCCGCCCACGTTGTTGAAGTTTCCGCCATCCTCTTCGCCTGCAAAGTAGATGGTGCTTTCAATGCCACGACCCGGGCCGAACTGCGTCGGCTCGACCAGCATACCCGAGCAGAAGCGGCTGAAGCCCTGCCACTGGCTGCTGTCTGCCGCCGTGCCGAAGGCAGGTGCAAAGGTTTCCGGCAGGAAGGTCAAGTCCGTCGCGACATCGCCGTTCGCGTCATAGATCGTGTCATAGGCGATGCCCGCGTCCACGATCTGCTTGGTCTGCTTGTCGATATCGAAGTAGCTGATCCGCGCACCGATCATCGTGAAGGTGCCGCCTGCACCGTCGCTGACCTCGTATTCATTGCCACGGAAGTGCAGCAATTCGTGGTTGCCCATCACCCGGACCGTGGATGCGTCCAGTTCGAACGCGCCAAGGCCATCAATAACGCCCACCGGCGTGTAGTCGCCCGCGGTCGTCGCGTTCAGCGCACCGCTGGTGCCCGTGATTGTTTCGCCGATGGTCAGCACACTGGCGGTGGTGTAGCCACCCTCGCCTTGTGCCATCGGGCCAAACGCGCTGGTGTCTGTAACCAGCTCCGTTTCGGGGAAGAGGCGCACGCCTGCTGCCTTGAGCTCTGCCGCCATGGCGTCAAAACCTTCAAAGCCCGCGTGGCTGACGCCCATGGTGGCGGTGTCGATGATCGACACGCTGCCGGGCACGTCGCCCGCATCGCCCGGTTCACCTTCGTTGGCAACAAGGATCTTTGCGCCATCGGGGGTGAAGGTCACCATGTCGGGAAGGTACCCCACCTGAACCTGACCGGTGATCTCCAGCGTTTGTGTGTCGAACATCACCACAAGGCCGCGCAGAGGCTCGCCATCCGCGCTTTCGCGCGAAACGGCAGCGGCCCCCATCGTGCCATTCACGGCGACCGATTGCAGCCCGTCATAAAGCGGGTCAACGCCGCTGAGGTCGATGCTGCCCAGCAAAACCGGCGCGGTCGGGTCGCTCAGGTCGGCGACGTCGATGCGGTCCTCTTCGCCGTTCGTTGTGAACATGCGCGCGCTGTCTGCCGCAAAGGCAACCACTTCGGAGCCGCCCTCGCCAACCCCGCTGTCGAAGACGCCTATACGCTCAAGCTTGATCTCTCCGGTCGCCTCGGGTGCGGCGGCGCTCTTTTCGGTGAGGTTCAGATCGACCGCGACAAGGCGGTGATCCGAAGTCGGGAAATCGGCCAGCGCCGCGTCATCCGGGAAGGTCGCGTAATCGGGCCAGAAGATCTGCCCGTCAACATACTCGAAGCCAGAGACCGAGGGCAGCGCATAATCGACGCGGATATTGCCCGGTGTTCCGTCGGGGTTGCCGACACCGGCAAAGCCGAAATCGGCTGTGTCGAAGGAGGGATCACCGGTATGGCTGTCGTTGGCACCACCCTGCGTCTGGGCCGCCTCGACACCGCCCGTGGCGGTGGGCGTGATCGACGCATCGGTGGCCGATCCGATGATGGCATCGTTGTTCAGCAATTGCTGTGCCGCGCCCGGCACGCTGTCGCCGTCGAACGGATCGGCGTTGTAATCGCCCACGATCACAAAGCGTTCACCGGCGGCAAGGCCGCCCATCTGACCGGCGTCGTCATAGATGTATGCACCGTCTGTGCCGTTGACGTAATCCGCCCAAAACCGGATCTCGTCGGCATTGCGCAGGCCGTTGCGATCCTCGGGACCGTCAAACACCGGCGGTGTCGGGTGCGCGGCCAGAACGTGCACCACTTCACCATCCACGACGACCGGGACATCCACATGGTTCTTGGACGAAAGGCGCAGAACCTCCAGCTCTTCGGCGGTGTACCAGCTGGCGCTGTCGCCATTGCCATCCGCATCTTGCGGATCGGCGGGCAGACGCGCGCCCGGCATGTCCTTCCACAGGAAGTTCTGGAACGTGCGGACGCCGTCCATGTCGATTTCGTGCTTCGAGAAGATCACAAAGCCGAACTGGCCTTCGAAGAAACCAAAGCCCTGCGCATCGCCTGCCCCGCCAACAGAGCCATTGTTGTCCAGGTCAAAGCCCGATGCCACGCCAGTGTTCGACGATGCAACGTAGACATAGGGGTATTCCACGGGGTCTTCGCCGTTCTGACCGACCTCAAGGTAGTTCGTGCGGAACAGGTCTGCCGCCTCACCCGCGGCGTCGTAGTCAAATTCATTGATCAGGATGATGTCGGCATCGGCCTTCTGGATGATCTCGGCAACCGATTGTGCCTGACCATTGTCACCGCTGCTGAGATCGGCGATCAGATCGCCTTCGCCGCTGCGATTGAGCGAAGCATTGAAAGTCGCCACGCGCAGATCGGCGGTGTTCTCGTCAAGGAAGCTGTCGTCCAGATCGGGCGCGTTGATGTTCTCGATGCGCTGATCGGCTCCGGCGCCCATATCTTCTCCGGAAAACGCGGTTTCCGGCGTGCCGTGATTGGCGTTGAGGTATTCGGCAAGCGCGTCCTGTTCGGTGCCGTCATCGGCGAAGGTCGCATTGCCGGTCTGAACGTTTTCCTGTTCCAGCGCCACGGCGTTGATCCGCGCGAGCGTGGCGGCATCGGCCACTTCGCCTTCGGTAGGATCTGCGTTGAAGTTCGGGAAGGGATAGCCGTCGCCCGCACCGGTGAAGTTGCCATCGTCGTCAAAGCGCGAACGCGCGAGGAAGTCGAGCGTGACGATCCGGAATTCCTCGGTTGGCGCGCCCACCAGTGCGCCGCCGGAGACCAGCTCTGCGATCACCGCGCCGTCGTCATCGACGATGGCCGCGTCCACGATGCGGGAGCCTTCGGGCTGGGTATCATCAAAGGAAAACTCGACGCCGGAAACCTGCGGGAAACGCCCCGAGACACCAGGCAGGGCGCCGACGCCATGCTCCAGCACGTCGACCAATTCTTCGCGGGTCAGCGTCAACAGCGTCAGCCCGTTGTTGAAGGCCAGCGTGGTCTGGATGTCGGTCTGGCTGATGCCGCCTTCGGGTTTGATCACATTTCCGTCGCCGTCAACCAGCTCGCTGTTGGACGTGCGCACAGCTTCGGTGCCGCCAGCGGGCACCACTGTCTCGCCGATGGAGGCACGGATGCCGCCGCCGTTCTTGATCGACACGACGACGGAGCCATCGATGGCCTGCGCTGCCGCGAGGTTGGCGTCCGCGGTCAGGTTGCCGAGGTTGGTTTCCTGCGTGCGCACACCATCGCCGTCATCCGCTGCCCCGGTGCCGGAGCGATTGCCGTTCAGGAAGACCTCCGAATAGCCCAGCACATTGCCTTCGGTCGCGATGATCTCTGCCTCGATGGCATCGACAATCGCCTGAATTTCAGGGTCGACCAGCCCCTCGGCCCCCAGATCGGCCACGCCTTGGGCATCGGTGGCAAAGGCGCCGGAAACGTTGGCGTCATAGCTGTCGCGCAGGATGTTGCCATCGGCGTCAAAATCGATAACCAGACGACCCACGTACTTGTAAGAGCCGTCGGTATTGACAAGCACCGTGTCCGTGCCACCGGCATTGGTGAAGAACTGCGGATAGTCGCCCTGATCGGAATCGCCATCGCGCAGACGGTCGTTGTCATCAATCAGACGGGTGTTCGAACCGCCGCCCACGATGATGTCAACATTTTCCAGCCGGGTGGCAAGGCCCTGTTCGATCTCCAGCTGCTGCATATGGGCCAGCAGGACGACCTTGTTCATGCCCGGGTTCGCCCCCAGCAGAGCGTCGACCTCATTCTGGATCTCGGCAGCCAGCGCGTCGAGCTCTGCCGATGTCGGAGTGGTGCCCGCCCATGTCGGCTGGATACCGACGCCGCCGGGGCTGGAGATTGCCGCCAAGGTCGGCGTGGTGGCGCCCACGACACCGACCTTCTCGCCGTTCACGTCGAGCACGGTCGAGCCGCTGACAACACCGGCCTGCGGCGCTTGTCCGCTTGCGGTTTCCAGCGGTGCCAGAAAGCTGTCAGTGCTGAAATCAAGGTTGGTCGACAGGTATGGGAAAGCCGCACCGCCGAAGTCCTGGTTGTCGAGGCTGGTTCCCCCCAGATCGCCAAAATTGGCGATGCTCTGCGGGACGGTATCGGTGAAATCGTCGTCGCTGTCGTCCGTAATATCCTGGCCGGTGATCAGTTCGGACAGCGCGCGGGTATTGAAATCAAACTCGTGGTTGCCAAGCGCGATTGCCTGAAAGCCCAGCTCGTTCTGGATCTGGATATCGGCAACCCCGGATGCGCCAAAGACGGCGTCGGAGGTGTCATAAAAGATGCCCGGGATAAACGCATCGCCGGCGGACAGCGTGATGGTGTTGTCCGGCTCCCCGTCGCCGCCGATGTCTTCGGCCCGCAACGCATTCAGAACCGCGGAGAAATTCGGCGCGTCGATGATTGCGGCAGAGCCTGCTTCCTGGTCGGCGGCATGCAACAATTCAAGCGTCCAGGCCGCAACCGCGGTTGCCGCGGGCGCTTCGCCCGGCGAAGCCACCGCAGGCTGATCGGCGTCATTGAGCGCCGCAGTGGTCAGGATCGCCGGATCGCTCAGGTCGCCCGAAAAGCCGCCGCGCGCGACATCATAGCTTTCGCCGCCATCAGCGTTGGCATCAGGGTAGTCCTCGAAATCCGCGATTTCGGAACCGGTCACGCCACCACTCATGTCGGCATCGACGAACAGCGTCGCGCCATCGCCACCTTGGCCAAGGCCCGACCCATCGGCCATGCCGATCTGCACGCCCGACAGATCCGCAACCTCGCCCCACACAGTTTCGAACTCGGTCACATCGGCCGCGTCGCCCAGCACGACAACCACGCTTTCTCCCGGTGCGATCGTCGTGATGCCGGTGATCGGATCGGCTGCTGTCGGGTCCTGGCTATCGTCATCATACCAAAGCGCGCCGTGGGCGCTTTGTTCCCAGGCAGCGGTGCCTGTGTTGGTGATCTCGATCCAGTCAGAGGTCAGGTTGTTGCCCGGCTCGTTGCCCGGGAACATCTCGGTGATTTGCAGATCGGGGCGCACGTTGAGTGTACCGGGGGTGTCGGCGCTGCGGTCCGAAAACTCCAACTGCACGAAGTCACCGGTTTCGTCGGGAACACGGGCAAGGCCAGAGGGCGCGTTGCTGCCGTTGGACGCAGGGCCTGTTACAACAGACGAATAGTTGCGGTCCGTGGTGCCGTCGCCGTCCACCAGCGACACGCTGTCGACGATCGTGGTCCAAGGGGTCGCATCCAGCGCGCCATCGTTGTCGGTGTCGAGATCGTTGCCGGCGTTTCCGGTGAAGCCATCAACCAGCATGACCGTGATCGGGCTGCCGAAGAAGTCGAAGTCTGCGGTGATGTCGCCCGCGTCGTTTGCGTACTCACCCGGGTTCGACAGCAGGAAGATCCCGTCGCTGTCCAATGCGCCGCCCGTCAGGTCAAAGGCAAAGTCGATCTGGCCCGGCTCAAACTCGCCGGAGATGACCAAAAGCGCGTGACCATCCAGAGACTGGCCGGGGGTGCCCACCAATTCGATAAAGTTGCTGGTGTCATCGCTGCTGCCGCTCGACGAAATGCGCAGTTCGTTGATCTTGACCATCGGTTCTTTCCCCTCGGAGTCGCTTTCCATGACGCATCGCGCGCGAGGACGTATCGCGCGCCAGACCGCCAATTTTGGCCACATGGACACCGCGGATGTGACGCCCGCCTATAGGAAGCGTGACAGAATTGTTTCCCCCCGCGCAAATCTGTGGAAAACCGCGAGCTTGCCCTGCAGCCCCAAATCGGTGCGTCGGCTCAAAGACCGGCAAACTTCAAGGACGGCGCGCCTCACTTTCGACCCGCACGGTCGTCAGCAACGGCCCTTCCGGATCGCCGCTGTCGCAGGCATTTGCCTTCCGCTGTAATTCAACGGGCTCATCGACCGATGCCACATCTTGTGTGACGAGCGTCCGAAAATGTGATTTCGGGTATACAGGTCCAGCAACAGCGCGAGCACTTAAGGTGCCGCGACCAAATTTGGTTTGGGGGCAACCGTTTTATTGTGGGTCTTCGACTTCCACCACAAGCAGACTGACCTTGTCGCGCCCAAAGCGAGATCGGCTAAAGGCATGAACACCAAACAACACATCGAAACCTGTGACGTCAAACAGGGGTGGGTGCTGCAGATTTCCTGAGTTCCGCCCCAAATCAACTGCGACCGTTGCTGGACGCAGTCTGACCGTAAGCGTCCAGTCAGGCCGCGCTATTGACCGTATTTCACGATGAAGCTGTCCAAGAAAGGCTTGTAATATGCGGCGTACAGCTCGTTTTCCGAGCAAGCATTCTTTCGGTCTTGAACGTAGCGTTTTGCCTGTTCGGTTCGTCCAGCCAGCTGATAGGCAAGAAGCAGGGATTGATCCCATCCAAGCACGGGCTCTATACCGCCGACGCCATCGCGGAGCGCAGAGAACTGGCGACGCTCATCCGCTCAATGCGCGGCCTCGTCGAGAAGGTTCGCTGAGAGCGATACAATAAATTTGTACACTTAATGGCGCCGTCGAAGTCATGTGAGCGACAATTATAACCTAGGCCCTATTGCCGTGCTTCCCTCTTCTTGGCGTTGAGTTCCTAACCTCAACCGCCACCTTTCGAGTTTTTCCTCCAGGCAAACTTTGGGTGGTAAAGCCACGTTGTGTCGACTGCTCGCCTCCAGAGCTACTTTGCTCGAAGCGTTGTTTAATCCTTTTCGAGCGCTCTTCAAAATCAGCGACAGACGTATCTCTAGAATTGTCTGCTTCACTTGGCTTGTCTTCAAACCGAACTCGAATTCCAAAAACTGATTGGATGGCTCGTTCGAGAGGGCTGCCTTGATGGTCCACATTGGACCTTGTCGGGTTTGTGCCCCGGCCGAACCAGTCGCTACGCGCTGTGACAATAGTAGACCCGCCTAGGTAGTGGTTCTTTCCCATCTCCATACTCCAAGGTGTCTTGCGACCTAACGTTTAGGTTTCGCTCCAGTTTCTACAGTTAACACGGAAAGCGGTGCAAAGCGCCCCCAAAAAAGACCAAGGTGAGTGGTGCCAATCAACCAGCTTGATAGCGTTGCAATCAATGCCTACGCGGACAAATGCCGGGGTGAGCCTGCCTCCTGCCGCCGCAAGTATGTGCGCGAGGAGGTTCTGGAGCAGCAGTTCACCGCCATGCTTGGCCAGCTTCGGTTCGACGACGAGGTTCTTGAGTGGGTGCGCGAGGCGCTGCACGCCAGCCATGCGGACGAACGCCACGAGCACGAGGAAGCTATCAAGCGGCTCCAGGCCGAGCACAGGCGGCTCGGCGAGCGGATCAGCGCGATGTATGTCGACAAGCTTGACGGCAAGATCGG
>JBELMB010000155.1:0-11990 GCA_042088665.1 Sagittula sp.
GTCAGGTCGCTCCGGCTGAAGCGCGAAACATTTTCCGTCTCACCCAGAATCGTGCGCCCGATGGGCTGGTCGGGGTAGGCCTTTTCCTGCAACCAGTCAAAGATCACATCGTCGGGCGTGTCATGCGCCTGACCGATCTCCTGCAGGATCACGTGGCGTTCCGTTTCGATTTCGTGCTGATCGAAGACCGGGTTCAGCAGGATGTCAGCCAGCACATCCACCGCCAAAGCCGTATCCGCCTGCAGGACGCGCGCGTAATAGGCGGTCACTTCGCGCGAGGTATAGGCGTTGATGTAGCCGCCGACGTCCTCGATGGCCTCGGCGATCTGCAAGGAAGAGCGCGTCTTGGTCCCCTTGAACGCCATGTGTTCCAGGAAGTGCGCGATGCCATTCTGTTCCACCCGCTCGTGGCGGCCACCTGCCGTGATCCAGATCCCCACCGCAACCGACTGTAATCCCGGCATGTGTTCGGTGACGACGCGCAATCCATTGGAGAGCGAGGAAAGATGAACAGTCACGAGGCGATGCGCTCCTTGATCAGGGTCTCGAGCGCCGCGAGGTCGTTGGGCACCCGGGTCACACGTTCTGATCGCTCATACAGATCAGACATGCGGTTGGGAAGAGGCGGGCGCACGCCAGCCGCCTTTTCCACCGCATCCGGGAATTTTGCCGGGTGCGCCGTGGCCAGCGTGACCATCGGCGTGGCCGGATCCTTCTGCGCCTCGGCCACGTGAACACCAATGGCAGAGTGCGGGCAGAGCAACTCGCCCATGCTGCCCTGTGCCTGGGCGATGGTGGCGAGCGTTTGCTCTTCGGACACGCGACCCGAATCGAAGTCTTCGCGCAGGGCCTGCAGCGCGCCCTGGCTCACAGAGAAGCCGCCCGCCTTCAACTCGTCCATCAACTGCGCCACGGCCGCGCCGTCCTGCTCATAGGCATAAAACAGCGCCCGTTCAAAGTTCGACGAGACCTGGATGTCCATGGAGGGCGAGATCGACGGCGCGACGCTGCCCTTCTGATAGGCGCCGGTGGACAGGCAGCGGTGCAGGATGTCGTTCTGGTTGGTGGCCACCACGAGTCGGTCGATGGGCAGACCCATGCGTTTCGCAATATACCCTGCGAAGACGTCGCCGAAATTGCCCGTCGGCACGGTAAAGCTGACCTTGCGGTCCGGCGCCCCCAGAGAGACCGCGGCAGAGAAGTAATAGACCACCTGCGCCAGAACCCGCGCCCAATTGATCGAGTTCACCCCGGCCAGCCGCACCGAATCGCGGAAGTCGAAATGGTTGAACATATCCTTCAGCCGGGCCTGACAATCGTCGAAATGGCCCTCCAGCGCCAGCGCGTGCACGTTGTCTTCGGGAGGGGTGGTCATCTGGCGGCGCTGCACTTCGGAGACGCGACCATGCGGAAACAGGATAAAGACGTCCACGGCCTCCAGCCCCTTGAAGGCCTCGATGGCGGCGCTGCCGGTGTCGCCCGATGTGGCGCCGACGATGGTCACCCGCTCGCCGCGGCGGGTCAGGGCCTCCTGGAACAGTTGGCCGATCAACTGCATGGCGAAGTCCTTGAACGCCAGCGTCGGCCCGTGAAACAGCTCCAGCAGAAAGTGCCCGGGCGCCAGTTGCACCATGGGTGCCCGCGCACCGTGGCCGAATCCGGCATAGGCCTTGGCGATCAGGTCGGCAAAGACCTCATCGGTGAACCCCTCGCCAACGAAGGGGCGCATCACGCGAAAGGCGGTCTCTTCATAGGTTTGCCCCTGCAGCGCCCGGATGTCATCCGCGGACATCTGCGGGATGCTCTCGGGCACATAAAGCCCGCCGTCGCGCGCGAGGCCGGACAGCATCGCCTCTTCGAAGGTCAGTACCGGCGCCTGGCCGCGGGTGGAGATGTAACGCATGTCACGTGTCCTCGCCTTGCACGCGGCGTCTGATCCAGACGCCCGTCATGATGAGCCAGACCCCGGCCAAAGAAAACCAGGTGACGGCATATTGCAGATGATCGTTGGGAATGCCCGCGGTGTCGACAGGCAGGGGCGTCACGCCCTGTTCCGGTGGAGACACCCGCCGGGCAATGACAAGCAGCGGCTCGGTCTTGAAGGCCTCTGCCATGGGGGCAATGTCGCGGGCGAACCAGATGTTGTCCGCCGTGTCATTCTCTGGCGTGGATCGGTTGCGGTCGTCCGGCCAGTGCAGGTTGCCCTCAAGGCCCAGAACCGCGTCATTTGTTGCCGGGACCGGCGCCTCTACGCCCACAAAACCGCGGTCCACGAGCACCCTGCGCCCGTCATCGGTCACGAAGGGCGAGATCAGCCGGTAGCCCGGGCCTTGGCGCTTGACCGAAACGAGCACCCGCAATGCGCCTTCTTCAAAGGTTCCGGTCAGGGCGACGGGCTGATAGCGCTGCGCTTCGGGGTCGACCAAGCGGGGCAGCGGTTTCGGCGCACCGGCGATGGTTTCTTCGATCTGGTCGAGAATGGCCACCTTCCACCCAAGGCGCTGCATTTGCCAGATGCCCAGCCACAGCAGGATCGCGATGCCGGCAAAGCCAATGACGAGCGGGGCGAGGATACGGGTCACGCGGGGCTCCGAATGCGAAAGGGCGCGCCTTGTCTGGCGCGCCCTTGGTTTATCTCAGGCAACGGCGGGTGCAAGCACCCATCCGGGGGTTAGCCGCCCCAGATGTAGACCGCGGCAAAGAGGAACAGCCAGACCACGTCCACAAAGTGCCAGTACCAGGCGGCTGCCTCGAACCCGAGGTGGTTGTTGGCGGTGAAATGGCCGCGCTGCACGCGGAGCAGGCAGATGAACAGGAAGATTGTTCCGATCACCACGTGCACACCGTGGAAGCCGGTCGCCATGAAGAAGTTGGCGCCGTAGATGTTGCCGCTGAAACCGAAGGCCGCGTGGCTGTATTCATATGCCTGGAACGCGGTGAAGATCAGGCCAAGCCCAACGGCGATCAGCAAGCCTTGCTTGATGTCCTTGCGGTTGTCTTCATGCACCAGCGCATGGTGCGCCCATGTGGCCGCGGCGCCGGAGCACAGCAGGATCAGCGTATTGATCAGCGGCAGGTGCCAGGGATCAAAGGTCTCGATGCCCGCGGGCGGCCAGATGCCGTCGACGGCGGGGCTCAGGCCTTCCGGGTGCATGGGATAGATCGCATGCTTAAAGAAGCTCCAGAACCACGCGAAAAAGAACATCACTTCGGACATGATGAACAAGATGAAGCCGTAGCGCAGGCCGATCAGCACCACAGGGGTGTGATCGCCGACCTGGTTTTCCACCACGGTTTCCGACCACCAGCCGAACATGACGTAGAGCACACCGA
Source organism: Sagittula sp. (assembly GCA_042088665.1). Taxonomy (GTDB): domain Bacteria; phylum Pseudomonadota; class Alphaproteobacteria; order Rhodobacterales; family Rhodobacteraceae; genus JBELMB01. The sequence continues at coordinate 3,334 of JBELMB010000155.1, forward strand.
CAAAACCGATGAGAAACAGCCACGGACGACTGTCGTGGAACATGAGCACCGCCCCGAAGAGCATGACAAACGCCGCGACCGACCCTAGGAAGGGCCAGATTGAGGGGTTCAGAATGTGATAGTCGTGGTTTTTTGCATGCGCCATGGCGGTCCCTCGTTAGTCATCAGTTTACGGATGTCGCAGCATCCATGGGGGCGTCGATGCCAATGGCATCGCTGTCTTGAAAAGCGGCCTGCGTTTCCTGCGGCAGGTCGATCTGGTGGAAAGTGTAGCTCAGCGTGATGTGTCCGGTGTGTTTGGCATCGCGATCATCCACGATCTCGGGATCGACGAAGAAACTGACCGGCATCATGACCCGTTCGCCGGGCATCAGCACCTGCTCCTCAAAGCAGAAACACTGGATCTTGGAAAAGAACGCGCCAGCCTCGTAGGGTGTCACATTGTAACTGGCCGAACCCGCGACGGGTTTGCTGGTCGGATTGTAGGCCTCATAGAACGCGAGCCCCTCTTCGCCGATGCGAATGACCATCTCGTGCTCGACGGGGCGGAATTCCCAGGGCATCCCGCGCTCCTTGGAGGCGTCGAAGCGGATCTTGATGGTCTTGTCGAGGATCTCACCGGAGGCATCGGCCACGTTCGGCGTGCCGCCAAAGCCGGTCACCCGGCAAAACCAGTCGTAAAATGGCACCGAGGCCCAGGCGAGACCGCCCATGATCAAAACGGTGCCGACGGTTTGCACGACCGTTCTGGATTTCCCGTCGATTGCCATCAATTGCTCCCGCTTTGAGCCGCGCCGGGCTGAGCTGGCATCTGAAAGTCCCCTTGACTGACCTTTGCCACGGTCAGACCGAATATTATGGCAATGAACGCCACCAAAGTCAGTCCAAGGCCAATGTTGCGGCCGCGGCGGCGGGTGTGCAGTTCGTGCTCTCGCATCAGGCCCATAGCGACACCCCCATGTGAGCCAGCCCGGCGTCGAGGCCGATGGCACCAAAATGTGCAAAGAGGTAGATCAGGGAGAGCTTGAAGAATTTCTTCTCGACCTTGAAATTATCCGCTTCGCAGTCGGCCTCGTTCCGGCGCCATATGGCCACGGCCCCTTTCAGGAACAGGGCGTTGAGCACCAGAGCCGTCACGAGATAGATCGGGCCACCGACCTGGGTGAAGGCCAGCGCCACGGCGAAACCCGCGAGCAGGACAGTGTAGGCGAGGATGTGGCGTCGCGTTGCAGTGCGCCCGTGGGTCACGGTCAGCATCGGCACGGTCGCGTTGTCGTAATCCATGCGGACAAACAGCGCGAGCGCCCAGAAGTGCGGCGGGGTCCACAGGAAGGTCAGGCAGAACATCAGCACGGATGCGGTGGAGATATCCCCGGTGGCCGCGGCCCAGCCGATCATCGGGGGAAAGGCCCCGGCGGCACCGCCGATGACGATGTTCTGCGGCGTCGCCCGCTTCAGCCACATGGTGTAGATGACGACATAGAAAAAGATCGTGAAGGCCAGCAGCGAGGCCGCCAGCCAGTTGGTGGCCAGCCCGAGGAAGACCACCGCAAAGACAGACAGGGTCAGCCCGATGGCCAGCGCCTCTTCGCGGGTGACTTTTCCGGCGGGAATCGGGCGCTTTGCCGTGCGCTTCATCAGCGCGTCGATGTCGGCGTCATACCACATGTTCAATGCGCCAGAGGCCCCGCCACCGACGGCGATGAAAAGGATTGCACAGAAGGCCACAAAGGGGTGCAGGCCAATCGGCGCTGCCAGCAGGCCAATGGCCGCGGTGAACACCACCAGCGTCATCACGCGCGGTTTGAGCAGGGCAAAGTAGTCCCCGAACTCCGCGTCCTGCGTCTTTACCCGGCTGTCAAAGCTGGCGTCGCTCATGGTGTTTCCTCAAACAAAGGTGGGAAAAGGCCCACCTGACGGACTGTATTCTGGCGGTGCGGCGGGCGCGGGTCAGTGGACCGCGCCCGCCGTCAAAGGGGATCAGTTGGTCAGGACCGCGCGCACGTCGGTGTAGCCACCTTCGTCCAGCGAATTCGCCATCCATGCCTCATAGGCGGCTTCGCTGACCACTTTCACCGTGATCGGCATATAGGCATGCGACTTGCCGCACAGCTCGGAGCACTGGCCGAAGTAGACGCCTTCCTTTTCGGCTGTGAACCAGAGTTCGGCGAGGCGACCGGGTACGGCGTCCTGCTTCACGCCGAAGGCCGGGATGGTCCACGAATGGATGACGTCGGCTGCGGTCACTTGCACCACGACGGTCTTGCCCACGGGAACGACCACGGCGGTGTCGGTCGCCAGCAGGAATTCCCGGTCGGAATATCCCAGCGCGGCAAGGTCGGCGGAGACCTCATCGTTCATGCGCTCGTCCGCGCCGCGGATATCGCCATTCACCGTGTAGAAGGGCGCGCCGACCATGTAGCTGTCAAAGGCCAGATCGGTGCCGACATATTCGTAGCCCCAGTACCACTGGTAGCCGGTTGCCTTGATGGTGATGTCGCCTTCGGGGATTTCCTGCTGCTTGAACAGGACCGGCAGCGAGAAGGCGCCGATGAACACCAGGATGATGATCGGTGCAACGGTCCAGGCCACTTCCAGCGGAGAGTTGTGCGTGAAGGTGCCGGGTGTCTTGTTGGTCTTTTCGTTGTAGCGCACGACGCAATAGGCCATCAGGGCCGTCACGAACAGCACGATGATCGTGATGATCACAAGGATCATGCCGTCCAGCCATTGCAGGTCGCGCGCCAGTTCTGTGGCGGCCGGCTGAAAGCCAAGGCCACCGGCGTCGGGCCGTCCGATGATCGGCAGATCCTGCGCCAGAGCCGGGGTCGCGGCGAAAGCGCTCAAGACGCCCATCAGACTTGTCTTCATTTTCATGTGTCACCCTGATCGGTTGGCGCAGGTCATGTGACCTGCGGCGTTTCTGTCCCATGACGTGGGGGGGCGCTACACGCGATTCCTCCACGTCCCGCAATGCGTTGCGTTCTGCGCCGCTAGAAACCATATTCAGGGGCACCGTGAAAGCTGCGACACTTGCGGCAAAGCGCCGCTTTTCTTGATCCAGATCAACTCCTCAGCTCCGACTGGAGGTTCTCATGACCGACGCACCCTTCCGCCCCTTTGACACGCATCTCGACCAGGAGAGGGCGACGGCAGAACTGCGCCTGGCCCTCGCGGGGGCCGATGATGGCGAGCTTTTTCTCGAACGCAGGCGCTCTGAGGCGCTGGTTTTCGACGATGGCCGGGTCAAGACAGCGAGCTATGACGCCTCCGAAGGGTTTGGCCTGCGGGCGGTCTGCGGCGAAGTGGCGGGCTATGCCCATGCCACGGAGATTTCGGAGCAGGCGCTGAAGCGTGCGGGCGAAACCGCGCGGCTGGCCGTCGGGGATGGCGGCGGGACGATGGCGCCCCCGCCTGCGGGCACCAACCGGACGCTTTACACCGACAGGGATCCGATCGGCGGCCATGCCTTTCCCGTCAAGGTGGAGACGCTGCGCGAGATCGACGCCTTTGCCCGTGGGCTGGATCGTCGTGTGGTGCAGGTCACCGCCATGATCGCCGCCTCGTTGCAGGAGGTGGCGATTCTGCGCCCCGAGGGCGGGCTGGTCACCGACACGCGTCCGATGACGCGGGTGAATGTCTCCGTCATTGTCGAGGAAAACGGACGCCGCGAATCCGGCACGGCCGGCGGCGGTGGGCGCGTCACGCTCGAAGGGCTGCTGGAGCCGCAAGACTGGCAGTCCAAGGCGCGCGAGGCCCTGCGCGTCGCCCTCGTGAACCTCGAAGCAGAGCCAGCCCCGGCCGGTGTCATGGACATCGTTCTGGGGCCGGGCTGGCCGGGGATCCTGCTGCACGAGGCCATCGGTCACGGTCTCGAAGGCGATTTCAACCGCAAGGGATCGTCGGCTTTCGCGGGCCTGATGGGGCAGCAGATTGCCGCGCCGGGCGTCACGGTTCTGGATGATGGCACGATGCCGGACCGGCGCGGGTCGCTGACCATCGACGACGAGGGCACGCCCTCGGGCAAGAACGTGCTGATCGAGGATGGCAAGCTTGTCGGCTACATGCAGGACCGCCAGAACGCCCGCCTGATGGGGGTTGCCCCGACCGGCAACGGGCGTCGGGAGAGCTATGCGCATATTCCGATGCCGCGCATGACGAACACCTACATGCTTGGCGGCACAACCGATCCTGCGGATATAGTGGCCGACCTGAAGGACGGGATCTGGGCCGTGGGCTTTGGTGGCGGACAGGTCGATATCACCAACGGCAAGTTTGTCTTCAGTTGCACAGAGGCCTACCGGGTGAAAGACGGCAAGGTGGGGGCTCCGGTGAAGGGCGCAACCCTGATCGGCGACGGAGCCTCTGCGCTGAGGCAGATCCGCGCCCTGGGCAATGACATGGCGCTCGACCCGGGCATGGGCAATTGCGGCAAGGCCGGTCAATGGGTCCCGGTTGGTGTGGGGCAACCCACGCTCATGATCGGCGGTCTGACGGTTGGCGGAGCCGCTGCATGACAATGGATGCCAGCGGCGTCGATCCGGAGGCCATGGGTGCCTTCGGAGCGCAGGTGGATTTTGGCCGGACGGCCGGGGACTATGCCCGGCATCGGGCGGGCTTTCCGCAAGCGTTCTTTGACCTGCTGGCGGCACGCGGATGGGCAGGCGCGGGACAGATGGCCGTGGATCTGGGCACTGGGACAGGCACCGTGGCCCGCGGGTTGGCGCGCCTCGGTCTGACTGTGACCGGTGTCGATCCGGCAGCCCCGATGATGGCGCAGGCCGCCGGGATCGGGGCAGAGGAAGGCCTGTCCGTCACCTACCGGGAGGCGCGCGCCGAAGAGACGGGCCTCGCCACCGGTGCGGCAGATCTTGTTACAGCGGGGCAGTGCTGGCACTGGTTCGACCGCGCGGCCGCCGCAGATGAGGCCCGGCGACTCCTGACCCCCGGCGGGCGTCTGGTGATCGCGCATTTCGACTGGCTGCCGCTGCCGGGCAATGTGGTTGCCGCGACAGAGGCGCTGATCCTCGATGCCAACCCCGATTGGGCGGGGGCCGGGAGCACCGGGCTTTATCCGGCGTGGCTGCTGGACATGGCGCAGGCGGGGTTTGCGGGGCTGGAAACCGCCTCTTTCGATGTGGCTGTGCCCTACAGCCATGCGGCTTGGCGGGGACGCATCCGTGCGAGCGCGGGCATCGCCGCCTCCCTCACGGAGGACGACGTTGCCGCGTTCGATCACCGTCTGGCGGCTTGTCTTGCCCGGGATTTCCCGGCGGACCCGTTGCTGGTGCCGCACCGCGTCTGGCTGGTCACTGGAACGACACCGGGGGTGGGGGTTGAATGACGCCGCCGGGGCGATGGCATCCCCTGCGCTCTGACCCGGGTTTGGCGGCGGGGCTGACGGTTTGGCGGCACGCGTTGTCCATCGTGATGGCTATGGTGGCGACGGTTGTCGTCGGGCTTGCACTGGCCTTTGTCGGGAACAGCATCGAGCCGGTTTGGCCAGACGGCGGCGGCGTGCTTTTCGCGCTTGGGGCTGTGATCGCCTTTTCCGTCATGTTCAGCTGGGCCGGACACCTGCCGGGCGCTTTCATTCTGCATGCCTTGCTGAGGTCCGGTTGGGCAGGCTGGGTCTCTGCGATGCTGGGCGGGCTGGTCGTGGGTTGTATCCTCGGCGTGGCAGGTGGCGTGTTGACGATCACCATCGGGCCATTGCTGGCGCTGGTGCAGCTGATCTGCTTGCGCTGGCTGCTTCCAAGCCCCGAGTCGCAGGCGTCGGACCTCTGATTCCGGCCAATTTCGGGCGTGTCCCAAATCAGGGGGCGGAATTTACATCAGCAAAGATTATCCTGAATTCATCATGTTAATGCATCGAATGCGATCTTTGCGGGGCTTTCTCCCCGGGGTTTACTTCTGGTTAACTACTCTCGCGCTAAAGATGAACATGCAAGACGGCGGGGACAGGATGCGCGACGACAGCTACTCTTCCACTCACCCCCCACTCCCACCCACCACGGAAGATGCTCGTGTGAACTGGCTCCGCCTCTTGCGCTCACGACGCGTCGGGCCAACCACCTTCTGGAAGCTGCTTCGTACGCATGGCAGCGCAGAGGCCGCGTTGCTGGCACTGCCCGAGGTCGCCCGCGCTGCCGGTGTCGACAACTACAGCATATGCCCCCTCGATGTCGTCAAGGCCGAGATCAAGCGCGCACGCCGCGCCGGGGCACGCCCCGTGTTCTATGGCACACCCGAATATCCCCGCGCGCTTTGCGATCTGAACGACGCGCCACCTGTGTTGTGGGTGGTCGGCGCGGTCGAGGCGCTATCGCGTCCTTCGGTGGCGCTTGTCGGGGCGCGCAATGCCTCTTCGCTTGGGTTGCGCATGGCCCGCAAACTGTCCGAAGGGTTGAGCGAGGCCGGGTTCTGCGTCGTTTCCGGGCTGGCCCGCGGGATTGACACCGCGGCTCATGTGACTGCTCTCGACAAGGGGACAGTGGCGGTGCTTGCCGGTGGGGTGGATGTCCTCTATCCATCTGAAAACACGCGCCTTGCCCAAGAAATTGCAGAGCGAGGCGGGGCCCGCATCAGCGAGCAGCCCATGGGGATGCAGCCGATGGCCCGGCATTTTCCGATGCGCAACCGGATCATCTCCGGTCTGTCCCGCGCGGTCGTGGTGGTCGAGGCTGCGGCGAAATCCGGGTCCCTGATCACGGCGCGCGGAGCGCTTGACCAGGGGCGCGAGGTGCTGGCCGTGCCGGGACATCCGCTGGATGCGCGCGCGGCCGGATGCAACATGCTGATCCGTGACGGCGCCCGACTTGTGCGCGGCATCGATGACATCGTCGAGGCTTTGCCACCCGCGGCCCCGGTCGCAACCCCGGTCGCGGCTCCTATGCAGACGAAACTCCCCCTGCCAGAGCCGGCCTATGCCGAGGTCCGCGAAGCCCAGGGCGCGGTGGTCCCGTCACAGACCGACCCGACAGAGCAGGCTGGCACGGTCATTCCGGACAAGGCGCCGCGCAACCTGCGCTCGCTGCAGGAAATGGCCGCGCTGCACCAGACCATTCTCGACCGGCTCGGTCCGTCTCCGGTGTCGGAGGATCAACTTCTGCGCGATTGCGGTCAGGGCCGTGCCGGAGTGCAGCGGGAGTTGGGATCGGCTCTGACCGATCTCGAACTGGACGGTCGGATCCAGCGGCAGCCCGGCGGGCTGATCTCGCTCATACCGCCCAATTAGGCCTGGAACCGGCGCGGCTGGCCGTTGCGCCTTGCCCCCCTTGTACCTCCTCCCGGGCATGACTATCCCATACCCGACCGATCAAATTCTACGCGCCGTGCCCAAGATCGAGGCGCGGCTTACCCGCCGACATTGACAAATCCCCCTTGCGCGCCACATGGTCCGCCGCCATATGCGGCTTCGGTTCCGGCTGCCAAAAGTGATAAAAGAGGTCTTGAGCAATATGCCCGTCGTTGTTGTTGAATCCCCGGCTAAAGCCAAGACAATCAACAAATATCTGGGCTCTGACTACACAGTCCTTGCGTCCTACGGACACGTGCGGGACCTGCCGCCCAAGGACGGATCGGTCAAACCCGACGACGATTTCGCGATGACCTGGGAGATCGCGAACGATTCGCGCAAACATGTCGCGGCCATCGCAGAAGCCCTGAAAACTGACGATGCGCTGATCCTCGCGACCGACCCCGACCGCGAGGGAGAAGCCATCAGCTGGCACCTCAAGGAAGCGCTGACCAAGCGGCGTTCGATCAAGAAATCGACCCATGTCAGCCGCGTCACCTTCAACGCGATCACCAAGTCTGCCGTGACCGAGGCGATGCAGAATCCGCGCGACATCGACGCCCCGCTGGTAGAGGCCTATCTGGCCCGTCGCGCTCTGGACTACCTCGTTGGATTCAACCTGTCGCCGGTGCTCTGGCGCAAACTGCCGGGCGCGCGCTCCGCCGGGCGGGTGCAGTCGGTCTGCCTGCGTCTCATCGTCGAGCGCGAGATGGAGATCGAGGCATTCGACCCCCGTGAGTACTGGCAGGTCAGGGCGCAACTGCGTTCGCCCCGCGGCCAGAGCTTTGAGGCGCGTCTGACCAGCCTCGCCGGCAAGAAGCTGGAGAAATTCGACCTCGCCAATGCCACTGATGCCGAGATGGCCGTCAGTGCGATCGAAAAGCGCGCGCTCAAGGTCACGTCGGTGGAGGCAAAACCAGCCAACCGCAATCCATCCGCGCCTTTCATGACATCGACCCTGCAGCAGGAAGCAAGCCGCAAGTTCGGCATGGGCGCCCGCCAGGCAATGAACGCGGCGCAGCGCCTCTATGAGGCAGGGCATATCACTTATATGCGGACCGACGGGATCGACATGGCACCGGAGGCCGTGATGGCCGCGCGTGATGCGATCAAGGACCGCTACGGTCCGCAGTTCATCCCCGACAGCCCCCGGATGTACAAGAACAAGGCCAAGAACGCCCAGGAAGCGCACGAATGTATCCGTCCGACGGATATGACGCGCAGTGTCGAAACCCTGAAGCTGTCAGAGCCGGACCAGCGAAAGCTGTATGACCTGATCTGGAAGCGCACGCTGGCCTGCCAGATGTCTGCGGCCCGGCTGGAACGGACAACAGTCGATATCGCGTCGGACGACGGTCAG
>JBELMB010000156.1:0-11974 GCA_042088665.1 Sagittula sp.
ATGGTGATCACGATCTCGGCGCCCTTCACCGCGGCGGCGGCGCTGGGGGCGCGGGACAGGCCTGCGACCTCCGCGGGCGCGAGGTCAAACCCGGTCACGGTGTGTCCGGCGGCGGCAAGGTTGGCGGCCATGGGCGCGCCCATGTTGCCCAATCCGATAAAGGCGATCTGCATGGCGGTCTCCTAGAGTTGCAGCGCGTTCTCGCCCAGCGGGGCGAGCATGGCGGCGACCTCAGCCCCCGGCACGTCGTCCAACGCGTGACGCCAACGGGGGGTGCGGTCCTTGTCGATGATGGCAGCGCGGATCCCTTCAAGGAAGTCCCCGTGTTCCATGATCCGGTACGTTACGCGGTACTCCAGTTCCAGCGCGCTTGCCACACTGGCGGCGGGATCGCGCAACTGGTTCAGGAGCGCCACGGTGATCGCCAGCGACAGCGGCGCGGGGCGCGACAGCTTCTTCAGCGTCTCCGCGGCAAAGGCGCTGTCCGACGCACGCAGGGCGGTCAGGATTTCTGGCAGGCTGTCACCGGCAAAGAGCTGGTCGATCTCTGCCGCTTGCGCGCTGATCGTGCCGTCGGGTGTCGTGTCCGAGATGCACGTGGCCAGCATGCCCACGTCGCCACTGGCCACCAGATCCGCTTTCACCGCCGGCCAGTCCGCCTCATCGATGAAACGATCGGCAAAGCCGGTGTGTATGGCATCCGCGGCATTCATTCGCGCCGCTGTCAGCCCGAGGTAGACGCCCGACCGCCCCGGCGCGCGCGCCAGCAGATAGGATCCGCCAACGTCCGGCACCAGCCCGATTGCGCATTCCGGCATGGAGATCTGCGCGCTTTGCCCGACAATCCGGTGACTCACGTGGCATCCAAGGCCAACGCCGCCGCCCATGGTGAACCCTTGCAGGAAGGCCACGATCGGTTTGGGATAGGCGGCCAGCTTGGCGTTCAGCCGGTACTCATCGCGCCAGAAGGTTTGCCCATAGGCGTAATCGCCCGCCGTGCCGGTGCGATACAGTTCCGCGATGTCACCCCCGGCGCAAAAGGCCTTGTCGCCCTCGGCGTCCAGAATGATCAGTTTGACCCTGTCGTCGGTGGCCCATGCGTCCAGCCTGCGCTCGATCTCAAGGCTCATGTCATAGGTCATGGCATTGAGCGCCTTGGGCCGGTTGAGCGTGATGCGGCCCGCGTGGCCCTCTGTGCGGATCAAAAGGTCTGTCATGGTGGTCTTTGCTGTCCGGGGTTGGGTCTGCGTCCTGTGGTGCGGGGTCAGCGGGCCAGCATCTGGCGCGCCACGATCAGCCGCATGATTTCATTGGTGCCTTCGAGGATCTGGTGCACGCGCAGGTCCCGCACCAGCTTTTCAATGCCGTAATCTGCAAGGTAGCCATAGCCGCCGTGCAGTTGCAGGCATTGGTCCACCACTTTCGACCCGGCTTCGGTCACGAATTTCTTGGCCATGGCGCAGAATTTCGTGGCGTCCGGCGCGCCTGTGTCCAGCTTCCAGGCGGCCTGACGCAGAAAGGTGCGCGCCGCCTGCAGCTCGATCTCCATATCCGCAAGGCGGAACTGCAGCGCCTGGAACTGGTCGATGGGTTTGCCAAAGGCCTGACGTTCGGACATATACGCCAGCGTCTGGGTCAGCGCCGTCTGCGCCGCCCCCAACGAACAGGCCGCGATATTGAGCCGCCCGCCGTCCAGCCCGGCCATGGCATAGGAAAAGCCGCGGCCCTCTTCACCCACCAGCGCGTCATGGGGCACGAGGCAATTGTCGAATTGAACCTGCCGGGTGGGCTGGCTCTTCCAGCCCATCTTGTCCTCCAGCCCGCCAAAGGACAGACCCTCGGCGCCGTCCTCGACGTAGACCGTCGAGATGCCTCTGGGGCCTGCGTCGCCGGTGCGGCACATGACGATATAGGCGTCGGAATATCCTCCGCCGGAGATGAACGCCTTTGTCCCGGTCAGCCGGTAGCCTTCGTTGGTCTTTTCGGCGCGGGTCTTCAGCGCCGCCGCATCAGAGCCGGAACCGGGTTCGGTCAGGCAATAGCTGAGCACGGTTTTCATCGACAGCGCATCGGGCAGCACGCGGGCCTTCATGTCGTCGCTGGCAAAGCTGTCGATCATACGTGCGCACATGTTGTGGATCGACAGGAAGGCCGCGACAGAGGGGCAGGCCATCGACAATGCCTCGAAGACCAGCGTCGCATCCAGCCGCGTCAGGCCAGAGCCACCGGAGTCCTCTGACACATATAGCGCGCCAAAGCCAAGCGCGGCCAGTTCGGGCCAAAGCGCCTTGGGGATCGTGCCTTCGGCTTCCCATGTGCGGGCATGCGGCGCGATGTGCTCCTGTCCAAAGGCAAAAGCCATGTCGAAAATGGCGGTTTGCTCTTCGCTCAAGGCAAAATCCATGAGCCCCTCCCAAGACGTATGAATTGAACATTTGTTCAGATTGTGCCGGAGGAACGCGGCACATGCAAGCGATGGCGTTTGATTTCCACGGGGGTCGATTTCCACGGCGGTCGATTTCCAAGCACGGGCCGGTTGTTCTGTCTTGGCCCGATTTTCGCCCTCGGTGGCCGGGGTCAGGCGGCAACCGTGCGCGAAATGACCTCTTCGACGCGGGAAAGGCCCTTGGCGTTGTCGAATTTTGCCTCCGCCGTTGCGCGGGCGGCCCGGGCCATGGGGCTGCGGTCTGCCATGTCGAGGATCCGCCCGATCTGCGTGGCAAAACCCGCCTCGTCCCATTCCGGCACCAGCAGGCCGTTCACGCCATGCTCGACGGCCTCGGGAATGCCGGCGTGGTGGGTCGACAGGGTGATACAGCCTGAGGACAGGGCCTCCTGGATGGCGGTGGGCAGCCCTTCGGTGTTGCCATCCTTGGCGGTTACGGAATGCTGCAGGAACACTTCGGTCTGGTGCAGAAACCCCCGCACGGCGTCATGGGGCAGGGCGCCGGTAAAGGTGACCTTGCTGGCGATGCCCAGTTCCGCGGCCAGCGCGCGGCTCGGCTCCAGCAGGGGGCCGTCACCGATAAAGGTGAGATGCGCCTCGCGCCCACGCGCCGCCTGCGCAAAGGCCCGCAGCGTGATCTGCGGGGCCTTCTTTTCCACCATGCGCCCGACGGCGAGAAAGCTGCCCGGGCGTTTGTCACCGGGGGTGAAACGCCGGATGTCCACGCCGGACGGCACCACATGGGCATTGTCATGGGTGATGCCGTGTCGTGCGAGGTTGTCGAGCAGAAACTGGCTGACGGAAAACATGCCTGCCAGCCGTGGCATCATCAGCCGGTAGGCCCGAACGCGCTGACGGATGCGCAACATCTTCGAGGCGTCGGTCCCGCGCCAATAGGTGAAGACCGGCAAGCCAAGCGCATTGCCCAGCCGCGCCACCACCAGCGCCTGCGTGCCGAATTCGGCGAGGATGACCTTGACCTCCTGTTCGCGCAGAAAGGCGGCGAGGGCCGTGCGGTTGTCACCGAACGGCAGCCGGGACGTGCCGTGCACCACTGCGCCGTAGCCCGCCGCAAACGGCGCGCGCAGCCGGTCGCCGGGGCTGAGCCGGGCGCGGCGTTCGAACAGTGGCTTGCCCAATGGGTCCTCGCCATTGTGCCGCCCGCAGATGACGCAGGTCTGTCCGCCAAAAAGATGCGCGATGTGCCGATTGATGAAGGTTTCGCCGGGAACATGGTAATCGGAGGTGGCGATGGCGGTTTTCATGGTGGTCCCGTGTGTTCCGATGCTGGCCGAGTGTCAGCCCGGTGTTGGTTCTGTGTTGGCCCGGTGCTTGCCGGATACTGTCGTTCCGATGGCTGAAAAGGCGCTGGTTTCCTGCGCATCGACCGCTGGTGCGGAACGTGATACGGCCCGCGCCAGACCCGCGTTTTGCCTGCCGCTTATTGCGGGGCAGCGCGGGCGCTGCAAGAGGGGCGCCGCCCGTTATGGCGATGTGTGGGCGACAGTGTCTCGCAACGCACGCGCCGTCCTGCGCCCCGGGGAGAGACAGTCGCCCCCGGCGAGGCCTCAAAGATCCGCCTGAAACTCATCGATCAGGTGGTGCACCACGGCGCGCATCTGGCCGTTTGGATCCGCGCCTGACTTGGCCGCCGCGGCCCGCGCCGCCCTTTGACGGCTGGCAGAGGTGCCCATCGCGACGATATCCGCGGCGCGCCGGGCCTCCGCAAGGCAGGACAAGGCCGCGGCATCCTCTTCGAGCAGGGTCAGCAACTCGTCAATCAGTTCCGCAAAGGGCACGATGGCCGCGCGGCCAAAGTCGATCAGACCCTCGGTGGTGCCATAGCGCTGCGCGCGCCAGCGGTTTTCCTCGATCAGGAAGCGGTCATAGATCCGCCAGCGCTGGTTCCTGACCCTCAGGCGCCAGAGCATGCGCATCAGGCATTGCGTCAGCGCGGCAAGGGTCAGCGTGTGTTCCAGCCGCGGCTGCACGTCCATGATGCGCGCTTCCAGCGTGGGAAAGCGCGCGGAGGGACGCAGGTCCCACCAGATGCGGGAGCTGTCCTCGATCACGCCCAGATCCACCAGCAATTGCACGGAGCGTTCATAGGTCTGCCAACTGTCGAACTGTGGCGGCAGACCGGTGCGCGGCAGGTTGTCAAAGACCGAAATCCGGTACGAGGCCATCTCTGTGTCCTCGCCCTGCCAGAACGGCGAAGAGGTGGAGAGCGCCAGCAGATGCGGCAGGAAGTAGCTCGCCTGACGCATCAGGTCGGCGCGCAGGGCGTCATCGCCCAGACCCACATGCACATGCATCCCGCAGATCAGCATCCGACGGACGACGCCGCCCAGATCGCGGCTCAATGCGTTGTAACGTTCCTTGTCGGTATGGCTTTGCGCCTTCCAGTCTGCCAGCGGGTGACAGGAGGCCGCGATGGGGGCCAGACCATGCGCCGCAGCGCGCCGCGCCACAGACGCGCGCAAGCGGCGCAGATCCTCGCGCGCCTCAGTGACCGTGGTGCAGGGGCGCGTGCCGATCTCTACCTGGCATTGCAGGAATTCCGGGCTGACCTGATCGCCCAGATCCTGCGTCAGCTCTGCCATAAGGGCAGGGGGCGCCTCTATCAGGGCGCAGGTGCTGCGGTCCACCAGCAGGTATTCTTCTTCGATGCCGATGGTGAAGGCGGGCTCGGTCATGGCGCTCTCCTTTGATCCCATCAAAGCATTGCCGCAACGAGGCGGCAAGCGTGACGGCATCAAGGGGCGTCAGGCGCAGGTCGTCTGCAGGCCAAGCCGCTGGTCCAGCGCGGCGAAACAGGTGTCCGGCAGGCCCGCGGCCCTTAGCGCCTCGGCCTCGGTGCGGCAAATCTCGTAGCGGAACTTGCTGAGCGGTTCGGTGATCTGCTGCATCATCCGCGCCAGCCCGAAAAAGACATCGTTGCGGGCATGGATCACGCTGACGCAGTCATGTCGGAAAAAGCGGAACGTCGGGGCCAGCTTGTCCACCGCCGTCAGTATCCGCAAAAAGCTGGCGTCGACGGTCTCAAGCTCGACTGAGGACGTCAGCATGACATGCTGCGGGTCGAACCGGGGATGACGGGCATAGTCGAGGAAAATCTGCGCGCAGGCCGGAACATCCACGTGACCGCGGAAGCGGAAATAGGCGAGACCATGGTCCGGATGAACCGAAAGCGCGATGGACATCGGGGATCAATCCTCGTTGCGCGGGGGCACATGCAACTTCATTGACGTGTCAAATACTTTGGTGGGCGTCAAAAAAGAAGCCTTTTCTCGGGAGCCGTCAAGATGGGCGGAAACCCCCTGTGTCCGCGGCACAGGCTGCGCCGCGGAGGTGTTAGCTGCGCGGAGGATGATCTCCGCGCAGCGTGAGGTCAGTCCATCGCCTTGAAGTTGAATTCGCCACCTTCCTTGATGCCGGAAAACCAGCGCGCGGTGACGGTCTTGGTCTTGGTGTAAAAGCGGAAGGCATCGGGACCATACTGGTTCAGGTCGCCAAAGGCCGATTTCTTCCAGCCGCCAAAGGTATGGTAGCTCAGCGGCACGGGGATCGGGAAGTTGATCCCCACCATGCCGACATTCACCCGGTGGGCAAAATCGCGCGCGGTGTCGCCGTCGGCGGTGTAGATCGCGGTGCCGTTGCCATAGGGGTTGTCCATGGTCAGCTTCAGCGCGTCTTCGTAGGTCTCGGCGCGCACCTGGCTGAGCACGGGGCCAAAGATCTCTTCGCGGTAGATGTCCATGTCGGGGGTGACATTGTCGAACATCGACGGCCCGACAAAGAAGCCGTCCTCATAACCCTGCAGTTTGAAGTCACGGCCGTCGACGACAAGCTTTGCACCCTGCTCGACACCGCTGTCGATCAGGCCACCGATGCGGGCCTGCGCCGCCTTGGTGATGACGGGGCCATAGTCCACGTCGTCGCCCGCGGTGTAGGGGCCGACCTTCAGCTTTTCGATGCGCGGGATCAGCCGCTCGACCAATGCATCGGCAGTGGCCGCGCCCACGGGCACCGCGACAGAGATCGCCATGCAGCGTTCGCCGGCAGCCCCGAAGCCCGCGCCGACAAGCGCGTCCGCCGCCTTGTCGAGATCCGCGTCGGGCATCACGATCAGGTGGTTCTTGGCGCCGCCAAAGCACTGCGCCCGCTTGCCGTTGTTGGCCGCGCGGCCATAGATATACTGTGCGATCGGGGTCGAGCCGACAAAGCCCACCGCCTGGATCGTCTCGTTGTCGAGCAGCGCGTCGACGGCTTCCTTGTCGCCATTCACCACTTGCAGAACACCGTCGGGCAAGCCTGCTTCTTTCAGCAGTTCCGCCAGCCGCAGCGCGGTCGAGGGGCAGCGTTCGGACGGCTTGAGGATCATCGCGTTGCCGGAGGCCAGCGCCGGGCCCATTTTCCACAGCGGGATCATCGCGGGGAAGTTGAAGGGCGTGATGCCCGCCACCACGCCCAACGGCTGGCGCATCGAATACAGGTCGATGCCGGGGCCGCCGTCATTGGTGAACTCGCCTTTCAGCATGTGCGGTGCGCCCATGCAGACCTCGATCACTTCGAGCCCGCGCTGCACGTCGCCACGGCCGTCCGGCAGGGTCTTGCCGTGCTCCTTGGACACCAGCTCGGCGAGTTCGTCCATGTGCTCGTTGATGAGCTGGCCGAATTTCATCATCACGCGCGCCCGGCGCTGCGGGTTCGTGGCGCCCCAGCCGATCTGCGCTTCGGCGGCGCGGGCCACGGCATCATCCACTTCGGCGGCGCTGGCGAGCGGCACACGCGCCTGCACTTCGCCCGTGGCGGGGTTGTAGACATCGGCGTGACGCGCCGAAGTGCCGGAGGTGTGGGCACCGTCGATGAAATGGGTCAGCTCTTGCATTGGGGTCTCCCTGATGTGTCGCGCGGACCATAGTCTTGCAATTTTGCGCCCGAAAGAGGCAATATCACAAAAGCGCTTTGCAGGAGTGCAAAATGGATTGGGATGACCTGAGGGTTTTTCTGGCCGTGGTGAGGGGCGAAAGCCTGTCCGCCGCCGGGCGGGTGTTGCGCATGGACCCGGCCACCGTGGGGCGGCGCATTGCCCGGCTCGAACTGGAAATCGGCGCGCCCTTGTTTGACAAGAGCCCGCAGGGGTATCGCCTCACGCAGACGGGTGGCGGGCTGGTGGCGCCTGCCGAAACGGCGGAACAGGCGGCGCATCTCGCCTCCGAAGTGGCGCGGGGCGGGGTCGAGGGGCTGTCCGGGCAGATCCGTTTGGGCGCGCCGGATGGCTGTGCCAATTTCCTGCTGCCGCAGGTCTGCGCCGCGATTGCCGCGGCGAACCCGGCGCTGGATGTGCAGATCGTGGCCCTGCCGCGCGTGGTCAACCTTTCCCGGCGAGAGGCAGACATGGCGGTCGCCGTCTCGGCCCCCACCGCGGGGCGCCTCGTCGTGCAGAAAATCACCGATTATCAGCTTCATCTTGCCGCAAGCGCCGGATATCTTGCCCGAAACGCCCCGATCACGCGCCGCGAGGATCTGCGTGGACAGCCCATGGTGGGCTACATCCCCGACATGATCTTTGACAAGGAACTGGACTACCTCGCCGATCTCGGCCTCGACCGGGTGCGGTTGGCGTCAAATTCCGTCGCGGTGCAGCTGCAGTGGTTGCGGTCGGGGGCAGGTCTGGGCGTGGTCCATGATTTTGCCCTTTCCGCCGCGCCAGAGCTGCGCCGCATTCTGGTGAACGACGTGCATCTGACCCGCGCGTTCTACCTCGTCCGGCATGCCGATGACCGCCGCCTTGCGCGGATCAACGGCTTTGCCGAGGCGCTGGTGGCAGGCATGCGGGCGGAGTTGGTGCGGCTCGAAACCCTCGCGGCCAGCGCGATCAATGCAGGATGACGGCGGCTCTGCGACGAAAACTGGCACGCCTGCCATCACACTTGACAGAATTTGATGCAAGCGACACGCTGGTGTCACGGGAGTGTCACAGGGAGTATCGCAATGCAGGTTCAGCAGATCCTCAAAAGCAAGGGCGCGGCGGCTGTCTTTACGGTGAAGCCGGGGACACCGGTGTCTGACGCGGCCAAGATCCTCGCAGAGAAACGCATCGGCACGGTGGTGGTTTCACCAAACGGAACACAGGCAGTCGGCATCCTGTCGGAGCGCGACATCGTGCGCGAACTGGCGGCGCGGGGCGCGGATTGCCTTGGCCATTCGGTGGAAACCTACATGACCGCAGATCCCGTGACATGCGCGCGCTCCGATGATGCGGACAACGTGTTGTCCAAGATGACCGAGGGCCGTTTTCGCCACATGCCCGTGGTCGAGAACGGCGAGATGATCGGTCTCATCACGCTTGGCGACGTGGTCAAGGCGAAGCTCAGCGAATTGGCGATGGAGAAAGATGCCCTCGAAGGCATGATCATGGGGCACTGAAGACCAGACCCTGCCGGGACGAACCGCGCTGGCCCCTGCGGCCCGCGCGGTTCGTCCCGGCACAGGTCCGGCAAAGGTCCGCGCCACAGATCCGGCACAGGTCCGTCATTGTGGCATCGATGGCCACAAGGCCACAGGTGGCCACCCCGGCGACAACCGGTCTCACCCTTCGTCCTTGCATCTTTTGGCGCAATATTGTTGCGTGCCTGCGCACGACCACACCACACGCGGGAGCCCACATGCGCATCGGTCTCTATCCTGGTACCTTCGATCCGATCACGCTCGGGCATATCGACATCATTCGCCGTGGCGCGCAGCTGGTGGACCGGCTGGTGATCGGCGTGGCGATCAACCGCGACAAGGGGCCCTTGTTCGACCTCGAAGACCGCGTCGCGATGATCGAGTCGGAATGCAAGCTTCTGTCCGAGCAGACCGGGATCGAGATTGTCGCCCATCCGTTCGAGAACCTGTTGATCAACTGCGCCCATGACGTTGGCGCGTCGATCATTATCCGCGGGCTGCGGGCGGTGGCGGATTTCGAATATGAATTCCAGATGGTCGGCATGAACCGCGCCATGGATGACAGCGTCGAGACGGTCTTTCTGATGGCGGAGGCGCGCCATCAGGCGATTGCCTCAAAGCTGGTCAAGGAGATCGCGCGCCTCGGCGGGGATGTGTCGGGTTTCGTCACACCGGCGGTCGAAAAGGCGCTGATCGCGCGCCTCGGGTGAGCCTGCGGCGCGGGATGCTCTGGGCCATTGGCATCACCGGGGTCTTGTACCTGATTTATGCGGTCGTGATGGTCACGCTGCATCCTCGTTTTGTCTACCCCTTCGACGATCAGGTCTTTTCGGCGCCCGGGTTTGCGGCACATGACGTCGCGGTGCCGGGGCGTCCTCCCCTCACGCTATATGTCGGCGATGCCCCGATGGGCGCGCCTGTGGTGCTCTATTTCATGGGCAACATCGGGGCGCTGGGGTATTTTGCCCCGATGCTGCAGCATCACGCGCGGGCCGGGCGGCAGGTCGTTGCGATGGGCTATCGCGGTGGCGGTGGCCTGCCCGGTGCGCCCAGCGAAACACAGCTGAAAGCCGACGCGCTTGTCGCCTTTGACGCGCTGCCGCAGGTGGTCGGGCCAAGGCACGGCCCGGTGGTGGTGCAGGGCTATTCGCTTGGCACCGGTCTGGCGTTGCATGTTGCCGCGCGGCGCGACGTGGCCGGTGTGATCCTCGCTGCGCCCTACACGCGCTTGTGCCGGTTGATGACGCGGGCCTCTGGTCTTCCGGCCTGCATCCTGCCTGGCATCCAGCGGTGGCGCAGCGATCTGGATGCGCCGAAGGTCCGCGCGCCCAGCCTTCTGTTGCACGGCGATCGGGACGGGTTGGTGCCTTTTGCCCATGGGGTCGAGATGGGCGAGTTGCTGCGGCGCGGCGAAGGGGTGGCGCGCTTTGTGGCGGTGACCGGGGCAGGGCATGTGGATCTTTTTGATACGCCGCCATACCTTGGGGAAATCGACAGGTTTCTCTCTGGTTTCCAGTGACCTGAGGCGAGCTCCGCTGTGGTTTGGATCCGGGGCAAACGGTGGTTTTGATCCGGCGCAAAGATGAACGCCGCGTCTATCGAGCCTTGCATTTTCTGCATTGCGGCATGACCGCTTGGGCAATTGTTCTGCGCTGCAGCATGGCTATGTTAGCGGTATCAAATCAGCCAAACAGGAAAGGCCGAGCAAATGACCCTTTTTACCGATCTTCGTATTCGCGCCGCAAAGCACGCTGCATACCGCAAGACCCTGCGCGAACTCAGCGCATTGTCCAAGGCAGAAGCTGACGACCTTGGCATCAACACCTCCGAATTGCGCGGGATCGCACGCCGGGCGGTTTACGGCTGATCCCAGCCGACCAAGCCAAGGGAAAAGACGATGGAATCCGCTTGCGCCGCAGGCGGGTTTGTCGTTTTCGGGACATTGTCAGACCATTTGCCGGGGGCCGATCCTGTGCTTGATCTCTGATCAGAGGTCAGGACCATTTCAGGTCTGTCTACGGGCCTGTCTCGGGGCCTGACTGCTGGCCTGATTTCGGGCCGCTATGCGCCCGCCGCTCAAGCGCTGGCGAAATGGCGGGTCATTTCGGATTTGATGTCATCCGCCGCAGTCACGCCCTGAATGGTGTGCAGATGCGCGCCCGCGCCATCCAGAAAGACCAACGTCACATGGGGCAGGCCCATGCGGTCGGCGAATTCTGCCCCGTCGCGCGATTGGATATTGGCCACAAGATACTGAGTCGGTTCGGAAGCACAGGCCTTCAGTGCCGCGCGGGTTTCACGCTGAAGCGCGCGGCACAGGCCGCAATTGGGGTCGTGGATCTGGACGATGGTGGGCTTGCCATTGCCAATCCGCGCGAGGTCGACCTCGGCCAGCTTGCGGCGGAAATCCAGTGCAAGCGCCGTACCGCCGCCCAATAGAGCCAGCGTCCCCGTGCCGTAGATTGCGAGATTGGCCAACACCTGTCGGCGGGTCTGCGCCGCGCGGGGCGTCTCGGCGCTGCGCGCTGGTGTCTTTTGGCGGGCCTTCTGGCGTTTGGGCACGGTGGTCTCCTTGTTGCAGGAGGCCACCATGCCACAGACGATCCCATGCGTGGATCACGTCTCCTCGCGCCCGTGTGAACGGGCGCGCCGGTCTCAGATCAGCTTGCCCATGGCGACGGCGGTGTCCGCCATCCGGTTGGAGAAGCCCCATTCGTTGTCGTACCATGTCAGGATGCGGCACATGGTGCCTTCCATGACGCGGGTCTGATCGGTGTGAAAGATCGAGGACAGCGGGTCGTGGTTGAAATCCATCGAGACAAGCATGGCGTCGGTATAGCCCAAAACGCCGTTCAAGGGGCCGTCCGCCGCGGCGCGGATTGCCGCGTTGATCTCTTCTGCCGTGGTGGTGCGCGCCGCTTCGAAGGTGAGGTCCACGACCGACACATTCGGCGTCGGCACGCGGATCGCGACGCCGTCCAGCTTGCCTTCCAGTTCCGGCAAGACGAGGCTCACGGCCTTGGCGGCGCCGGTGGATGTGGGGCCTCGCTCCCACTGCGCAGCACAACAAACTCC
>JBELMB010000015.1:0-48755 GCA_042088665.1 Sagittula sp.
AGGTGCATGAGGACCTGAATTCCATAGCCGAGATGGATGCCGAGGTTGGTGTTGCCCGCCTCATCGGGCTTCGCAACTATGGCGAGTTCGGGCTTATGGCCATGCTTGCCGAAAAATACCTGATGTTCCGGCCCGACCACGCAGAAACCCTGAAACTGCATGCGCAGGCCCTGATCGACAGCGGTGCGCCGCAGGCGACCACGCGTTACCTTGGCGATGTTCTGGCGCAAA
Organism: Sagittula sp.; assembly: GCA_042088665.1. Lineage (GTDB taxonomy): Bacteria > Pseudomonadota > Alphaproteobacteria > Rhodobacterales > Rhodobacteraceae > JBELMB01. The sequence goes on from JBELMB010000015.1 coordinate 232, forward strand.
AGATCACAGACCTGAAAGAAGAGGTCGAGTTGCGTGCGTTGTCAGGGCGCGCGCACAAGGATCTGATGGTGCTTGCGCTGGGCCGCGAGGCCGACACAGCCGCGCGATACCATGCGCAAGCGTCCTTTGACGCCTATATGGCGGCCAGCGCACGAACCGACCCGCCGGGGTATTATCCGTTGATCAATGCGGCCGCCGTTGCCGATTACGCGCGGGCGCACAGAGTGTCGCTGACAGGCGCTCCCGATCCCGTCGCGCTGGCGCGTCAGGTTTGCGACCTTCTTGGTACGGCGGACACTGACGATCCCTGGGTCCATGCCACCCGAGCGGAGGCGCGCATTCCTCTTGGCGATTGGGATGAGGTCGATCTTCACCTCTCACGCTATCTCGATATGCCCGGAGTTCCCGCGTTTTACTACAACACCACCCATCGGCAGTTTCGCGATCTCTGGAGGCTGGGCGTACAAGGCAAACGGGGCAGGATTGTCCTGGCGTCCTTGGCGGCCAAGGCGCTTTGGACCAACAAGGGTGTCACGGGCCACCAGTCCATCGACCTCGATCCTGCGGAGCTTGAAGGCACCGAAAAGCTTCTCGGCAAAGACGGTCAGAAGTCTTACGATTGGGTCATGGATGGCTGCGCCTGCGGTCACCGTGTTGCCGCCGTGCTGAAACGCGACGGCAGTCGCGTGGGCACCAGTTTTGTGGTCGATGCGGAGGTTCTGGGGTTGGCAGAAAAAGCCAAAGGCCAAGTCTGCATGATGACCAACTATCACGTGCTGAACACTGACGGAAACCACAATGCCCTGAAGCCTTCCGTCTTGCCAACGGTTCGGTTTGAGAAGAGCCATTTCACGGATCTGCGCGACGAGAAGATCGCCATCAAGGACCTCATCTTTGAATCGCCCCTGCTCGGCGGCTTGGATTGTACCGTGTTCACAATAGACGCAAAACGCTGCTCTGACCGGTTTGCGCCTATCCCGCTGGTTCCGGAGGCCGTGCCCGATATGGAGGGGGCGGCAACGCCGCGGGTGTATATTCTTGGCTATCCGAACGGCGGCGCATTGCATTTCTCACTGCAAGACAACCACATCCTCGATCACGAATGCCCCGACAGTGGCACCCCGACAAAACCCGAACGCCGCCTGATACATTACTTTGCTCCGAGCGAAGAGGGCAATTCCGGCAGTCCGGTGTTTGACGATGGTTGGGGATGCATTGCACTGCATCACAAAGGCAAGAAACTTGACCCCAGCAAGGAGAGATCCGGCCTGCCTCGCCTCAATGGCAAGGAGGGACGGTATTCCGCCAATCAGGGGATCTGGATCGGCTCAATCATCGCCGCCGTAAAGGCCGCCAACACGTCCGGAGGGTGACGGAACCGGGCAACCCCAACGGTTACCCGACCGACTTCAGATCTCTATCGCGAGGATATTGCCCGCAATCCTGTCCGCCAAACGGTTTGCGATGACCGGTGCCACTTGGCCGAAAATCGGTTCATTGACAGCCATCTTGTTCTCAAAATGCCGCAATTCAGCTTTGTTGGTATCGAGTCTGAAAAACAGCACCTGCGTGACCGACCGCTCCGCATCAAGTTCAAAGTTCACCAACCGGATACGCGGCGTGCCTTCTTCCTGCGTGGTATGGCTGATCTGGAACTGATTGGCGCTCGCCCGTTGCGACGCGCTTTGAAACAGCGTGATCCAGGGACTGTCCTGGTTCATGTTCTGCAAGCCCTTCAACACGTTGACCACCGTCGCCGTGGCCGCCGCCGGGCCAAGGGCGGCAGCGACGATTGGGATGATCTCCTTGTGGACATGCAGCGATGTGCCCGTCACCTCGCGCACCACCACAGAGGCGTCTTCGCGGATCCAGCCGATCTGCGACATCACATCCACATAGGTGTCGTACCAGCTCTTGGAACTCGCCTCGCCCAGACGCTCAAGCCGTTTGTCCGCCGCCTGTTGCGCAAACAAGAACGCGTTGGAAATCTGCTGCCTCAGCTCCGGCTTCACGTCATCTGCAAACGAGGCCACTTGCGAACCGACGGTCACCGCCAAGTCCGGTTTGTCAAACTCTGGCAAGTCCGGCGCAGTGATTTCAATGCCTTCCAGTCCTTCGGGCAAACCCGGCAACTCCGTGGATTCAACAAAATGCATCGCGGTTTTTGCGTCAACGGTCATGGTCTGGCTTTCCTCATCATTTCATCAAACAGCTTCTCTGCGTCCAGGATCCCATGGCCCAGGCCCGCATTGTGGATAGGCGAATAATTCTGGGTGGTCAGCGTCAGGGCGGTTTGCAATTGGCGGGCATTGGCTTGCCGCTTCCCGGCCTTGGCCAACCCCGAAAACACCAGCGCCAAGGCCCCCGTAACATGTGGCGCCGCCATGCTGGTTCCCGTCTTGCGCGTGGCGGCATCGGCCAATCCACCTGCCGCCGCAGCGGTGATGTCCTCGCCCGGCGCGCAAAGCTCGGGCTTCAGCCGACCATCGCGGGTCAGCCCCATGGACGAAATCGGCAGCAACCGCATCGGAAAACGCGCATTGCAGGCGCCCACCGTGATGACCGACCGCGCGGTTCCCGGAACGCTGAGCGTCATGTCTTCGTCGGGCTTTTGAAAGGCGATGGCGCGCGAATTCATCCGTTCGGCCCAGATATGCACGGTGGCGGATCGGCTAAAGATGCTTTTGCCTTCAATCTCGAGGCGCCAGTCACCTTTGGCGATGTCTTGTGCCTCACGCTCTATACTGACGGCAAGGCGGTTGTCGCCGTTGTCGCTGTGGCCCTCGGACAAATCCACGTGGCAAAGATTTCCCCCGATAACCCTCTGCGCACGTGGATTGTCAAAGCTTACAGGGCCAAGGCGCTTTTTGGAGGGTGTGACCAGCGTGAACGCCACGTTGTCTTCGGGCGCAAACCAGGCCTCGAGGTAATCGCGCTTGCGGCTGCCGGCCTCGGTCTTCCAGACCACATCGACCAATGCCCCCGTGGCGGGCCGGACCGAAGCGTGCCCGGCATGGGTGCGCTCATTGCCCGCCGATTTGACCACGGCAAGACCGGGCAACCGCCCATTGTTGGTGATACTGTCAAACGCCGCTTCCAGCGTGGTTTGCCCGTCATGCGCGCCCGCGTTCATCCCCAAGCTGACGTTGATGGCCATGGGCTGCGCCGCGTCCTGAACTTTGGTCTGACCCAAAGCGACACGTCTGAGAAAGGCCAGCGCATCCACATGGCTAGAGGAATAGCCGATGCTGCGCGGCTCATCAGGGTTTTCCGGATCGCTCCTGTTATAGGCGGCCACGACCACCAGCCCCGCTTCGGGCGCCATGCCATCGCCCACATCGGCAAAGCCGCGCCCTGCCGCAATGCCCGCAACATGGGTGCCGTGGCCAGAATATGCATCGCGCAATCGAGGTGAGATCGCATCCTGCTCGTGCACTGGTGCGTTGCGCATTTTCTCAATGTCAGGCGACAGGTAGAGCGATCCATAATCCTGTGTAAAAGCCGCGGGATCGACCTCGCGAGGCGTCTTCCCGGTTTTGTCGTGCTGGATCCACAGCGCCCGAATGCGCGTCTTTCCCGCCGTATCGGCAAAGGCGTCGTGCAAAATATCGATCCCGGTATCGATGATCCCCACCAGCGCAGCGCTGCCGCGTTCCTCCAGATCGGGGCGCATGTGCAGCGCGGTGCCTTTGACATGCGGCACGGTTTGCGAGACGTCTTCGATCCCGGCCTCTCGGCTGGCCTCCAGCCCCACCACCATGGCGTCGCGCCGCATCTCCCGCACGCCGTCCTCGGTTGCCGCCACCGAAGCAACCGTGCCGACCAGAGACTGCAATTTGACGCCCCGGGGCGGGGTCCAGCCAGAGGACATCGCCAGATGCACCAGATAGTGCTCTGGGCCCTCGTCGCGGGCCGCCCCCGTTCCAGACCTTGTCTGAAGGCCTTCGACGCCCTCAAGGCCCTCGAGCGCGTCCAGAATATCTGGATCCAGGGGCGGGCGACCTGTGCGCGTGCTTTGGGCCAGAGTTGTCTCGATGGAAAAATGCCGGCTGCGGCGACCGTCAAAGCTTTCGTGCATTCCGTGCACAGCGATCTCGGAGGAAGCGCGTGCATTGACCTTAGCGTAATAGGCCTCGATCCGATGCGCGCTGATGCCGGGGATCGCCGCATTGACCGTTGCATCCAGAAGCTGCCCCAAGTTCAGGTCAAATCCCTCGATGCCGTCCAGATCCGCGTTCTCGATTTCGCTGCGCATCGCACGGATCCGGGCTTGCAAGGCGTCGAATGCCGCATCATCCAGAGCGACCATGGGGTCTTCGACACTTTCCAGACCGAGGTCTTCGGCGCTCAGGCCGTTTTCGTCTGCGATCTGGGTAAGCAAACCGGCATGACGAAACCCCGGCGGGATGCGCGCAACAATGTCGTCGCCATTCACCACGCGGTTGTAGCTGTCGCCAAAGTGCTCAGCGATCAATTCTGCCGGCGCGCGCCCCAACAGGCGCGGCTGGCCAAAGGTCAGGATCCCCGCAGGCCGGGCGTCGCGATGCGTCAGCGCGGCGATCACCGCCAGTGCGCCACCAAGGCTGTGCCCCGTCAGCCAAAGCGCCCGGCCTTGCGCGCGCTCGACGGCATCGGCCACGGTCTCTGCCACATCCTCATAGGCGGCCATAAACCCGTTGTGTACCGATCCTCCAAAGGCAGGCACGCGACGCGGGGTTACTTTCAGATTGCCCAACCAATCCGCCAGCCCGTCACTCCCACGAAAGGCAACGACCAGCGACTCATCGGTTTCCAGTATCAGGCCTTGTGTCTGTCCCGCGGCAAAGGCTGTCGCCTCGATTCCCCAGTCCTGCCGCACAAAGGCTGTTGCCTTTTCCCCGTCGAGATAGGCGGCCCGGCACGTCGCGACCAGCGCCAGCGCAGATCTCCATGAAAATCCACTGCCAAGGGTAAGCCATTCGGGGCGAAACTGGTAGCTGTGGGCCATGTTCAATCACCTTTTACACGCCAGTTCGGGGCCAGAATACGCCCCACGGCGCGCCACTCGCGCGTCACTTTAATGGACACAACTATAGGTGTTAATTCTTGTTTCGTAAAGTCCGGGACGCAGTGGGAGGCTTGGCCGCAAGACATCAGCGCGCCCATCCAAACGACCGTTGCATGCTCCGGATCAGCTGTCGGGCACCGCGAGCCGCACAGCCGTTTGTCCTTTCCAGAGCCGTTTGGACGGCATGACGAGCATTGTGTTGTCATGCGGCGTCAGAATGGCCCGGTCGCCGTCATGGCCGATCAGGGTCCCCTTCTCTGCGATGACCTCGCCTCCGGAAAAGCTCTGCGAGAACTGGAAATGATCGCTCTCGATGGTGACGGCCTCGACCACCGTGAAGGCCCGTTGCGGCAGGGCTTCGGCACGGTTGGCCACCATATCCGGCGACAGCGTGCCGGTGGCGACCAGAAACCGAACCATCGCGTCACGGGCAAGTTCGCCAGAGCTTGCCTGCCAATGCTGTCCACATTCGATCAAAAGCGCCGTTCTGGACGAGTTCGGGTCATCAAAGGCGCCATAGTCGCGCATTCGACGACCCGCAGCGTGGCCCGCATCGCCGACCACACGCTCTGGCACGCCGATCTGCTTGGCCAGATCCTTGGCGCGGGCGTGGCGGCCTGTCATCATCAATGGCGGGGCCAGATGCTGCATGCTGTGGAGGTCGAACAGAACGTCGATCTCGTCCAGCAGGGGGCGCACCTCGCGGGCGCGCTCAAGCTCCCAACTGGTGCGGTCGCTTTCCAGAACCTCCCTGCCCCAGACGCGGTTCATGTCTTCATCGACCCAACGGGTGGCGTTGGGATCGGCCGGGTCGAACGCGCGATAAGCGGCGATGTTCATGAAAGCGAGCGTCAGGCTGCCAGCCAGGGGGCGGATATTCTCGCGCAGCATCCAGTCGAGCGCGGAGGCGCCGCAAGGCTCATTGCCGTGAACAATCGCGCTGACCATGACGTTGCGCCCGGGCACACCGCTGTCAAAGCGCCAGACAAAGGGCACTCCGGTGTTGCCGTCGGCATAAGCTTCGATGTCCGGGATCGCAAGTTCCACCGGATAGTCGTTGGGGATGTTGATCTTGGTCATGGCTTCGTGTTCCTTCGTGACATGTTTTATCGAAGAAAGGCGCTGATATGCATACGCCTCGCGTCGCCTTGCTGGGCGCCATTCTTGAATCGAACCGCTATGCGAAGCCAGCAGAAGCGGAGGATTTCCACTCGCTGACTTGGTTGTCGGGCGATGAGCTCATGGCAGAGGCCCGCTCTGACACGCCCAAACTGGCGACGGAATTTGCGGCCTTCGTGCAGGCGATGGATGCAACCGGGGACTGGGCCCCTGTGCCCTGCATCCTTGCCGCCAGCCATCCCGCAGGACCCGTGCGCGAGGCGGTGATCGAAGAGATCATCGCGACAGCCGAGACGATGTTGCACGATGCCGGGCCGCTGGATGCGGTTTTCATCTGCAATCACGGGGCGATGGTCGCCGAACATGACCATGACCCCGACGGGTTGCTCATGGCCCGGGTGCGCGACGTGGTCGGGCCGGATGTCCTGATCGTGGCGACCCTCGATCTGCATGGCAACGTCTCGCAGCGGATGGTCGATGCCTGCGACATGATCGTGGGCTACCGCACCAATCCGCATGTGGACCACATCGAGCGCGGCGAAGAGGCGGCCTTTGCCATGCGGCGTTGTCTGGCCACCGGGCGACGCCCCAGGATGGCGCATGTCAAACTGCCGCTCACACCAGCCTCGATCGCGCTTTTGACGGCAGAGAGCCCCTATGGCGCGCTTATTGATTACGGGCAACGGCGGCAGGCAGAGCACCGCAGCGCGATCCTGAACGTGTCGATCTTTGGCACCTTCCTCTTTGCCGACACGCCCGACAATGGCCTCAGCATCGTTGTGACCGCGCGCGAGGACGCCGCCGTCGCGCAGGCCCTTGCCGAAGAACTGGCGCAGCGGGCATGGGACACGCGCCACCAGTTCGTGCGGGAATTGACCTCGCTTGAGGACGCCGTGACATTGGCAACCAAAGTGGACCGTGCGCCGGTGATTTTCTCCGACGCTGGGGACAATCCCGGTGGTGGCGGCAGTGGCCGGACAACTGCACTTTTGGCGGCCTTGCACGAGGCCGGGGCGCAAGACTGCCTCGTCGGCTCCCTGTGTGATCCGGAGCTTGCCTCCGAGGCCCATGCGGTCGGCGCAGGCGGGCGGTTCACGGCGCGGTTCAATCGCACGCAAGACACCGGGCAACCCTGGGCGCAATGGGATGTGCCTTTCGAAGCCGAAGCGGAAGTGGTCACACTGCATGACGGGACGGTTGTGGGCGAAAACGGCATGACCGCGGGGCGCAAGTTGGTGCTTGGCCCCTCGGCGGCGCTGCGGATCGGCGGGATCACGGTGGTTGTCATCACCGACCGGACCCAGACGGCGGATCCGGTGTTCTTTCACATGATGGGCCTCGACATCGCCGCCGCCCGAACGGTCGTCGTGAAATCGCGGGGGCATTTTCGCGCGGGATTTGCACCGTGGTTCGCCCCGTCGCAGGTCTATGAGGTCGACACCAGCGGGCTGACCAGTCCGATCCATGCCCGCTGGCCGTTGACGCATGTCCCTCGCCCGAATTTTCCGATGGATCCGGACGTCACCTGGGAGGTCTGAGCCGTCACTCGGCCGGTTCGGAATACTGATCCTTTGGCGTCGTGATCCGGATGAACTGCATGAATTGCCGGGCCAGTTGCGTGGGCGGCTGCCCAGCGGGCAAGACAAAGCTTGTGTTGTATTGAATGGCCGCATCAAACGGGCGCACGACCACGCCGTCCGTACCGGCAGACAAGATCGGAAACGGGTTGAACAAAGCGACGCCCAGCCCGGCCCGCACCAGTTCAAGCGCGGTCATGGAGGTCGCCGTTTCAGCGACACGTCGCGGCGTCACGTCGGCTTTTGCGAACACCTGATCAATAATGGCCCGGGTGCCGATACGGCGGAGAAACTCGATGGTTTCGACACCGTCGAGATCCGCCGGGGTCACGCGCTTGCGCACGGCCAGCGGGTGATCCACGGGCATCACGCACACCACCTGACTGCGCCGCCACGGAACGGTGTTCACGCCGGATTGCTGGATCATCGCGCTGGTCAGCCCCAGGTCATAGCGCAGATCGAGGATGCCCGAGACAAGCGCGTCGGTCGACTGAATGTCCAGTTGCAGCCGCCGTCCCGGATTGGCCTTCAGGAACTTTGCAACGCGCGAGACGACGAAATGCTGCGCAAGAGCGGGCGGAACGATCAGGCGCAGCGGCTCGTCCTCGGGGGCGGCCCATTCCGCGCCCTCGATCTTGGCGAGTGTTTCGAAAATCGGGTCGAGCGAGGCATTCAGGCGCAGGGCTTCTGCCGTGGGTTCGATCCGTCCAGAGGCGCGCACAAAGAGAGGCCTGCCTACCCGTGCTTCGAGCTGTGACAAGGCGCGGCTCACAGCAGATTGCGACACGCCAAGCCGCCGGGCCGCACCGATTGTGGTGCCAACCATGACGACGGCCCTCAGGGCCTCAAGCTCGCGCAGATTGTGGCGATGTTCGGTCATTTTTTACGCGTCCGGCTGGATGCGCCCCTGGATCTCACGGAACAGGATTGATCTATGCGCATATGCATAGCATTGCGTATTGGCAATGCTTTTCGTGGTAACTAGCATTCCTTGATGACGCGGCGCCGGACACGGATTCGGTGACACAGGCGTCCAATGAAAAGGGGAGTGCTTAAATGAGAAAACTCAAACTTGCGACTGCTGTGGCCGCGGGCGTTCTTGCGCTAGGTGCCGGGGCCGTCTCGGCGGAGAAGCTGACGATCGGTCTCGCGTCCGAGCCAACGTCCATGGATCCGCATTTTCACAACCTTGGCCCGAACAATGCCATGACGCTGCATATCTTTGATCGCCTTGTCGATCAGAACGAAAAGCAGCAGCTGATCCCCGGTCTGGCCGTGTCATGGGAGCCAATCGACGATCTGACATGGGAATTCAAACTGCGCGAAGGTGTGACATTCCACGACGGAAACCCGTTTACCGCGGATGACGTGGTCTGCACGATCGAGCGCGCGCCGAACGTCCCGAACTCTCCCTCCAGCTTTGGCACCTATCTCAAGGGCAAGTCTGTCGAGAAGATTGACGACTACACCGTCCACTTCAAGACGCCAGCCCCCTTCCCGCTGATGGCCAACGACATCTCGACCATTCGCATCATCTCTGACGAGGTGGGATGCGGCGCCGCGACCGAAGACTTCAACAACGGCACGGCCGCTGTTGGCACTGGCCCGTTCAAGTTCGTCAGCTATACGCCGGGCGAAAGCATCGTCATGGAACGCAATGACGACTATTGGGGCGATGCGCCGATCTGGTCCGAAGTGGAGTTCAAGCCGATTTCCTCCGGGCCAAGCCGGGTTGCCGCGCTCTTGGCAGGCGATATCGACATGATTGCCTCGGTGCCCACCACGGACATCTCGACCTTGGCCAAAAAGGACGAGATCCAGCTGAGCCAGGGCGTGTCGAACCGGGTCATCTACCTGCACATGGACCAGTTCCGCGAGAACTCTCCCTTCATCAAGGGCAATGATGGCAGCGACATCATGAACCCCCTCTTGGATGTGCGCGTGCGCAAGGCGATCAGCATGGCGATCAATCGTGACGCGATTGTTGACCGTGTGATGGAGGGCGTCGCCCTGCCCGCGGGCCAGTTGCTGCCCGAGGGCTTCTTTGGCGTGTCCGACAAGCTGAGCGTGGTCGAGTATGACCCCGAAGGCGCAAAGGCCCTGTTGGCCGAAGCGGGCTATGCCGACGGGTTCCAGATGACCATCCACGGACCCAATGACCGCTACATCAACGACGCCAGAATTGCCGAAGCGGTCGCGCAGATGTTGACCCGTATCGGCATCAAGACCGCGGTCGAGACAATGCCGCGTTCGGTCTACTTTGGTCGCGCCTCGCGCGGTGGCGAAGGCGATCTGCCCGAGTTCAGCTTTATCCTTGTGGGCTGGGGCGCCGGTTCCGGCGAGGCCTCTTCGCCGCTGAAGTCGCTGATCGCGACCCACAACCCTGACAAGGGCTTTGGCTCTTCGAACCGTGGCCGCTATTCCAACCCGGAAACGGATGCGCTGATCATCGAAGCCCTGCGCACGGTCGACGATGCCAAGCGGCAGGATTTGTTGGCCGCAGCCACGGAAAGCGCGATCGAGGACGTCGCGATCATTCCGACCCATTTCCAGGTCTCGACCTGGGCCGCCAAGAAAGGTCTGGTCTACAAGGCACGCACCGACGAGTACACGCTCGCCATCGGCGTGACCAAAGAGTAAGCACCCGCTACCAGCCGGGCCGCGCCAATGTGCGGCCCGGTTTTCCCTTTGAAGGTCCTCCCCCATGACCGTTTTCGTCATTCGCCGACTGCTTCAGGCACTCGTCGTCGTATTCCTGATGTCCGTGATCGTCTTTTTCGGCGTCAACATCGTTGGCGACCCGGTCTACATGCTGGTCAGCCCCGATGCGGATCAGGCCGATATCGAAGCCGCCATCCGCCGTCTTGGGCTGGATCGCCCGATCTGGGATCAATACCTGCTGTTCCTGCAAGGCGCTGTGCGCGGCGATCTGGGCAACAGCTTTATTTTTGGTGAGCCCGCGCTGAAACTGATCCTGCATCATATGCCCGCGACCATGGAACTGGCCTTTACCGCGCTGTTTCTGGCTGTGGCGATTGGCATCCCGCTGGGCCTTTATGCCGGGCTCTATCCGGACAACCCGATTTCCAAGGGGATCATGGCCACCTCGATCCTCGGGTTTTCGCTGCCGACCTTCTGGGTCGGTCTCATGCTGATCATGCTGTTCGCGGTCGAACTGGGGTGGGTCCCGGCCACGGGGCGCGGCGATATGGGGTCCTTTCTGGGCATCAGGAGCAGCTTGTTCACCTCTGACGGTCTCAGCCATATCTTTCTGCCCGCGCTGAACCTCGCGCTCCTGAAGATCTCGCTTGCCATTCGACTGACCCGCGCCGGTGTGCGCGAGGCCATGGGGCAGGATTATGTGAAATACGCCCGTGCAAAGGGACTGTCGACGCGGCGGATCATCTCTGTGCATGTGATGAAGAACATCATGATCCCGGTTGTCACGGTGATGGGGCTGGAGTTCGGCAGCCTGATCGGCTTTTCGGTCGTGACCGAGACGATCTTTGCCTGGCCGGGCATGGGCAAGCTGCTGATCGACGCCATTCTACAGCTCGACCGGCCCGTGGTCGTTGCCTATCTGATGATCATCGTTCTCTTCTTTGTCGTGATCAACCTGATCGTCGACATCCTCTATTCCATCCTCGACCCGCGGGTCCGTTTGCAGGATCAGGGCACATGACAGAAACCGCTGCACCACCTGTATCCGACGACATCCCGGCCAGGATCGAAACGCCATTCCAGCGCTTTCGCTCGGAGTTCATGGAGAGCAAGATCGCGGCGGCGGCCTTGGTCCTGCTGGGGATCATCATCCTTCTCGCCATCCTTGCGCCGTGGATCACCCCCCAGAACCCCTATGATCTGGCGCAGGTCGATGTGATGGACGGGCGTCTGCCGCCCGGCACCGAAGCCTACACAGGCTATACGATGTGGCTCGGCTCTGACGGATCGGGGCGCGATCTTTATTCCGCCATTCTCTACGGGCTGCGCATCTCGCTGACGGTCGGGCTGGCCTCTGGTGTGATTGCGCTGCTTATCGGCATGACCATCGGACTGGTCGCGGCCTACGCCGGTGGCCGCATCGAAGCGATCATCATGCGGATCGTCGATCTGCAACTCTCCTTTCCGGCCTCATTGGTGGCGCTGATGCTGGTGGCCGCGCTTGGCAAAGGGGTCGACAAGATCATCCTTGCCCTCGTTGTGGCGCAATGGGCCTATTATGCCCGCACCGTCCGGGCGACGGCGCTGGTCGAGCGCAGCAAGGAATACGTCGAGGCGGCACAGTGTCTGGGCCTGTCACGCCCCCGCATCGTCTTTCGGCACATCCTGCCCAACTGCATGGCACCGCTGATCGTGGTTGGCACGGTGCAAACCGCCAGCGCGATCTCGCTGGAGGCGACGCTCTCGTTTCTGGGCGTGGGTTTGCCGCAGACCGAACCCTCCCTCGGGGTGCTGATTGCGAACGGATTTGAATACATGCTGTCCGGGCGCTACTGGATTTCGATCTTCCCCGGGCTGGCGCTGTTGTTGACAGTGGTGTCGATCAACCTTGTGGGCGACCAGTTGCGAGATGTCCTGAACCCGAGGCTGAAGAAATGACCGCTGTCCTCGAAGTGAGCGGTCTGAAGACCCATTTCTTCACCCGTGGCGGCGTTGTAAAGGCCGTGGACGGGGTCGATTTCTCGGTCTCGCGCGGCGAGATCATGGGCCTCGTGGGCGAAAGCGGGTCAGGCAAGTCGATCACGGGCTTTTCGATCCTCGGTCTGATTGATCCACCCGGGCGCATCACCGAAGGGTCGATCAAATTCGATGGCGAGGACATTGCCCAAGCCTCGCAGGAACGGCTGGCGCGTCTGCGCGGCAACCGCATCTCGATGATCTTTCAGGACCCGATGATGACGCTGAACCCGGTCTTGCGGGTTGACACGCAGATGATCGAGGCGATTCAGGCCCATGAGAAAACAGATCGGCAATCCGCGTGGGAACGCAGTCGCGACGCCCTCGGCCTTGTCGGCATCCCCTCCCCCGAAGAACGCCTGCGCGCCTATCCGCACCAACTGTCCGGTGGCATGCGGCAGCGCGTGGCGATCGCGACGGCATTCCTCAACAAGCCCGACCTCGTGATCGCCGATGAGCCGACCACGGCGCTGGACGTGACCATTCAGGCCCAGATCATTCACGAGGCGCAAAAGCTTACGAAACAGACGGGCACCGCGATGATCTGGATCACCCATGACCTTGCGGTGGTGGCCGGTCTCGCGGACCGCATTTCGGTCATGTACGCCGGACGGATCGTCGAACAAGGCGACACGGATGACGTCATCGACCGCCCCTTGCACCCGTATACCGTGGGGCTGTTGGGGTCGGTCCCAAGTGCCAACAAACGCGGCGCGCGGCTTTACCAGATCGAGGGCATGACCCCGAACATGCTTGCCCTGCCTGAAGGCTGCGCCTTTGGCCCCCGATGCAAGGCGCGCACGGCGGCCTGCGCGGCACAACCCGCGGTCGAAGATACGGCGGACCGGCGTCTGCGCTGCTTCAACCCCCAATTTCCGGCAGAGGCTGCGACGTGACAGAGCCCCTTGTTGAAATCCGCAATGTGTCGAAACGCTTTGTCAAACGGTTGGACGTGGCGGGCAAGATCGCCCGTCGTCTGGGTGCGAACATCCGCGAGGAAACCGTGCATGCGGTGGATCAGGTCAACCTGTCGATTGCCCCGGGCGAAGTTGTTGGTCTTGTGGGTGAATCCGGTTGCGGCAAGTCCACGCTGGGCCGCGTGGTTGCAGGCATCCACGCCGCCAGCGATGGCCAGATGTTCTTTCAGGGCAAGGATACCGCCACGCTGACAGGCGCGGATCGGCGTGCCGCGACCCTTGCTATCCAGATGATCTTTCAGGATCCGTTTGCCTCGCTCAATCCGCGCATGCGGGTCGAAGACATCATCGGCGAAGCCCCCGCGATGCATGGCATCGTCAGCAGAGCGGAGCTGTCGGACTATGTGGACGACGTGATGAAAAAGGTGGGGCTCGACCCCTCTTTGAAACGTCGCTACGCGCACCAGTTTTCCGGCGGGCAGCGACAGCGGATCGGGATTGCCCGTGCCTTGGCGGTGAAGCCAAAGTTCCTTGTCTGTGACGAGGCCATCGCCGCGCTGGACGTGTCGATCCAGGCGCAGGTGATCAACCTGTTCATGGATCTGCGCGAAGAACTGGGCCTGACCTATCTGTTCATCAGCCACGACCTCAGCGTCGTCGAACATATCGCCGACCGCGTCGCGATCATGTACCTGGGCCGCATCGTCGAGAGCGCCTCGACCGAAGAGATCTTTGCCAACCCGCGCCACCCCTACACAAAGGCACTGCTGGCCGAAGCGCCGCGGCTGGATCAGCGACGCCGGGAATTCACGCCCATCGTGGGGGAAATTCCGTCACCGCTGGATCCCCCGCCCGGGTGCACCTTTCATCCACGTTGCGCGGTGGCCACGGATCTTTGCCGCCAGAAGGTGCCTGAATTGAAGGCCGGGCCAGACGGACGCCTGACGGCCTGCCTGCTGGAACACGAAAAATCCATCTGAACCGCCCGCAGGGGTCATGGAGACAAGAATGCAGAACGCCGAGCCCATCTGGAATCATGTTGACCAGCACCGCGAGGGCTTCATCGAATTGTCCGACCGCGTTTTCGACACACCCGAGACGCTCTATGCAGAACACAAATCCGTGGCAGAACATCGGCGGATGCTGGAGGCACAAGGGTTCAGGATCACCGAGAACGCAGCAGGCATCCCGACGGCGGTCGTCGGTGAGGCTGGCGACGAAGGCCCGGTCATCGCGATCCTCGGGGAATTCGACGCGCTCCCCTATCTGAGCCAGGCACCGGGCGCCACCGAACATACACCTCTCGAAGAGGGGGGCAACGGGCATGGCTGCGGGCACAACCTGTTGGGGGCCGCAGCCCTTTTGGCGGCAACGGCGGTCAAGGACTGGCTGGCCGCGACAGGCATAAAGGCGCGCGTGCGCTACTATGGCTGCCCGGCAGAAGAAGGTGGAGCAGCCAAGACCTACATGGTGCGCGAAGGGCTGTACGACGATGTGGACGCCGCGATTTCGTGGCACCCCGCGACTTTCACAGCCGTGAACGAGGCCAATTCCCTCGCCAACACCCGCATCGATTTCACTTTCCATGGCAAGGCCGCCCATGCGGCAGGCGCGCCCGAACTGGGCCGCTCCGCGCTGGACGCGGTGGAATTGATGAACGTCGGCGTCAACTACCTGCGTGAACACATGCCCGACAGCGCCCGGGTGCATTACGCCTATCTCGATGCGGGCGGCGTCGCCCCAAACGTGGTGCAATCCAAGGCGACCGTCCGGCAATTGGTGCGCGCGGCCACCCTGCCCGACCTGCACGATCTGATCGCGCGGGTCCGCAAGATCGCGGAAGGCGCCGCGCTGATGACAGAGACCCAGATGACCAGTCAGGTCTTCTCGGGCGTCTCGAACCTGCTCGGCAATCGCCCGCTGGAAGAGGCAATGCAGGCCGAACTGGAAAAACTGGGCCCGGTGCCCTTTGACGAGGCGGACCGCAATTTTGCCCGCGAGATCCAGAAGACCCTGACCAAGGCGGATATCGACACCACCTTCAAACGCATCGGCATGAAGCCCGCCAAGGACCTCGCCATGTGTGATTTCATCGCCCCGCTGGACCGCCACAGCGACGGCGGCGAAGGGTCCACCGATGTCGGGGATGTCAGCTGGGCGGTGCCCACGGTGCAGGCCCGGGTCGCCACCTGCGCCATCGGCACGCCGTTCCACACATGGCAGACGGTCACACAGGGCAAGACACCCGCCGCGCACAAGGGCATGATCTACGCCGCCAAGGTGATGGCCGCCACGGCCTGCCGCCTGATCGAAGACCCCGCCATCGTCGCCGCGGCGCGAGCGGCGCATCGCGATCACCTTGACGAGACGCCATACACCTGTCCGATCCCTGACGACATCCGCCCCCCGGTTTGAGAAACGAGGCTTCCGTGACACGCACATCCGCCATCGAGACCATCTCCCGGTATTTCGACGAGGGCCGCTTCAAGGACGAGCTGGGCATACTCGTGTCCCATGAGACCGAGAGCCAGACACCAGACAAGGCCCCGCACCTTGCGCGCTACCTGACGGAGGCCATGATACCACGTCTCAGCGCGATGGGGTTTCGCTGCGAGATCCATGCGAACCCGGATGCGGACGCCGGCCCGCTTCTGGTGGCGGAACGCATGGAAAGCGAAGCGTTTCCGACGATCCTGACCTATGGGCACGGGGATGTGATCCGCGCGCAGACCGAGCAATGGCGCGACGGCCTGCATCCCTTCCGACTGGTTGAAGAAGGCGAGCGGCTCTATGGTCGGGGCACTGCCGACAACAAGGCGCAGCACCTCATCAACATCGCGGCCCTCGACGCTGTCCTGCAAACCCGTGGGGCGCTGGGCTTCAACTCCCGGATCGTGATCGAGATGGGCGAGGAGATGGGCTCCCCCGGTCTTGCCGCTTTTTTCGAGACCAACAAGGAGGCGCTCTCGGCGGATGTCCTGATCGCCTCGGACGGTCCACGGCTGCAACCCGGGACCCCGACGATCTTCATGGGGGCGCGCGGCGGCATCTCCTTTGACCTGATCGTGGATCTGCGCGACGGCGCCCATCATTCGGGCAACTGGGGCGGTCTGCTTGCCGATCCGGCCATGATCCTCGTGCAGGCCCTGTCCACGATCACCGATGTGCGCGGGCAGATCCGCATCCCCGACTGGCGACCGGACAGCCTGACCGACACGATCCGCACCGCCCTGCGCGATCTGCCGGTCAAGGGAGATAGCGGTCCGGCCATCGACGAGGAGTGGGGCGAGGAAAGCCTGACCCCCGCAGAGCGTGTCTTTGGCTGGAACAGTTTTGCCATCCTCGCCATGGAAAGCGGCGTGCCCGCGGCACCGGTCAATGCGATTTCGGCGCGCGCCCGGGCGGCCTGTCAGCTCAGATATGTGGTCGGGACATCTCAGGAGGACATTCTGCCTGCCTTGCGGCGCCATTTGGACGCATGCGGCTTTGAGATGGTGCAAATCATTCCCCATGAGCGTGGGTTTTTCGATGCGACCCGGTTGCAGCCCGACCATCCTTGGGTGACTTTCGCCGCGCGCTCGATCACCGAGACCTCTGGACAGGCCCCCCACATCCTGCCCAATCTGGGAGGGTCTTTGCCGAACGAAGTCTTTGCAGAGATTCTGGGGGTGCCGACGGTCTGGATCCCCCACTCCTATCGCAGCTGTTCGCAACACGCGCCCGACGAACATGTCCTGAAACCCGTCTGCCGCGACGCTTTGCGGCTGATGACAGGGTTGTTCTGGGATGTGGGTGAGGGGCCTCCCGCGTAGGGATCTGGCGCTGGCCGCGCCTCACCCCGCGTCGCGCAGACCCGCGCGCCTATTTGGTTCGGGGTGGTTTGCGCATCGGGCGCGCATCCGGCCCCTTGGGGGCGTGCGTTGCCATGTTCTTGGACGGTTGGCCCTTGGGTTTGGATTTTTGAAGCGCCTTGCGTGACCCCATGGGTTTGGAGGGATCGGCGGCGTTCTTGCGCCGCTTTTGCTGAGCAGGGGCGTCCTTTGCACCGGGCGCATTGCTCTGAGCGCCCTGGCTTTTGACGCGACCGGGCTTTGGCTTGCCTGACGTCGGCTTGCTCCACGTCGGTTTTTCAAACGTGGATTTTTCAGATTTCGATTTTTCAGGAGTCAGCTTTGCAGGCGCTGGCTTTTCTGGTGTCGGCTTCGCAGGTGTCGGTCTCTCGGACCGCGTTGGCGCAGCAGGCTCTGAATGCCTTGCAGGCTTGTCCTTGCGGCGCTCTGTCTGGTGCGGCTTGCCAGATCCGGGCGCATCGGCCTGCGTGGGCGCTGCGCGCGGTTTCTTGCGTGGGGCATCCTCACGCGCCGTCTCCCTTGGCGCGCTTTGCGCGGAGGGCGGTCCGCCGGGGCGGGCAGGCTCTGTTCTTGGCGCGGCGGGCGGCCCTTTGGGAGAGGCCTCAAAGTCGGGAGGACCCGGCAGTTCCGTCAACCGCGCGCCTTGTTCAATGACAAGCTCAGCCCCCAACTCGGTTTTCAACGCAGGCACCGCAGACGACAGTATCTCGACGAATGTTTCCTGATACTGGACGCGTATGGCGCCAATCGCATCTTTTGAAAGACCGGCGTTGCGGCACAGCATCGGAAGGATCCAACGCGGCTCTGCACGCTGTTTGCGGCCCAGTGACAGCGAGAACCATGTGCTGGGCCCAAAGGCGATGGGCTCTCGCTGTTTGCGATCAGCGGGATCGGCGACGCCGCCCAGCATTTCCGGCGCGGAATTGCGTTCCCGGTAAAGACGCAGGTAGGCCGCCGCGATCTGCTCTGCGGTGCGGCTTTCGAGCAAGCGTTTGGAAAATGCCTGTTCTTCAGTGCTGAGGGGCTCGTCCCATGCGGGATCAGAAATGAGCCGGTCTTCGTCACGCGCCAGCACTTGTTCTGCAGACGGCGGGGTGCCCCATTCAGCTTCCAGCTTTGCCGTTTTCAAAAGGCGATGCGCCTTGGACTTTTGCCGCATCGGCACGATCAGGACCGAGGTTCCCTTGCGCCCGGCGCGCCCGGTTCGACCAGACCGGTGCAGCAGACCCTCGGCATTGGAGGGCAGATCTGCGTGGATCACCAGTTCCAGACCGGGCAGGTCAATGCCACGCGCGGCGACATCCGTCGCAATGCAGACCCGCGCACGCCCGTCGCGCAGCGCCTGCAAGGCATGGGTGCGTTCCGACTGGCTCAACTCCCCCGAGAGCGACACGACGGAAAACCCCCGGTTCGAGAATTTTGCCGTCAGGCGTGCAACCATCGACCGGGTGTTGGCAAAGACGATCGCGGTTTGTGCATCATGGTACCGCAGCAGGTTGATGATGGCTTTTTCAATGTCGGACGGGGCGACCGTAAGCGCGCGATAGGCGATGTCGGCGTGCTGATCCTCTCGGCTGCCGACTTCGATCCGCCGCGTGTTTTCCTTTTGGTAGGTTTTCGCGAGCTGGGCGATGCCGCGCGGCACCGTCGCCGAAAAGAGCAGCGTGCGCCGGTCCTTTGGCGTGTGGTCCAGAATGTATTCGAGGTCTTCGGAGAACCCCATATCCAGCATCTCGTCGGCCTCATCGAGGACAACCGCCTTCAGGTCGGCGAGGTCAATCACACCACGGGTGACGTGATCCCTCAGACGCCCGGGGGTCGCGACAATCACATGGGCGCCGCGTTCGATCGACCGGCGTTCCGTGCGGGTGTCCATGCCACCAACCGCCGAGGCGGTGACGATCCCGGCTTCGGCAAACAGCCAATCGAACTCCCGGCGTACCTGCATGGCCAGTTCGCGCGTGGGCGCAATGACCAGTGCCAGAGGCGTGGAAGGCCGGTCGAACCGACCGTTCTCGTCCAGCAGATCACCGGCAATCGCCAACCCGAAGCCAACCGTCTTGCCTGACCCTGTCTGCGCGGAGACAAGCAGGTCCAGTTCGCTCAGTTCAGCCTGAGTGACCGCTTCCTGGACAGGTGTGGGCTTGGTGTAACCTTTGGACGTCAACGCCGCAGACAGCGTCCGTGGCAGGTCGGAGAAATCTTGCATACATCACCTGGAAGCGGGAAAGACCCCGCCTTAGTCGTATTTCTCTGCGTTGTATAGCCCACGCAACAAGTCTGGGCCGAGACGTGACGGTGCAAGAGCTGACCATCTGTCCCGTTCCGGACCTTCCCGGATCGAAACCATCGTCCGGATTGTTCAAGGATCCATTGGATCCGAACAAACACGCGGAAGACTGCGGTGGTCTTGCTGCCCTGCGACGGGCATCTT
The DNA here is from genome assembly GCA_042088665.1 of Sagittula sp. GTDB lineage: Bacteria > Pseudomonadota > Alphaproteobacteria > Rhodobacterales > Rhodobacteraceae > JBELMB01. The sequence continues at coordinate 19,854 of JBELMB010000015.1, forward strand.
GGGCCGCGATGCGCGCGCCCTCACCGAGGCAGGCCTCTAAAATCTGCGGGGTTTTGCCCGGGGCGGTAAACACTTGTTGCAGAGATCGCTGCGAAACTCGCGAGGAACAAAACAGGTTCCCGCGCGTTGAAAGGTTGGGAAAAGACTGGCAGGGTGATGTCACGTGAACGTTTTCCGGTGCCTCTGTTCGCTTCGCAACAGACTGAAAAAGGCATGAGCTTCGAAACACTCCCATGGGCGATCTTGGAACAGACCAGCGACGCGATTGTCGTTGGGCGTGGTTCTGCGCAGGGATCAGACCTGAACATCATGTTCACCAACCCCGCATTCACAGAGCTTTTTGGCACCACAACTGACGCATATCCAGAACCGCTGACCGGCATGGATGCCGCTGGAACATGGCAACACGCAATGTTTCAGGCCGCTCTGGCAAAGGACCGGAACGAGGCGCGGACGATAGCGTTGGATGTCGCGCAAGGGCGCGGAGTTCGGCTGTCGCTGAGCCTGACGCGCATTTCCTGCGGGACGGATGGCGGTTTTTACATCTGTGCTGCATTCCGCCGTCTGGCCGAACCGGCCACCGACACCGCGCCCGGGCGGCAAGAACGGGCCAAACCGCTGATTTCAGGTCCAAACCCTTCCCGACGGGACCAACCTGAACCAGACGCCCAAATGCGGCCTGCCATGGATGCAAGCCCGTCTGACCCTGCGCTTGAGACCAGACTGGCGACCGCGCTGGACGCCTATCCCGATCCCATCGTGGTATACGGTCAGGACCTTGGGCTGATCTACTGGAACAGCGCCTATGCCGCCTCGGTGTCCGACGGGCCGGACCCGCTTCAACAGGGGATGCATCTCGAAGAGGTGCTGAGAATGATGGTGCGAAACGGGCGCTATCCGGATGCCGTCGGGCGCGAAGATGCCTGGGTTCAGGGCATCCTGTCGTCCCAGACCCTCGACTCCCCGATCCAGGACGTGGAACTGGACGGCGACACCCATCACCGCCTGACACGGTCGCGCTCGGCAGAGGGGGACTATGTGGTGATCCGCCTCGACGCAACCGAACTGGTGCGTCAGAAACGCGCCGCAGAAGAGGCGCAGGCCCGGCTGATCGCGGCGCTGAATGGCTACCCGTCTCCCTTTGTCATTTATGATTCCAACGATTGCCTCGTGGTCTGGAACGAGGCGTACCGCCATTCCATGGCCAATCATCCCGACGATCTGCAACCGGGCATGCACCGCACCGACGTGACGCGCGTGGCGATTCGTGCTGGCAAGATCGCCGACGCCATCGGGCGCGAAGAAGAATGGATGTCAGACGCGCATCAGGCAACAGCGGTCGCGAAACCGGTGCAGGATCTCGAACTGGCAGGTGACATCCACCACCGACTGCTCAGATCGCGGGCCCCAAACGGCGACCTCGTGATCATCCGCCTCGACACGACAGAACTGGTGCGACAACGCCGCGCGTTGGAACAGTATTCAGAGCAATTGGAAAAGGCCAATTTCGAGATCACGCACCAGGCGTTTCACGACGATCTCACCGGGCTGGGCAACCGCCGCCACCTGAGCCACAAGTTCGCGGTTTTCGTCCGTATGCGCGCCCGGCACGGCGGCGAAATCGCCGCCCTGCACATTGACCTCGACCGGTTCAAACAGATCAACGACACGATGGGCCATGCCGCCGGGGACAAGGTCCTGCTCGACACCTCGCGCCGGATCATGGCCTGCGTTGAAAAAGGCGACGTGGTGGCGCGGATCGGCGGTGATGAGTTCATCGTGCTGGTTTACCTGTCCGAAGACGACGACCGCCCGGAACGCCTCGCCCGCCAATTGCTGGAGGAACTGTCCCAGCCGACACTGTTCGAGGGCAAGGAATGCCGGTTCGGGGCGTCGATCGGCATGGCCCGCACGCCGCTGTCGTCAGAAGCGGAACTTCTGACCAATTCCGACGTTGCGCTCTACAAGGCAAAGCGCGACGGCCGCGGGCAGCTTGGCATCTTTGACCAGTCCGATCTGCGCGACTTGCGTCACTACAAGAACGTGGCCGACGACATCCTGCGCGGCATCGAACAGAACGAGTTCCTGCCGTTTTACCAGCCCCAGATCGACGCGCAGAGCGGAGAGATCGTAGGGATGGAGGCGCTCGCGCGCTGGGACCATCCGGAAAAAGGCATCCTGCCGCCCGGGGTCTTTCTGTCGGTGGCCACCGATCTGAGCGTTGCCGCCGAGATCGACAAGATGATCTTTGAACGCGCAATAAAGGAGTGTTCGAACGCCTTTCGCGGTTTGGACAACCCACCGGCCTTGTCGTTCAATGTCAGCGCCAAACGGGTGAACGACGCGGAGTTCAAATCCATCCGCGCCCATGTACAGGCCTACCCGGGCCGCGTGGCCTTTGAATTGCTGGAAACCATCTTTCTCGAAGAGGAAGACGATGAATTCCTCTTTCAGCTCGACCAGTTGCGGGACCTTGGTGTCGACATCGAAGTGGACGATTTCGGCAGCGGCCGGGCCTCGGTTGTTGCCCTGCAGCGTATCGCACCCGACCGGCTGAAGATTGACCGCAGGCTTGTCGCCCCGATCACCGAAAGCGCCAGCGGGCTGCGCCTGCTGCGTTCCATCGTCGACATTGGTCATGCGTTGAACATGGGCGTGACCGCCGAAGGCGTGGAGACGCAGGCACAGTTCGACCTGCTGAGAGAACTGGGCTGTGATCGGATGCAAGGTTACCACATCGCCCGACCGCTCCCCTTTGATGCGCTGTTGAGTTACCTGCAAAACAGCGGCGACTATCCCCTGCCCCTTCCCCTGCATCGCAACGGGTCGTAGTGCAGGGGCCTTTCGTGAACAGGCCCGTAGACCACATGTCTTGCAGTGAACACGCCGGGGCAAGAAACCCCGAACCACAAGGCGGCGATCTCGCAGACCGGGCTGGGCAAACCCGATATCCCCGTGCATGCTCTGCCCATGTCTGTGATCGAATACGTCTACTCGGCCCATTCGGCCTTTGCCTATCTCGGTTCGGCGGAACTGGGCAGGATCTGTGCCACCCACGGCGCGCAACTGATCCACCGGCCCATTCTGCTGTCCCCGGTGGTCGAGTCGCAGGGCAGCCTGCCGTTTCACGCGCGCACGCAGGCCCATGTGGACTACTTCTTTGGTCGAGAGATCGAGCGTTGGGCCACCTACCGCAACGTGGCAGTGATCTCGCAACGGCCCAGTTTCCATGACGCGGATTACAGCCTCGCCTCTGGCATGATCATCGCCCTGGGGGAGGCAGGCCCGGCAGTGGACCGGATGGCCCACGCCGTGCTGGAAGCGCATTGGCGCGACGATGCGGATCTGTCTGACGTGGCGGCTTTGGCGGCGCTGGCCGCACGCGAAGGGCATGATGCGCAGGCGCTTCTGGCCATGGCAGGCAGCGAAACCGTGCAACGCAAGCTCAGGGACAACTCCGATTGGGCGCGGGCGCGGTCGGTCTTTGGCTCGCCGACATATATCGTCGACGGGGATCCGTTCTACGGGCAGGACCATCTGGCCCTTGTCGAAGAGGCCTTGCAAACCCCCTTTGCCCCGACGGTCTGGCGCAACCCGCCGGTCGACGCGCGCTGACGCCGCCAGAACCATAGCCCTGAGACGCCCAGCGCGCCCTTCGACAGGCGTGAATTCAGGGCAATCGAGAGGGCGCATGGATGACCTGCGGTCAGTCGTCATTGCGCATTCGCAAACGATCAATAAGCTTTGCTTAAAACCACAACCGGGAGACGACTCGTGGGACAAAGAGTACTGGCGCTCAGCGCTGCCATCCTGTTGGGATGTGCCGCCGTCGATCTGGCGGCGCAAGAGAGCCAAGTGCGGCCCGCCAAGGTTTTCGAGATCGTCGAGACCGAAGATGTCCTGCAAAGGAGCTATCCCGCCATCGTCCTGCCCTCGCGGGAAGCGATCCTGTCGTTCCGCGTGTCCGGTCGGGTGGTCGAACTGCCGATCCGCGCGGCACTCGACGTCAGCGAAGGCGATATGCTGGCCAAGCTCGACACCCGCGATTTCGAGACGAACGTCGCACTTTTGCAAAGCCAGATGGATCAGGCCTCTGCCGAACTGGACGCGCTTCGGACCGGCGCGCGCCCCGAAGAGATCGCCGCGCTGGAGGCCGCAGTGGCCTCTGCACAGGCGCAACTGGACGCGGCGCAGGACGCCCTGACACGGACACAGCAACTGGTAGAGCGCGGCGTCTCGACCACCGCGCAGCTTGAAGGCGTGCAGGCAGAATTCCGTGTCGCCGAGGCCAACCTGCGCGCCCAGCAAGAGCAATTGCGCATCGGGCAGGTGGGGGGCCGCCCCGAAGAGATCGCCGCCGCCGAAGCCGCCATTCGCGGGCTTGAGGCACAGTTGCAACAGGCCCGGGACCAATTGGCCGATGCCTCGCTGACCGCGCCTTTCTCGGGCATCATCGCCCGGCGCGACATCGACAATTACACCAATGTTCAGGCCGGGTCGCCCGTGGCCCTGCTGCAAAGCCTGTCGCCAGCGCATCTTGCCTTTGACATCCCCGGCACCGACGTGACCATGTTCAGCAGGCTCGGCGTGGACAACATCGTCACGGTCGCCCGCTTTGACGCCTATCCGGGGCAGGAGTTCCTTGCCGAAGTGGTGGAGTTCTCCGTGCAGGCGGATGACGCCACCCAGACCTACCGTGGGCGGGTCTCTGTCCAGATCCCCGATGACCGGCTGATCCTGCCGGGGATGGTGGCCGATGTCACCGCCTCCATCGCGGGCGGTGTAGACGCCAGGACGCTGGTGCCGCTTTCGGCGATCACGGCGCAGGCAAATGGCGATCCCTTCGTCTGGCGGCTGGACGCCGAGAACAGTGTCGCCGCGGCGCCGGTCACTCTGGGCGACATCCGCGCAGGGATGGTGATCGTCGAAGAGGGGCTGACGGCGGGTGACGTGATCGTATCTGCCGGTGTCAGCCGTCTGACCCCCGGACAAAAAGTCCGGCCCATCACCAAGGTCGGGAACTGACCCAATGGATCTTGCAAGTTTCGCGCTGAACAAGCGCCTGATTTCGGCGGTCGCCACCGTTCTGATCCTTTGGGCGGGCTATTTTTCCTACACGGTGCTGCCGCGCTTCGAGGACCCGGAATTCGTCATCCGATCTGCCCAGATCGTGACCCCCTATCCCGGTGCCTCCGCCGAGGAGGTGGCCGACGAAGTGACCGAGGTCATCGAGAACGCGGTGCAGCAGTTGCAGGGCATCCTCGAGGTGCGCTCTGTCTCCTCGCCGGGGCGCAGCACGGTCACCGTCGAATTCACCATCGCAGAGACGCCGGGCCGCCCCGAGCTGAACCAGATGTTCACGCAGATGCGGGCCAAGGTTTCGGATGCGCGCGGCGAGCTGCCGCCCAATGCGCTGACCCCGCAGGTCTTTGACGATTACGGGGATGTTTACGCGCTGTATTTCGCGGTGGTCGGCGAAGGGTTCGACCTGAACGAATTGTACGAATACGCCAAAGACCTGCAACGCGAACTGGTGACCGTCGACGGTGTGTCCAAGGTGGTCCTGAATGGCGTGCAGAACGAAGTCATATACGTCGAATACAGTCCCGCGCGCCTGATCGAGCTGGGCCTGTCCACCGGACAGATCCAGCAGGTGCTGGAAGGACAAAGCCTCGTGACGCCCGCCGGTACGATCCTCGCCGGGGACGCGCGTCTGACGCTGCGCCCGGTCAGTGCGGTGGATTCAGTGCAAGCCATCGGCAACCTCGTGATCACCAATCCGGCAAATGGCGCGTCGTTCAAGCTGTCCGATATTGCCCAGATCCGGCGCGGGCTGGAGGACCCCGCCTCTACGCTGCTCTACCGTGACGGACAGCCTGCCATCGGGTTGGGCGTGTCGAACACGCGCGGAGGCAATGTGGTGAACATGGGCGTGGCCGTTCAGGAGCGTCTGGCAGTCTTGGAAAACCAGCGCCCCATCGGGATCGACGTTTTGACGATCTCTGACCAGGGCACGAGTGTGAAGGCCTCTGTCGATGCCTTCGTGGTCAACGTCGGCATGGCGCTGGCGATTGTCGTGGGCACGCTGCTGATCTTCATGGGGTTGCGATCCGGCCTGCTGATGGGCGGCATCCTTTTGGTGACCGTGGCGGGCACGCTGTTCGGCATGTATCTCTACGGGCTGGACATGCAGCGGATCTCTCTCGGGGCGCTGATCATCGCGCTGGGGATGCTGGTCGACAACGCCATCGTGGTTGTCGAAGGCACGCTGGTGCGCGTGCAGCGCGGCGAGGACGCGGCGAAGGCCTCTGTCGCGGTGGTCAAACAGACGATCTGGCCCCTGCTGGGTGGTACGCTGGTGGGGATACTCGCCTTTTCGCCCATCGGGTTCTCACCGGACAATACCGGGGAATACGCTGGCAGCCTGTTCTGGACCATCGGCATCGCGCTGTTGTTCTCCTGGCTGGTGGCGATCTGGCTGACGCCCTATTTCTGCACGCTGCTGTTGAAACCCGGCAAGGCCCAAAAGCAGGAGACCAGCAACGAGGGCATCTTCCTGCGCACCTATCGTGGTATTCTGCGCTTTGCCCTCAGGGTGCGGCTGGCGACGATCGTGGCGGTCGTTGCGCTCTTTGCCTCTGCGATCATGATGTTTGGAACCGTGCCGCCGGGCTTCTTTCCGGCCTCAACACGGGCGCAATTCGTGATCGACTACAACCTGCCCGAAGGCACGGATATCGCCCGCACGCAGGCGGATATCATTGAAATCGCTGAATATGCCCGCGGGCTGGAGGGGGTGACCGGCACCAATGCCGTCATTGGCAGCGGGCACTTGCGGTTCATGCTGACTTATGAGGCGGGCGACAGCTCCTCGGCCTACGGGCAGATCCTTGTGGATGTGGATGACTATGCGCGGATCACGGATCTGCAGACCAGCCTGCAGGCCTATCTCGACGAGACCTACACCGACGCGCTCAGCAAGGTCTGGAAATTCATACTTGGGCCGGCAGGCGGATCCAAGATCGAGGCGCGCTTCTTTGGACCCGACCCGGTGGTCCTGCGCGAGCTGTCCCGGGAGGCGCGCCAGATCCTCGTCGATGCCGGCGCCGTCGCGGTAAAGGACGACTGGAAGGAGCAGCTTCAGGTCATTCGTCCGATCGTGGACATCGAAAACGCGCGCCGTCTGAACCTGACGCAGGGCGAGATTTCCAGCGCGCTCTACGGTCATCTGACCGGCACCACGCTGGGCAAATACCGCGAGGGCGACGAATTGCGCGATGTCATCATGCGCCCGGTGGAATCTGCGCGCAGCGATGCGGCGGCGCTGACAGAGATACAGGTCTTCAGCCAGGGGACAGGCGCCTACGTCCCGATCAGCCAGGTTGTGGAGCGGTTCGACCTCGTGTTCGAGCCAAGCAACCTGCGCCGCATCGACCGTGAACTGGCGATCACCGCACAGGCGGACAACCCGCCCGGAACGCTGTCAGGCGATCTTTTTGCAGCGGTGCGCGACCCGATCGAGGCCATCGCCCTGCCACCGGGATACCGGTTGGAATGGAAAGGCGAATTCGGCAGCAGCGCGGAGGCAAACGCCGGTCTTGCGGCGACCTTCCCCTTGGGGATTGGCGCGATGTTCCTCGTCGTGCTCTTCCTGTTCAACGCGTGGCGACAGACGATCATCATCTGGCTGGCGGTGCCTCTGTCGCTGATCGGGGTGATCTATGGGCTGTCGCTGTCGCAAACCCCGATGGAGTTCATGGCCATCCTTGGGGTGCTCTCCCTGACCGGGATGCTGATCAAGAACGCGATCGTGCTGGTGGATGAGACCGACAGTCAGATCGGGTCAGGCAAGGCCCGCATGGCCGCGGTGGTGGATTCCGCCGTCAGCCGCGTCAGGCCCGTTTTGCTGGGGGTGCTGACCACTGTGCTGGGGGTTATTCCCCTGCTGTGGGATCCGTTCTTCACCTCGCTGGCCGTGGTGATCATCTGCGGGCTGAGTTTTGCCACCATCCTGACGCTGATCGTGGTGCCAACGCTCTACGCGATCTTCTTTGGCATCAAGGGCTCAGAGGTCTGACCGACAGCCCGGGTTTCGGCCCAAGAGGACCGAAATCCCACGTCATTCTCCAGCGGGCCCAAAGGATGGCCCGCTGGTTTTGCTTTCCAGGCCGCGGGTCAGGCAGTCGCTTTTTGCAGCAAGCGGTGGACATGCAGCAGAGGTTCCGTATAGCCGGACGGCTGCGCGCGTCCCTGCAACACGAGGGCTTCGGCAGCGCGAAACGCCGTGCCATCGAACCCCGGCGCCATGGGCGTATAGGCCGGGTCCCCGGCGTTCTGACGGTCCACCACTTCGGCCATGCGCCTCAGCGCGGCAGAGACCTCTGCCTCGGTGACGATGCCATGGTGCATCCAGTTGGCCACCGACTGGCTGGAGATCCGGCACGTCGCGCGGTCCTCCATCAGCCCGACATCATTGATATCGGGCACGGTCGAACAGCCAACTCCCTGATCCACCCAACGCACAACATAGCCCAGGATACCCTGACAGTTGTTTTCCAACTCTGCGGTGATGTCCTGTGCGCTCCAATCCGGTTGCAATGCCACCGGCAACTCAAGCAACAGATCCACCGGCGGGGTCTGACCGGACACCGACAGGTCGGCCTGAACGGCAGCGACATCGACATGGTGGTAATGCGTGGCATGCAGGGTGGCCGCCGTCGGCGATGGCACCCAGGCGCAGTTCGCCCCGGCCTTCGGGTGGCCAATCTTCTGCTCCAGCAGGTCAGCCATCAGGTCAGGCATCGCCCACATGCCCTTGCCGATCTGCGCGCGTCCCTTCAGACCGCAGGCCAGCCCGATCTGAACGTTCCGCGCCTCGTAGGCAGACAGCCAGGACGCGCTTTTCATCTCTGATTTGCGCAGGACCGGACCCGCCTCCATCGCGGTGTGGATCTCATCCCCGGTGCGGTCGAGGAAACCGGTGTTGATAAAGGCAACCCGATGTTGCGCCGCCCGGATGCAGGCCTTCAGGTTGATGCTGGTGCGGCGCTCTTCGTCCATGATGCCCAGCTTGACGGTGTATTGGGGCAACCCAAGCACCGCCTCCACCTTGGAGAACACCTCATCGGCAAAGCCCACTTCTTCCGGGCCGTGCATCTTGGGTTTCACCACATAGACCGACCCGGTGACAGAGTTCTGCCTGCGGGGCAGATCGTGCATGGCGATGAGCACCGTCATGAAGGCATCGAGCAGCCCCTCATAGACCTCAGCGCCATCACCATCCAGTATTGCGGGGGTCCGCATCAGGTGACCGACATTGCGCACCAGCATCAGCGCACGCCCCTTGAGGGTGCCCGTGCCGCCTTGCAGATCGCTGTAGTCGAGATCCCCGGCCAAGCGGCGCGTCACTTCGCGGCCCTGTTTGGTGAAGCGTGTGGTCAGATCGCCCCGCATCAGGCCCAGCCAGTTGCGATAGGCTGCAACCTTGTCCATGGCGTCCACCGTGGCGACGGAATCCTCGCAATCCATGATCGCCGAGAGCGCGGATTCGATGCGCACATCCGAGATGCCCGCAGGATCGAAGGCCGCCACAGGATGGTTGGCGTCAAACTCCACGATGATGTGCAGCCCGTTGTTACAGAACACCAGCGATGCAGGGGCCTCACGCGGGCCGGTGAACCCAAGCAATTGCGCGGGATCAGCCATTGCAGGCATCAGGCCCGTCTCGGTCAGGGCGTAAGACGCCTGATCCTTGTGGCTGCCGCTGGCCAGCGGCAAGGCCGTATCGAGGAATTCCCGGGTCCAGCCGATCACGCGGCGCGCGTGATCCGGGTCGATCCCATCCGTGACGGCGGGCGCACCCACCGCGTCGCTGCCGTACAGCGCGTCATACAACGAGCCCCAGCGCGCATTGGCGGCGTTCAATGCGTAGCGCGCATTGGTGACCGGCACGACGAGCTGCGGACCGGCGATGGTCGCAATCTCCGGATCGGTGTCACCGGTCTGGATTTCGAAATCCGCGCCTTCCGGCAGCAGATAGGATTCTGCCTCGAGAAAGGCCTTGTAGGCTGCGGGATCGACCGGGCGGCGCCCGTTGTCACGGTGCCAGCCGTCAATCTTGTCCTGCAGCGCCTTGCGCCGGTCCAGCAGCGCGGTGTTGCGGGCGCTGAATTCCGCGACCAGCGCTGCGAGGCCGGTCCAGACCTCATCGGCGGTCAGCGGCAATCCGGGCAGCACCTCGTTTTCCACGAAAGCGGTCAGGACCGGGTCTACATTCAGATCAAGCGGGGACCTTGGGTCATCGGACTGGGGCAAATCTCTTCTCCTTCTGCGGCGCGCGACACCGCTATCGGGTAATAGATGCGTCAACAAGTCCCACACACCGTCAGAGCGCATGGTTTTGAGAGTAGATTGTGACAATGCGCCCGATTCCCCCGGATGCCGGCGGATTGGGCGGTTGACCGGGCCTTGGCTTGCAAGGCGCGAGGCTGTTCAGCCGCCACGGCGCAGCAGGGCATCCTCTTCCTGCGTGGCGTCAAAGCCCAGCGCTTCGAGTCCCGCCTCGAGGTTGTCCGCAAGGTGCGGTGTGCCGATGAGGTAGTCTGCCGTGGGGGTCGTGGCTTCGGAGAGGGCGGTGCCATAGGCCTCGTCCCATTCCTCAATCTCGAAGGCCCCGCGCCCGATCCACATGATGGCGACCAGCGCGGCGGCCTCTTCTTCGTCCATGCGGTCGATCAGGCCGCGCAGTTCGCTCTCGCCCCGGGTCAACTCCCGCGCCATGAGGATGACCGCCGCCACCTGTCTTGGGCTGATCTGGTCCATTCGTGTCTCCTCTGTCTGTCACGCCATGACAGAGGATGCCCCCCTCGGATCGGGCCCGCCTTGATCTTACGCAAACACCCGGTAGTACAGCCAGTCCGGCAAAAGCTGGCTGCCCCGGAACAAAAGGCTGAAAAGGCGCGGAAAGGCGCATTGGAATTTGGACCCGCGCATGTGCGCCATGCAGATCCTCGCCGCTTCGTCCGGGTCCATGATGAACGGCATGTCAAAGCTGTTCTTGTCCGTCAGCCGTGTCCGGACGAAGCCCGGGTTGATCAGCTGCACGTCCACACCAGTCTTGCGCAGATCGGCATAGAGCGATTCCGCCAGCGCCATCACCGCCGTCTTTGAGGCGACATAGGCCGCGGCACCGGGCAGGCCGCGGTAGCCGGACAAGGATCCGGTCAGCACGATGTGCCCGCGGTCCCGAGACACGAAACCCGGGAGGATCACGCCCAACAGTTTCATGGCGCCGCCAAAGTTGATCTCTGCCATGGTATTGGCTTGGCCCGCGTCCCATGCCTTGGCCCCGAACGGCCAGTAAACCCCGGCCATCTGGACCACGCCATCGATCTCGCCAATCCGCTCTGCCGCGGCGGCGAGGGCCGTTTCGTCGGTGACATCGAGCGCCTCGATCCGGGCAGGACCGGGAAGCTCCCCGGCGAGCGACTCCAACCGGTCAGCGGAGCGCGCAGACAAGACCACATTGGCCCCCGCGGCGCTCAGCTCGTGGGCGAGGGCAGCGCCCAACCCCTCGCTGGCGCCGACCAGCCAATATGTCTTGTCCTTGAAGCTGCGCATGGGACTGGCTTACGCCACTTCCTTCCGGCGCATCGTGGCCACAAGCTCTGCCACCTTGATCCCGAACTTGCGAAACTGCGACCGGTTCACGATGGTCCCGTTGGGCGCAAGGTACATCCAGTCGGTGGTGTTCAGCACGTGCCCGCCGCTGTCTTCGGGCAAACGGATTTTGTAATTGAGCCGCACGGAAGGCCCGGATTGCTGGCCGGACCCTTCGCCAACCACATCCGGCGCTGTGGCGCGAATGCGGCCATCATTGCCAAGCGTCAGCGTCCATTCCCGGTGCTGTTCCGCCCCGGAATCATAGGTGAAATGCTCGTGCATCACGCCCTTGTTGCCATCCCAGTCCGCCTGAAACTCGCCGACAAAGCGCGACGTCACGCGACCTGTCGGCCCGTAGATCACGCCTTCGCAGACCAGCGGACCGCTCAGATGACGGCGCAGGTCCATGGCCTCGCCCGCATCAGCGTAGTCCTCTGGCCGTTGCGCCATGAAATCGAAATACCGGAGTCTGGCGAACCCAAGGATCAGCACGATCGCTGCGCCGAGTGCCACGTAATAGACTGCGTCCATAGTCCCCTCCTGTTTACTGTTCCGCCACGCGAACCGAGACTTCGGTCCGGGGTGGCTCCGGGCGCGTCCGATAGGTCGCTCCCTTCCACCAAAGTTTCAATGCCTGCCAATGGATCAGGGCCAGCACGCGGCGGGCCCCGAAAGGTCGCCGAAAAGCTGACTTCAAGATTCCACTATTCGTCAGGGCACAACGTGGTCCGCAAAACGTTGCAATCAAGCCACCTGTGTCATGTCCGTACTCTATCCATACGCCCACGCGCGCCGATTGGATGTCAAAACGGAAAGTATATCCGCCTTCGACAGGCTGAAACGGCGAAACATGGAAGATCTTCGAGGCTTCGATCCGGTCTGTCGCCACGATCGGCGTGCCATCGGCTTTCACACAAAGATAAGAATGCCGGTCGCCAAAAGTGTTCGACACCTCGGCGATGACAGCGCGCAGGGCGCCCTTGTCATACGCCAGCCAAAAGGAGACCGGGTTGAACACATGCCCCAGAAGCCGCGGCTGTGCCAAAAGCATCAGCGGGCCGTCAAAGCCAATGTCATTGGCCTCCAGCACTGCGCGCGCCCATGGTGCGCCGCGTCCCTGCCCCGGCGCACCGCCATGGTCCACATCCATGACCGCCGTCACATTGCGGCCATTGCGCGAGAACAGCCGCGGGCCCGCCACCGGTGCCTCGGCATCCAGCATCACGTAGTCCACGGAATAGCGAAACGCGTTTTCGACAACGCCCTTTCGCCCGTGGTAGGTAAATCCGGAAACCAGTTCGACGCTCATGCGGCCTCCCACAGGGCCGCGCGAGCGCGCATCGCGCCCACCACGTCCGCCGCACTGGCCAGACCATCCTCGTGGAAACCGTTCTTCATCCACGCGCCGCAGAACCACGTATTGTCCGCACCGTTGAAGGCAGAGACCTCTTTCTGGGCCTCCAGCGCGCCTTCGTCATAGACCGGATGCCGCAGGGTCACTTCATCGTGGATCAGATCCTCACGGATCTTGCGCGTACTGTTGAGCGTCACGAACAGCGGGTCATCCTGCGGGATCGAGGGTTGCAGGCAGTTCATCCAATAGGTCAGATCGATGGTGTCGCTGTTCTTGTGCGCCGCCTCGCAATAGTTCCACGCGGCCCAGGCCGCACGCCGCTTTGGCATCAGAGAGGCATCGGCGTGCAACACCACCTTGTTCGGCTGGTAGCCCATCTTGCCAAGGGACGCGGTTTCCTGCGCGCTGGGATCGGTCAGCAGGCGCAGGCTGTCATCGGAATGCGTGGCAAAGACCACTTCGTCAAAGCTTTCCCAATCCTGACCATCGGTCTTGATCCATACTTTACCTGCGGATCTGCGCACGCCCTGCACCGGGCATCCCGTGCGCAAATCCGTGCCCTGTCGTGTCATGGCCTCGGTCAGTCGCGTGACGTATTCCACGGAACCGCCCTTGACCGTGTACCACTGATGCTGGCCCGTGTGGCTGAGCAGGGCGTGATTCTCGAAAAACCGGATCAGCGCATAGGCCGGAAAATCCATGATCTTCTCTGTGGGCGTCGACCAGATCGCACCCGAGAGCGGCAAAAGATAGTAATCCCGGAACCAATCCCCGCTGCCGAGGATCTCAAGAAACTGGCCAAGCGTCAGGCTTTCGTCCTTGGCCAGGTCCAGCGCGCGCGCATTGAAACGCATCACATCGCGCAACATGCGCAGGTATCTGGGGTTCACGAGATTGCGTTTCTGCGCAAAGACGGCGCGCAAATCACGCAGCCCGTATTCCATCTGACCGCCCTTGAGACTGGCGGAAAAGCTCATGTCGGATTTCGTGACCGGCACGTCGAGCTTTTCGAACAGTTGCGTCAGCAGCGGATAATTCGCGTAGTTGAACACGATGAAGCCGGTATCGACCGGCTGGTCCTCGCGCTTGCCCGCAATTCTGGTGCGTGCATGGCCACCCAGACGGTGTTCGGCCTCGAAAAGAACGACCTGTGCCTCATCTCCCAGCATGTAGGCGGCCCCGAGGCCGGAGATCCCGCCACCGATCACGGCAATGCGTCGACGGTTGGCTGGGTTGGCTTCGAACGGCATGTTTGGTGTTCCTCATGAGTGTCAACTTATATGTACACTCTTACGTGGCAGACCCGACACTGGATGAAAACAACGGCAAGAAATATTTTTGATCCAAGGTGATGAAGGCGACGTAACCAATACATGTTCGGGAATATTGACCAGCTTGACCCTTGCGACCATCCGTCCGTTGCCCGCGGGGCTGCGGAAGGCCATCTCTATGTGAACAGACCCAACCGGAAGAACGGCTTGCCCACGATGTCCTCTACCGACCAGCCTGACTGGGTTTCAGTTTTGTTGCGCATTCGGGATGAACGGGATGAGCAGGCGTTTATTCAGGTGTTTCGCCACTTTGCGCCGCGGTTGAAGTCTTTTCTGATCCGTTCGGGCGCCGACAACGCGATTGCCGAGGAATGTGTGCAGGAGGTGATGACCACCGTCTGGCAGAAGGCGGCGCTGTTCGATCCGAGTCGCGCTTCGGTGTCGACGTGGATCTTTACCATCGCGCGGAACAAGCGGATCGACGTTCTGCGCCGACAAAAACGCCCGGAACCCGAGGATCTGCCATGGGGACCAGAGGCCGAACCACCACAGGAAGACGTGGTAGGCATGCAACAGGAAACGCGGCAACTGACAGATGCACTGTCCGAGTTGCCGGAGAAACAGCGGGATCTCATCCAAAAGGCGTATTTTGGAGACATGTCTCATTCTGATATAGCAGAATCGACGGGTCTGCCCCTTGGCACGATCAAATCCCGCATCAGATTGGCGCTTGAGAGACTGCGCCACGTTATGGACCGGAAAGACTGAACGATGACGACGATCAAACATCACCTCACGGACGATCTGATGTTCGCCTATTCCACCGGCGCCTTGCGGGAAGCAATGAACCTGATCGTGGCGAGCCATATTTCCATGTGCGACAACTGTCGTGCGGCGGTCGAGGCCTATGATGCCGTGGGCGGCAGCGTGCTGGACCAGGCGGATACAGTGGACGTGTCGGACGACTGCCTGAACGGGGCGCTTGCGATGATCCGCGGTGCTGCGCCGGAGGCGCGCCCGATCACGCCACGCAAACCGGTGGACCCCCGCGTCCCCGCGCCCTTGCAGGCCTACATCGGTGGCACGCTGGACAGTGTGAACTGGCGGCCGCTAGGCATGGGCGTGAAGCAGGCGATCCTTGAGACCTCTTCCGACGCCTCTGCGCGGTTGTTGTACATCCCGGCGGGCACTGCCGTGCCGGATCATAGTCACAAGGGAACCGAACTTACGCTGGTGCTTCAGGGTGCGTTCAGCGACGAAAACGGTCGTTTCGGGCGCGGCGACATCGAAGTGGCGGATATGGACGTGCACCACACGCCGGTCGCGGATATTTCCGAAGACTGTATCTGCCTTGCGGTGACGGATGCGCCTTTGCGGTTCAAGGGATTGCTGCCGAGACTGGCGCAACCCTTCCTCGGCATCTGATACCAAGACACACGACCAATACGAATGCAGCGCGGGGTCAACCCCGCGCTACGTCGTTTGTGCAGGTGGATCGGGCGAGGTCGCCCGTCCAGTGGCGCGCCGCTGTCAGTGTTTCTTTTTCTTTGGCGGCATGAGGTCGGTGATCGTGCCTTCGAACATCTCGGCGGCAAAGTTCACCGTCTCCGACAGGGTTGGATGCGGGTGGATCGTGTGGCCCAGATCCACTGCATCTGCACCCATCTCGATGGCCAGCGCGGTTTCAGCGATCAGATCCCCGGCGTTGGTGCCGACGATGCAAGCCCCGACAATGCGGTCATCGCTGGGATCAAAGAGCAGTTTCGTGATGCCCTCCGAGCGCCCGTTGGACAGCGATCTGCCCGAGGCTGCCCAGGGGAAGACACCCTTTGCGACCTTGATGCCCTTGGCCTTGGCTTCGGTCTCTGTCAGGCCGCACCAGGCCACTTCGGGGTCCGTGTAGGCAACCGAAGGGATCAGCTTGGCGTCGAAATAGCGCTTGTGACCCGCGCAGACCTCTGCGGCCACCTTGCCCTCGTGCACCGCCTTATGCGCCAACATCGGCTGACCCACGACGTCACCGATGGCAAAGACATGGCCCACGCCCGTGCGCTGCTGCGCATCCACGGCGATAAAGCCGCGCTCGTCCACCGCCACGCCAGCGTTCTCTGCATCGATCAGCTTGCCATTGGGACGACGGCCCACGGCGACCAGCACCTTGTCGAACATGTCAGAGAAGCTTTCGCCCTTGTCGTCCTCGAAGGTGACCTTGAGACCCTCGTCCAGCGCCTCGACGCCGGTGACCTTGGTCTTGAGAAAGATGTTCTCGTAGCGCCCGTTGATGCGGGTCATCAGCGGTTTGACGATGTCCTTGTCCGCGCCCGGGATGATCTGATCCATCAGTTCGACCACTGTGATCCTTGAGCCAAGCGCGTCGTAGACACAGGCCATTTCCAGCCCGATGATGCCACCGCCCAGAACCAGCATGCGCTCCGGGATGTCCATCAGCTCCAGCGCGCCGGTGCTGTCGATCACCCGTGGGTCGTCATGCGGGATGAAGGGCAGCGTAACCGGTTCGGACCCTGCGGCGATGATGCACTGATCAAAGGAGACCGTGGTCGTGCCCTCTGCGCCCTCGACCGCGATCATGTTTGGCCCGGTGAACTTGCCGTAGCCACGCACGACCTCGACCTTGCGGCCCTTGGACAACCCTTCGAGACCGCCGGTCAGCTTGCCGACAACACTGTCCTTGAAGTCGCGCAACTCGTCCAGATCGATCTCCGGTTTGCCAAAGCTGATGCCATGCGCGCCCATTTCTTCGGCTTCGGTGATGACCTTGGCCACATGCAACAACGCCTTTGACGGGATACATCCGACGTTCAGACAAACGCCGCCAAGTGTGGAACCCGCCTCGATCAGCACGGTCTTTTTGCCCAGATCCGCCGCGCGGAAGGCCGCTGTATAGCCGCCCGGGCCAGAGCCCAGCACCACCACTTCGGCATGGATATCGCCTGCGCCGGTGGCGCTTCCTGTGGCGGCCACAGCGGCAGGAGCCGCCGCAGCCGGGGCCTCGGCCGGGGCAGCGGGTGCCTCGGCGGCCTCCGCCCCTTCGAGCACGAGGATCAGCGCGCCTTCAGAGACGGTGTCGCCCTCGGAGACCTTGATCTCCTTGATGACGCCCGCAGCGGGCGAGGGCACTTCGAGGGTGGCCTTGTCGGATTCCAACTCGATGAGCGGGTCTTCTTCGGCCACGGTGTCGCCCACGCTCACCAGAATGGCAATGACGGGCACTTCGGTGAAATCACCGATATCGGGTACTTTGACGTCCATCGTGATTTCTCCTTTTACCACATCAACTTGCGCATGTCACCGAGCAGCGTCTTGAGCGTCACGCAAAAGCGCGCGGCCAAGGCACCGTCGACGGCACGGTGGTCATACGACAGCGACAAAGGCTGCATCATGCGCGGCACAAAGGTCTCTGAGGCCTTGTCCCAGACAGGCGCCATCTTGGAGCGTGTCAGCCCAAGGATCGCCACTTCGGGGGCGTTGACGATGGGCGTGAAGGAGGTACCACCGATGCCCCCAAGCGAGGAGATCGTAAAGGTGGCGCCCTGCATGTCGGGGCCCTTCAGCTCGCCCTTGCGGGCCTTGGATGACAGTTCGCCCAACTCCCTTGAGATGTCCACGAGGCCCTTGCGGTCCGCGTCCTTGATCACCGGCACCATCAACCCGTTGGGTGTGTCAGCGGCGAACCCGATGTTGTAAAAGGACTTCTTGATCAGCTTGTCGCCATCGGGGTGGATCGACGAATTGAACTCCCAATGGGTCTTCAAGGCAGAGACCGATGCCTTGATGACAAAAGAGAGCAGCGTGACGCGATAGCCCTCTTCCTTGGCCATCGTGTCCATTTCCTTGCGGTACTTGTCGAGATCCGTGATGTCCGCCTCATCGTTGTGCGTGACATGCGGGATGTTCAACCACGATCGATGCAGCGCCGGGCCGGAGATCTTCTTGATGCGGGACATTTCCACATCTTCGACCGGGCCGAATTTGGAGAAATCGACCGCCGGGATCGGCGGGATGCCCATGCCACCGGAGACCGCGCCACCCTTTGCAGGGACCGGGACGACCGAAGCCTTGAGCGCCTTTTCGATGTCTTCGCGCAAGACGCGGCCCTTGCGGCCAGTGCCGTTGACCTTGTTCAGGTCCACTTCGACGCGGCGCGCATAGGCGCGAACCGACGGTGAGGCATGCACCTTGGAGAAGCCCGCGTCGGTCACAGGGGTCGGCGCGGCGGCGGCACGGGGCGCGGGGGCCGGAGCCGGGGCAGCGGCGGGGGCAGCGACCGGGGCCGGGGCCGGCGCGGCGGCACCGCCACTGGCATCAACGATCAACAGCACAGCACCCTCAGAGACCTTGTCCCCTTCGGCGACCTTGATCTCCTTGACGACACCAGCGGTGGGGGACGGCACCTCCAACGTGGCCTTGTCGGATTCAAGCTCGACGATGGGATCTTCTTCGGCAATCGTGTCGCCCACCGACACCAGGATCGAGATCACCGGCACTTCGCTGAAATCACCGATGTCGGGAACTTTTACTTCTACAGTCATGGTCTTTGTCCTTGTTCCTTGCGCGTCCGCCCCGCTGGCCGGAGGTCACCCCCCGGCGCGCGCGGACGCAGTCCCGCTGATCACACGAGACGCGGGTTCGGCTTGCCGCCGTCGATGTCATATTTGGCCAGAGCCGCTTGCAGGTCGGAGTCGCTGATCGCCTTCTCACGCCACAGATCCACCATTGCGGCGGCTGCGATGTGGTTGGCATCCACCTCGAAGAACCGGCGCAGGTTCACCCGGCTGTCCGAGCGGCCATAACCGTCGGTGCCCAGCACCGTGTAGCGGCCCGGCACGCAGGCGCGCACCTGTTCCGCGTAGTTCTTCATATAGTCGGTGGCCGCGATGACCGGGCCTTTGACCCCGTCGAGCAGTTGCGCGATGTACGGCACCTTTTGCTGCGCGAAGGGGTTCAGGCGGTTGAAGCGCGCCGCATCCTGACAGTCGCGCGCCAACTCGTTGAACGAGGTCGCCGACCAGATGTCGGAAGTCACACCGAAGTCCGCCTCCAGCATCTGCGCCGCCTTGAGCGCCTGCACAAGGATCGTACCGGACCCCATCAGGTTGACGTGCCTCTTGCCGGGCTTGACCGTCTTCTTCATGCGGTAGAGGCCCTTGATGATGCCTTCCTCGGCGCCCATGGGCATCTCTGGATGGCTGTAGTTCTCATTCATCAGGGTCAGGTAGAAGTAGACGTCTTCCTGTTCGACGAACATCCGCTTCAGTCCGTGCTGCACGATCACCGCCACTTCGTAGGAGAAGGTCGGATCGTAGCTGATGCAGTTCGGGATGGTCCCCGCGAGGATGTGGCTGTGGCCATCCTCGTGTTGCAGGCCCTCACCATTCAGCGTGGTGCGCCCCGCGGTGCCGCCCAGCATGAAGCCGCGTGCACGGCTGTCGCCCGCCGCCCATGCCAGATCGCCGATGCGCTGGAACCCGAACATCGAGTAGTAGATGTAGAAGGGGATCATTGGCACGCCGTGGTTGGAATAGGACGTCGCCGCCGCGATCCAGTCTGCCATGGCGCCCGCTTCGTTGATGCCTTCCTGCAGAACCTGACCGCTGGTCGATTCCTTGTAGTACATCATCTGGTCGCGGTCCTCGGGCGTGTATTGCTGGCCCTTTGGATTGTAGATGCCGACGGAACGGAACAGCCCCTCCATCCCGAAGGTCCGCGATTCATCCGGGACAATCGGCACCACCTGCTTGCCCACGTTCTTGTCGCGCAACAGCGTGGTCAGGATGCGCACAAAGGCCATGGTGGTGGAAATTTCGCGGTCGCCGCTGCTTTCCAACTGGCCCTTGAAGGCCTCCAGCGGCGGGATCTGCATTGCGGGCACGTCGGAATGGCGGATCGGGAAGGCCCCGCCCAACTCCTTGCGCCGCTCGGCCATATAAGCCTTTTGGGCGTTGTTCAGCGCGACAAAGGGAATGTCCTTTTCCAGTTCTGCATCGGTGACCGGGATCTTGAACCGGTCGCGCATGTCCTTGAGCTGGTTGAACTGCATCTTTTTCTGCTGGTGCGTGGTGTTCTGCCCTTCACCGGCGGATCCCATGCCATATCCCTTGACCGTCTTGACCAGCAGCACCGTGGGCTGGCCTTCGGCCTCGGTGGCGCGTTTGAAGGCATTGTAGACCTTCTTGGGGTCGTGACCGCCGCGGCGCAGGGCCCAGATCTGGTCGTCGGTCCAGTCCTTCACCAGCTCCGCGGTTTCCGGGTATTTGCCAAAGAAATGCTCCCGGATGTAGGCGCCATCTTTCGATTTGAAGGTCTGGTAGTCGCCGTCGATGGTTTCATCCATCAGCTGGCGCAGCTTGCCAGAGGTGTCCTGCTCCAACAGTTCATCCCAGCCCTTGCCCCAGAGCAGCTTGATCACGTCCCAGCCGGAGCCGCGGAAGTCGCCCTCGAGCTCTTGCACGATCTTGCCGTTGCCGCGCACCGGACCGTCAAGACGCTGAAGGTTGCAGTTGACGACAAAGATCAGGTTGTCGAGCCCCTCGCGCGCCGCCAGCGTGATGGCGCCGAGGCTTTCGGGTTCATCCATCTCGCCGTCACCGAGGAAGGCCCAGACCTTGCGGTCGCCCATGTCGATGTGGCCACGGTTGTGCATGTATTTCATGAACCGCGCCTGGTAGATCGCCATCAGCGGGCCGAGGCCCATGGAGACGGTCGGGAACTGCCAGTAGTCCGGCATCAGCCATGGGTGGGGGTAAGACGACAGGCCTGTGCCGCCGACCTCGGACCGGAACATCTTCAGCTGGTCTTCGCTGATGCGGCCTTCCATGAAAGAGCGCGCGTAGATGCCGGGGATCACGTGACCCTGAAAAAACACCAGATCGCCGCCGTGGATGGCTGATTTTGACCGCCAGAAGTGGTTCAGACCCACATCATACAGCGCAGCCGAAGACGCGAAGGAGGCGATATGCCCGCCGTACTCGCTGCTTTCCTTGTTGCGCTTGACCACGGTGGCCATGGCGTTCCAGCGGTTGATGGTGCGGATGCGCCATTCCATTTCCGTATCGCCGGGCATCTCGACCTCGTCATCGGGGGAGATGGTGTTCTGATACGGCGTGGTCGCAGAGAACGGCAGCTTGGCACCGGCGGCGCGGGCGGATTGCACGGCCTTGTCGAGCAGGAAATGTGCGCGGTCGGCCCCGTCGCGTTCGATCACGTCTTCGATGGCTTCCTGCCATTCCTGTGATTCAACTGGATCTACATCTTGGGGAGCGTCTTTCATGAGGTCCTCTTCCCTTCCTGCACCGCCGTGCTTTCATCGCGCGCTGCGGCGCAGCATTGGTTTAATCTTAAACCAGTTTCGATCGTCCGGGCGAAACCTTCGCCCCGAACCCTGAGATACACTTCTGTGTCTCAAAGCTGGGACCTATGTAACAGGGGCTATAACGCCGCGGCAGTTGGGCAAGTGCATAGCGTCCATGCGCGGCATGCATAGAGGTAGTTTAACGGTAAACTAATGTTAGCGCCAAGACATCAGCGTTTGATCTCGACGCTGGTCACGGCCTTGGGTCCGGCCTCTTCCAGCTCTTCGAAATCGAAATTATCCAGTCGTTTCGCACGCTTGCCGGCCTTGTCGGCGCTGACCTTGATCTCTTCGATATCCTTTGCCGCCTGACCAAAGTGACGGTCAAGGCTGTTCACCCGCGTGCCCAGCCGTTCGACGTCGGCATAGAGCATGTGCAACTCGCGGCGGATTGCCCCGGCTTGCGCCCGCATGCGCGCATCCTTGAGAATCGCGCGCATGGTGTTCAGCGTCGCCATGCAGGTCGTGGGCGAGACGATCCAGACCCGGGCGGCAAATCCTTCGCGCACGAGGTCCGGAAAATTCGCGTGCAGTTCCGCATAGACCGCTTCGGAGGGCAGGAACATCAGCGCGCCGTCGGCCGTCTCTCCCTCTATGATGTAGCGGTCGGCAATGTCACGGATGTGCTTGCGCACCGAGATCCGCAGCGCCCGCGCGGCCTGTGTCAGCGCCTCGGGCGTATCGGCCCGGCGCAGCATCTCATAGCCTTCCAGCGGGAATTTCGCATCGACCACGATCGGTCCGGGCGGATTGGGCAGATGGATCAGCACATCGGCCCGACGATTGTTCGACAGGGTCGCCTGAGACGTATAGCTGTCCTTTGGCAACGCCTTTGACACGATGTCCAGCAGCTGGATTTCACCGAACGCACCGCGGGTCTGCTTGTTCGACAGGATGTCCTGCAGGCTCAGCACGTCACCAGAGAGCTTTGTGATGTTGGCCTGCGCCTTGTCGATGACCTGCAGGCGTTCCTGCAACTCCCCAAGGGAGCGCGCTGTTCGGCGGGCCGAGCCCATGAGGTTCTCGTTCATCTTTTCCTGAACGGCGGCGAGGCGGGTTTCCATCAGCTGCAGCATCGCGTTCTGGCTGGCCGCCTGCGCCTCTGACACATGGTGAAGCCCGCCCGCCAACCGTTCCTGCCCGTCTGACAGCGCCTGCACGCGGTGCCCCAACTGCCCAAGCTGGTAGGTCAGCGGCTCTGCCACACGCGCCGACCGCCCCGCCGCGCGCAACGAGGCCAGCGAGAGCAGCAGGATCAACACCAACACCGCCGCGGTCCCCAGAATGGTCCCCACCACGGCCAGCGTCATGGGGTCGTTGAGGTCAAGCGTCAGCTCACCGATGCGGATCATGTGCGGCCAAACAGTCTTTCGATGTCCGAGAGTTTGAGTTCCACGTAAGTGGGCCGTCCGTGATTGCACTGTCCGGAATGCGGGACGGCCTCCATTTCGCGCAAGAGGGCGTTCATCTCTTCGGCGCGCATGACGCGGCCCGACCGGATCGACCCGTGACAGGCGATGCGGCTGAGGATCGCCTCGATGCGGGTCTGGACAAGCGCGCTGCTGCCGCTGTCCGCCAGTTCGTCGAGAATGTCGCGGACCAGCGCCTCTGCATTGACCTCGCCAAGGATCGCTGGGGTCTCGCGTACGGCGACAGCCCCCGGCCCAAAGGGTTCGATGGCGAGGCCAAGGGTGTGAAGATCCTCGGCATGGGCCAAAAGGCGGGCGGCCTCATCTGACGAAAGCTCAACGATTTCGGGTATCAAGAGCGCCTGTGCCGCGACGCCGGTCCCGGCCATCTGGCGTTTGAGCCGTTCATAGACCAGCCGTTCGTGCGCGGCGTGCTGATCGACGATGACCACCCCGTCTTCGGTCTGGGCGATGATATAGTTTTCGTGGACCTGCCCGCGGGCCGCACCAAGGGGCAGCGCGGTGGTGGATGGGGCGGGTTCATGGGTGCCCGTTGCAGGGGCCGACATGGGGTCCACTGCGGCGTCGGCCGCCGTCATCCGGCCGGAGTATCCCGCGTCCAGATCGGCAAAGCCCGGCGCCTGCGCCTGGTAAGACGCGGCGCGCGCGCCCGCAGAGGGCCGGTCCATCTGGTACACGCGCGGCGTGGCATCGGGCCCGCGTTCAGGCCGCAAGGCCCCCAAAGCCGCATCCGACACCGTGGTCGAGGCACGGTGACCCGCCTCTGCCAATGCATGCCGCAAGGCAGAGACAATCAGCCCCCGCACCAGACCCGGTTCGCGAAAGCGCACTTCGGACTTGGCGGGATGCACGTTCACGTCAACCTTTTGCGGGTCGCAATCCACGAAAAGCGCTGCCGCCGGATGCCGTTCACGGGACAGGAAGTCCTGATAGGCCCCGCGCAGCGCGCCGATCAACATCTTGTCGCGCACGGGCCGCCCGTTGACGAAAAGGTACTGCGCCACCGCGGAGCCGCGCGAATAGGTCGGCAGAGCGGCGTACCCCGTCAGGGTGATAGCGTCGCGCTCCGCTTCGATTCGCAGGGCGTTGTCGGTGAACTCGGCCCCCATCACCCGGGACAGGCGGCCACGCAGGGCATCGAAAAGATCGCCCGTTTCCGGCGCGACCTGGAATGTGACGCGCGTGCCGCCGCCGCTGACATCCCTGAGGACGAAACCGACCGACGGCTCTGCCATGGCGAGACGCTTGATGGTGTCCGACACCGCGGCAGCCTCCGCCCGGTCAGATCGCAGGAATTTCAGCCGCGCCGGGGTGGCATAGAAAAGATCGCGCAACGTGACAACGGTTCCACCGTTCAGCGCACAGGGCCGCACCGGCGCGACCTGTCCGCCTTCGACGCGCAGTTCGCAAGCCGGCGCACCCGCGGCGCGGCTCTGGACGGTAAGACGGCCCACTGCCCCCAGCGATGGCAGCGCCTCGCCCCGGAATCCAAAGGACCGGATGTTCAGAAGATCGGTGCCATCAATCTTGGACGTGGCGTGGCGTGACAGCGCCAGCGGCAGTTCCTCCGCCGTCATGCCACAGCCGTCATCACGCACACGGATCAGGGTCTTGCCCCCGTCGGCAAGGTCGATCTCGATCCGGGTGGCACCGGCGTCGATGGCGTTCTCGACCAGCTCCTTTACCGCGGAGGCGGGCCGTTCCACCACCTCACCCGCCGCGATACGGTTGATCGCGGCATCGTCCAGCTGTCGGATGACCGGTCTCTCAATATCCTGAGCAGGCGGGTTCATGTTGGGGGTGTGCGTGTTCATGCTACCAGACTTAGCAGGGCTTGCGCGATTCTGGAACGGGTCTTGGGGAGAGCATCGGCTGGCGCTTTGGGCAACCCATAGCACTTAAGTAATAAATGTTCCGAAAGCCCGTTGAAATCGAAACAATCTTGCCTTACGGCTGAACTGGTTGACGACACAAGCGGAGAAGACCCCGATGCCAGTGCCCCTGATCACCTTTGAAACAATCTCCGCCCTCTACGGCGCTGCCTTTGCCCGGACATGGTTCCGCCCGGTGTCTCTGGTCCAGAAACCCGAAGTCTAAGCCGTAACGCGCTCCCGTGCGGAGTGTGCCGCCTCACGGGTGGCACAGGTTCGACTATCCTCCCGTGGCTTCGGCATACCACGTGCGGATGGCGGCGCGTTCATGCTCTTCCATGTAGGACAGGTTGGCAGGGGGCATGGCATGGCTCAGCCCTGACTGCAGATAGATCGCCCGCGCCTGTCGCGCGATCTGCGCCTCGGTCTCCAGCACGACACCTTTTGGCGCCCAGTGCAGCCCGTCCCAGTTCGGCTCCGCCGCATGGCACATCGAACAGCGGCCCAGCACGATGTCCTGCACGTCGTCAAAGCCATCCGCGGAGGCAAAGCGCACCGCAGGCCCGTCTGTTGCGCTGGTTTCCGTGTCACGCAGCATCGGTGCGGTCGACAGTCCCATGATGATGATGAACAGGATCACGGTGGCTGCCCATGTCCACCAGGGCCGTCCCTTGCGCGCATGCATGGAGTTGAAAAAATGCCGGATGGTCACCCCCATCAGGAAGACCAGGCTTGCGATCAGCCATGTGTATTCGGTGGCAAATGCCAGCGGATAATGGTTCGTCAGCATCAGGAAAATGACCGGCAACGTCAGGTAATTGTTGTGCGTCGACCGCTGCTTGGCGATGTAGCCATACTTTGGGTCCGGCTTGCGCCCGGCGATCAGGTCCGCGACCACGATCCGTTGGTTCGGGATGATGATATGCGCGACATTGCCGGACATGATCGTCGCGGTAAAAGCGCCCAGATGCAGCATGGCGGCGCGGCCTGAAAACACCTGCGTGTAGAACCAGGCCATGGCCACGAGCACCCCGAACAGGACCACCATCAGCCCGTTCATGTTCTGGCCAATGGGGCTTTTGCAGAGCTGGTCATAGACCACCCAGCCCAGCACCAGCGACAGCACCGAGATCGAAATCGCCTGCCATGGAGCAAGATCCGCAACGCTTGGATCGATCAGGTAGAATTCCGCGCCGAAGTAATAGACCACAACCAGCAGCGCAAAGCCCGAGAACCACGTCCAGTAGCTTTCCCATTTGAACCAGACCAGATCACCGGGCATTTCCCTGGGCGCCACGAGGTATTTCTGGATGTGGTAGAACCCGCCGCCGTGCACTTGCCATTCCTCGCCATCCGCACCGCTGACGAGATCGCGGTCCCGGTGCAGGCCAAGATCCAGAGCGATGAAATAGAACGAAGATCCGATCCACGCGATTGCAGTGATCACATGCAGCCAGCGGATCGCAAATTCCGCCCAGGCGCCCATCGCGGCGAGATCGTACATGGTCTGTGTCCTTTGCAGCGGGTCGTTTTGCCCAAGGCTAGTGATGCACATGCGGCGAGGAAAGACGCCACTTGCCTGCCTGAGACGGAACACCGCGCTTCGGCTGAGGTCGTGGCGTTGAAACTGCCTGTTCCGCAGGCCACATTCAAGAAACCGAATCCCAGAAGGAGCCTCACATGAGCACCGACCCCATCGAATCCTGGACCGTCGACCAGGTCGACGCCGCGCTGGCCGCGGGTGAGATCGTCCTGATCGACGTGCGCACACCGCAGGAATACATGTTCGAGCATATCGAAGGGGCGCTGCTGATGCCGCTGGCCTTCTTCAAGCCTGACGCGCTGCCGGGTCAATCCGACAAACGCGTGGTCTTTCACTGCGGCGCTGGGCCGCGCTCTGAAAAGACGGCGCGCATGGCCGCAGAGGCCGGGCTGACCCCGATCGCCTGGATGGCCGGTGGCATGGGTGGCTGGAAAGCAGCCAAGAAGCCCTACGTCGGCACCAACATGGCGAATGGCGCCCCGCATCGTATGGGATGATCGCGGGACTCGAGCAGGCGCTTGGCCCTTGCGTTTGTCAGGCGCCTTCTCTATATCCCCTCCAACAGCGGCGCGCTGGGGTCCAAACCCAGCGTCCTTCGACACCATCGACGGGCCGCTGGCCCGTTTTTTTGTGCTTTGTTGCCGACGGCCGGTTCTCCGGTTTCCTGACCCTTCGGCATCCGGCGCATCGCCATACACCTGCCCGCAAGAGGCCCCGCCAGATGACATCCGACCAGACCCACATGATCGCCAAGACCGGCATGGACCGGCGACTGGCCGAAATCCTGACCCCCGTGATCGAGGACATGGGATTCGAGCTGGTGCGCCTGCGCCTGATGAGCGGACAGACGCCAACTTTGCAGATCATGGCGGAACGCCCGCAGGGCGGCATCGAAGTGGATGAATGCGCGGCGATTTCCACCGCCGTCAGTGCCGTGATGGACGTCGAGGATCCGATCATCGACGCCTACACGCTGGAAGTGTCCTCACCCGGAATCGACCGGCCTCTGACACGGCTGAAGGATTTCGACACCTATGAGGGCTATGAAGCCAAGATTGAAACCCTTGACATGATCGACGGGCGCAAGCGCTTTCGCGGCGTGATCGCCGGTGTCGACGGAGAAGAGGTTCTGGTGAACCTCGACGAGGGCACGGTTGGGCTCCGGTTCGACTGGCTGGCCGAGGCCAAGCTGGTTCTGACCGACGAGCTGATCAAGGAAATGCTCAAGGCACGCAAGTCCGCCGCCAACGACGGCGCACCCGTGCTGGACGAATCCAAATTCGACGAGATCGCGGCAGATGCCCCGTCTCGCAACGACGAACACTAAGGAGGACGAGATGGCCATCACCTCTGCCAACCAGCTGGAGCTGTTGCAGACCGCCGAAGCGGTGGCGCGCGAAAAGATGATCGACCCCGGACTGGTGGTCGAAGCGATGGAAGAAAGCCTCGCCCGCGCCGCCAAGTCCCGCTATGGGGCGGAAATGGACATCCGCGTGTCCATCGACCGCAAGACCGGTCGGGCGACCTTTACCCGTGTGCGCACGGTGGTTGAGGACGAAGAGCTGGAAAACTACCAGGCAGAGCTGACCGTCCAGCAGGCCAAGCAGTACATGGCGGAGCCGACCGTCGGCGACACCTATGTCGAAGAGGTCCCCCCGGTGGAGCTGGGCCGGATTGCCGCGCAATCCGCCAAGCAGGTGATCCTGCAAAAAGTCCGCGAAGCCGAGCGTGACCGCCAGTTCGCGGAATTCCAGGACCGCGCCGGCACGATCATCAACGGTCTGGTCAAGCGTGAGGAATACGGCAACGTCATCGTTGACGTGGGCCGTGGCGAGGCAATCCTGCGCCGCAACGAAAAGATTGGCCGCGAAAGCTATCGCCCCGGCGACCGCATCCGGACCTACATCAAGGACGTGCGCCGCGAGACCCGTGGCCCGCAGATCTTCCTCAGCCGCACCGACCCGCAGTTCATGGCAGAGCTGTTCAAGATGGAAGTGCCGGAAATCTACGACAACATCATCGAGATCAAGGCCGTGGCCCGCGACCCGGGCTCGCGCGCAAAGATTGCCGTGATTTCCTATGACAGCGGCATCGACCCGGTTGGGGCCTGCGTGGGTATGCGCGGCAGCCGCGTGCAGGCCGTCGTCAATGAGCTTCAGGGCGAAAAGATCGACATCATTCCGTGGAACGAGGATGTGCCGACCTTCCTGGTGAACGCGTTGCAGCCCGCCGAAGTGTCCAAGGTGGTCCTCGACGAGGAGGCCGAGCGCATCGAAGTCGTGGTCCCGGACGAGCAACTGTCGCTCGCCATCGGACGCCGTGGCCAGAACGTGCGCCTCGCCAGCCAGCTGACCGGTCTCGACATCGACATCATGACCGAAGAAGAAGAATCCAAGCGGCGGC
>JBELMB010000157.1:0-11768 GCA_042088665.1 Sagittula sp.
AGACAGCCAGCCGGACCTCTGCCAACGCCCCGCGTCAGACCCCGGAGGCGGTTGCCGCGCAGGTCCAGCGCAAGCTCGACGACAAGGTTGCCGTTGTGCTGCGCGACATCGAAGAGGCCGCGAAACGCGCGCGCCAGCGCAAACCGGTGCCGCGCCGAAGATCCGTCACCCAAACGGCGCCTGAAACCCCCTCGCCAGTTGCCGATGGTCCGCCACCGGTGATCGAGGTCTACCGCCGTCCCCGGGTCGAGGTGTATCGCCGCCGTCCCTCGGGCGAATTTGAAAGGGAGTGATCATGCTTGATACCGCGAGGAACGCCCCGGCGATGAAAGGCCTCTACATCGATGGCCAGTGGCAACAGACGCCGCGCCAGTTCGACGACCTGAACCCGTCGGACGGCAGCACATGGGCGCGCGTACCGGACGCCACCGCATCCGACACCCGTCAGGCCATCACGGCGGCCCATGCCGCCTTTCCGGCCTGGGCGGGGCTGAAGTTTCAGGAACGCGCGGAATACATGCTGAAGGTGGCCGCCACCATCGAACGCCGCGCGCCTGATTTCATCGCTGCCGCGCAATTCGAAGGCGGTGGCTGGTACGGCAAGGGCGTCTACGAGACCAAGGCCATGCCGGAGATATTCAAGGCCGCGGCGGCGCTGTGTTATGCGCCCATCGGCGAAGTGTTGCCCTCGCTCAATGGCAAGATCAGTCAGGCGGTGCGCGTGCCCATGGGGGTCATTGGCGTGATCAGCCCGTGGAATGTGCCGGGCATCCTCGCGTCGCGACCCTTTTCCTTTGCGATGGCGATGGGCAATACCATCGTGTTGAAGCCCTCCGAGGAGACGCCCTACATGGGCGGTCTGTTCTTTGCCGAAGTCATGGAAGAGGCGGGTGTGCCGCCGGGCGTGTTCAACGTCATCACCTGTTCGCGCAGCAACGTGGCGACGGTCGGGGATGAGCTGGTCGACAACCCGACCGTCAAGGGCATCGCCTTTACCGGATCCACCGCCGTTGGCCGCAGGATCGCCGCCAAATGCGGTGCCCATCTGAAAAAGGCCTGTATCGAACTGGGTGGCAAGGACAGCCTGATCGTGCTGGAGGACGCCGATATGGAGCGCGCCACCTCTGCCGCGAGTTTCGGCGCTTTCATGCATCAGGGCCAGGTTTGCATGAGCGTGGAAAAGGTCCTTGTGCAGGAAAACGTCTACGACACCTTTCTCAACGGCTTCGTGTCGCGCGCGGCCAAGCTGCGGACCGGGGACGTGGCCGACCGGTCGAACGTGATCGGCCCGCTGATCAACGACCGGCAGGCGGAGCGGGTGAAACACCAGTTGGACGATGCCGTGTCCAAGGGGGCGAAAATCGCTCTTGGTGGCGGCGTAAAGGGGCGGTTCGTGGAACCCACGATTGTCACCCATGTGACATCCGACATGGACATCTGGCGGGACGAGACCTTTGGTCCGGTGGCGGTTGTCGTGCCCTTCCGCAGCGACGCCGAGGCCATCGCGATGAACAACGACACCGAGTATGGCCTGTCCTCCGGGATCATCACCGCCGATGAATACCGCGCGTTGCAGATCGCCCATCATCTGGAAACCGGCATGTGCCACGTGAACTGCGCCACAATCAACGACGAGGCGCACGCGCCCTTCGGGGGCGCAAAGGCCAGCGGTCTGGGTCGCTACGGCGGGCGCTGGTCGCTCGAAAGCTTCTCTGAAACCCGCTGGATCACGCTGGACCGCGGGCAAAAACCCTTTCCACCGGTGTTCTGATCCATGAAAGATCTCTTGATAGGCAAACGCATCCTCGTCACGGGCACCTCGTCCGGCATCGGCTATGAAACCGCCCGTGTCCTGACCGAGCAGGGCGCAGAGGTCCTTGGCGTCGACATCAACAAGGGTTTTGATCATGTCGAGGAGTTCTACCGCGCCGACCTGAGCGACAAGCGCACGATCGAGGCGCTGGTCGACGTCCTGCCGGAAGGCATCGACGGGGTCGCCAATATCGCGGGCCTGCCGCCAACTGCACCGGCCGAAAAGGTGCTGGCGGTGAACCTCGTGGGGTTGAAACATTTCACCAACCTGATCATCCCAAAGCTGAACGATGGCGCGTCGATCGTGAACCTCGCGTCGCTGGCCGGGTTCGGCTGGGCCGCGGCGGTGGACGCGATCAAGGCCTCTGAGTCGTTGGATTTCGATACCATCCGGGACTTCATGGAGCGGTGGAACGTCACCAACGAGGGCGGTCGGTCCTACTTCTTTTCCAAGGAAGCCCTGGTCGTCTGGACCATGCAGAACCGATGGACCTGGCGGGATCGCGGCATCCGGATGAACACGGTCAGCCCCGGCCCGGTGGACACGCCGATCCTCAAGGATTTTCTCGAAACGCTGGGCGCGCGGGCCGAAGAGGACCGCAAGGTCATGGACCGCCCCGGCACGCCGCAGGATCTGGCCCCGATCGTCGCCTTTCTGCTGTCGGATCAGACCACGTGGCTGCGTGGCACCAACATCGCCTCAGACGGCGGTATGTCTTCCAACATTCTGTGCCAGATGCACGGTCTTTAACCAAGAAAGGGTAAGATTATGAGCGCACTTGCCTGGATCATTCTACTTCTTGTCATTCTGGCCGTGGTCGTTGTGGTCGTTGCCTGGCTGTATGAAAGAGCCACCAACGAGGTCAGCATGGTCCGCACCGGCATCGGTGGCCAGAAAGTCGTGAAGGCCGGTGGCACATTGGCCATTCCCTATTTCCACGAGATCTCCCGCGTGAACATGCAGACCCTGCGGCTGGATGTGCAACGCATGGGGGATGCCTCGCTGATCACGAAGGACCGCATGCGGGTCGATGTGGGGGCAGAGTTCTATGTCTCCGTCGCCCCGGAGGACGGGGCCATCGCGCGCGCTGCCCAGACCCTTGGCAAACGCACCTTTCAGGCCGACCAGTTGCGCGCTCTGGTGGACGGGATGATGGTGGACGCCCTGCGCTCCGTGGCGGCCCGGATGACCATGGACGAATTGCACGAAAACCGGTCGGTCTTTGTGGTCGAGGTGCGCGACTCGCTCAAGGATGTGTTGTCGCGCTACGGGTTGGAGTTGGACAGCGTGTCTCTGACCGCTTTGGACCAGACGCCTTTTGCCTCGCTGGACGAAAACAACGCGTTCAACGCGGTGGGCATGCGCAAATTGGCCGAAGTGATCGCCAAATCCAAGAAGGAGCGCGCCGAGATCGATGCCGATGCCGAAGTATCGGTGCGCCGCGCCGCCATGGAAGCCTCGAAACGGTCACTGGAGATCGATCTCGAAGAGCGCCGCGCGCAGATCTCGCAGCAGCAGGAGATCGAAACCCTTTCGGCGGCGCAACTGGCGGAAATCGCCCGTCGCAAGGCCGAAAGCGAGCAATCCGCCGCCACCGCCCGGATCGAGATGGAGCGCCAGATACAGGCGGCCGAGATCGCCCGCGAACAGGCCTTGTCGATTGCCGAGCAGGACAGGCTGATCGCCATCGCGGCCAAGAGCCAGGAAGAAAGCAAGGCCGATGCAGAGGCGGATGTCGCCCGCGCCATGGCCGTCAAGGCAGCCGCCGCGGTCGAGACCGCGCGCGCCGTGGCCGAGGCCGAACGCCGACGGGAGCTTGGCCTGATCGCCGCGCAGGCCGATGCAGAGGCGCGCGCACGGCGCGATGAGATCGCCGCACAGTCTGCCGCCGCCACCGCCAAGGACCTCGCAGCCGCCCGCAGAACCCAGGACGAAGCCACGCAATTCTCCAGCCAGGTCGAAGCAGAAGGCGCGAAAGCGCGTATCGAGGCGGAGAATGCCCGCTCTGACGCGCTGATCGCCATGGAGCTGGAAAAGGCCCGCCTCGACGCCATGCCCAAGATCGTGAGCGAGATGGTCAAGCCCGCCGAAAAGATCAAGGGCATCAGCATCAACCATCTGTCCGGTGGCCTGTCGCGTGGATCCGATGGCGCGTCGGGCGACAAGCCCGTGGTCAACCAGGCGCTGGATTCGATCATGGAGATGGCCGTCCAGCTGCCGTCCCTGAAGAAGATCGGCGATGCCGTTGGCATGAACCTCGAAGACGGTCTCGAAAGCGTCACCGACCCGGTCAAGACGGGCAAACGCAGCGACAAACCCAAGTAGGGGGCGGGCTTCGCCGGATGGCGCGTGCCGGCGAATGGCTTTGCCATGTCTTCACAGCGAACTGTGCCTGTCGCGTTCGTCGTGGGCGCAGCATCCTTGTGCCTGACGCACTGCGATCTCATTTCATGCCACGCATGGCACAAGAGCGGTGTCCTGTCTGGATGGAGACCGCTCTCATGGCGGCAACCCTACAGCAGCCACCCGGTGACGCGCTGATGCCTTTGGATCCTTGCCCCCCTGTGGCGCTGAGACGCCCTTGGACATCTGAAAGACTGTCCAAGACGACGCGCTTGACCTTGGCGGGGGAAGGGATGAGCGCGCCCGCAATCACCAGCGTGTTTGCATCCGACGGGCGGCATCCTTTGCGTGTTCCGCGCTGGCCATGAAGAACCGCCTCCGGCCCATGACACAGGCGCTGTGTGGATGGCTCCCTGCGGCAGGTCGACAGGCGCGGTTTCGTCCATGCCTTGGCCAGCGTTCAAGCAATCGCCTCGGAACGTTTTGGTGACACGGCTCTCCAAAGCCGGTCAGGCGCCGGGCTCTTCCACGATTGAGTGCGTGACCGGCATGCCGATCAGGGCCTCGCCGAGACGCTTCGCGGTGTCTGCATCCGCGGCAAGCGTGACCGTCAGATCCTCGGCGACGGTCAGCGTGTAGGACCCGGCCCCAATGCCTTTGCCTTCGGCGGCCCGGGTGATGGCCCATGTGATGGCGATCCGCCTCAAAGCCGGTTTGAAAATCTTGCCAATGGGCGTCAATGGCATCTCGGCGATCGGCTCGATGCGTTTGGGCAGGGCGGCAGGCTCTTCGATCCGCGCTTTCAGAAACTGTAGCAGATCTGCGGCGGATCGTTTTGCCCCATCCGATAGCTGCACAAAGGCCACGGGCAATTCCCCGGCGTAGCTGTCTGGCATGCCCACGGCGGCGGCGCTTTGGACTTCGGGATGCGCCATGAGGGCGTCCTCGATGGACTGGGGGTCGATGTTGTGACTGCCCCGGATGATGACATCCTTGGACCGGCCCGTGATGTAGAGCCGACCGGCCTCATCCAGATGACCAAGATCCCCGGTCAAGAGCCAGCCGTCTTCGAGAAAGACCCCCTTGTTTCGGATGTTTTCGGTATAGCCGGCGGACACGTTTGGCCCGCGCACGGCGACGATGCCGGTTTCGCCCGGGGGCAAGCCCGGCGCGGGGTCCAATACGCCCTGTGGCAGAACGGCGATGTCCATGAAGGGCAGCGGAAAGCCGCAGCTGTGCGGGACGCGGGGCGCGTGCACGGGTTCCAGCGCGATGGCGCCGCTGGTTTCCGTCATCCCCAGGATATTGCGGACCGGCACGCCGGTGCGGGCCTCGAACGCCTGCGCAAGCTCTGGCGGCAGGGGGGAGCCGCCGGTCAGGGCCACGCGCAGGCTGGAGATCCCGGCATCAAGCGGAAGATCCAGCAGGCCCGACAGCACCGTCGGCACAGCCCCCAGAACCGTGATGCCGCGGCGTTCCACCTGCGCCCAGAACGTCCCGACAAAGGCGCGGTTGCGCATTCCGAGACGCCCGGGGACCAAGAGGGTTGCCCCGGCGGACAGAACAGACAGCCCGTAGACAAAGGCACCCGCGACGTGAAACAGCGGAAAGCCGTTCACCACGACGTCCTCCGGGACATAGCCGTGCGACAGCGCGCAGGACCGGGCGACATGGGCTTCGTTCAGGCGGCTGTGACGCACCAGCTTGGGCGCGCCCGTTGTTCCGCCCGTGTGATAAAGCGCCGCCAGTGCGTGGTCGGTGCCGTCGGGTGTGAGGGTTTGCGGATGCCGCAGGGCTTCGGCCAGCAGATCCTCAAGGCAGCCGTCTGATCCCGGACAGGGTTGATCTGCGTCGCAGTGCAGGATCGGCAAGGTCACACCTTGCGCGCGAAGGGCAGGGACGAGATCCGTCCAAAACCCCTGCTCGTCGCTGACACCCATCGCCACGACCACCGCGGCCTTGCTCGCAGCAAGGAGCGCGGCGATGTGGTCAGGGCGCAGCATCGGGTTGATCGGACAGGCGCTGCCGGCCATCTGTGCGCCCCACAGCGCGATCTGAGTGGAGGGCGTGTGGCTGCCAAGGATTGCAACGCAGTGGCCCGGCACCACGCCAAGTCCACGAAACACCTGACCGGCGGCGCGCACATGCGCAAGGAGATCGCGGTAGCTGAGATGGCGTTCCTTGCCCTGCGAGACGTCCTCAAGATAGCAAATCGCCGTGGCGTCGGGCCACTGTGCGGCGGAGGCTTCGAGGATCTTCAGCGGGGAAGGGTGCGGACAGACCCCATGGAGGCCGCGCGCCTCCAATCTGCGAATGTCGTCGATGCTGCGGATCTGCATCACGCAGGCTCGATGTTGCCAGTGGCCTGCGTATCAAAGAGAGCCGTGACCTCATCGCTTCGGTTTTGCAGGATCTGGCGCTGGTTCAGATAGGCCTTGTCGGTGATTTCACCGCGGTCCGGGTCCGGAGGCGCCACAAGAAACCGCGACCGCGCCGGAAAGCGGGAGGAGCCGCCCCCATCGGCCTTCAGCTTGGCCATGCCCTCCGCGATGGCTGCACGCACCGGGGAACTGCCAAGCACCGATGCCAGCGGGGCCTCTGCGCCCAGTCCGGCCAAGGCCCGGCACGCCGGGTCATTGGGGATCAGCAGAAAACCGACGGTGTCGCGGTCCTGCCCGGTGATCACGATGTCCTGCACGAGGGGCGCAAGCGCATCAATGCCGCGCACCCGCAGATCACCGACGCTGACCCAAGTGCCCGAGGACAGCTTGAAATCCTCCGACACGCGCCCGTCAAAGCACAGGCCCTGCACAGGATCGTCAGGATCCGCGAGGCGCACGGCGTCGCCGACCCGGTAAAACCCGTCGGCGTCAAAGGCGGCGGTGGTCTGCTCCGGATTGCGGTAATACCCCGGCGTGATGCTCGGGCCCTTGGCCCAGACTTCGTGCTTTCCGGCATTTGGCGTCAGTTTCAGCGTCACGCCCGGCACCGGCAGCCCGATGTTGGAGGCATCCGCGGCGGGGAACTGGCGGTGGGTGGCCAGAGGCGCGGTTTCGGTCGATCCCCATGCGCTGACGAATGGCAGCTCCGACCCGACGGTCTCAAGGGACATCTTGCGAAAGCGCGCCTGCACCCCCGCGGGCAGCGCCGCGGCGGCGTTCATCGCGAGATCCATGCCAAAGAACACCTCCCGGAAGGCGGCATCATCCTCCAGCGCGTCGGCGAGCATGGCGAACCCGCGCGGCACGTTGAGGGCCATGGTGGGGCGCGCATCCATGACATTTGCGATTGTCTTGCCGATCAGCGGCGGCGCGGGCTTGCCATCGTCGATGAACATCGAGCCGCCATTGCGCAGCACCATGTTGGTGCAGAAATTCGCGCCAAAGGTGTGGCTCCATGGCAGCCAATCGACCAGCACGGGCGGCTTTGCTTTCAGGTGGGTCCAGATCTCGCGGTGGGCTTCCTGATTGGCGGTCAACATGGCCTGCGTGTTGATGACCGCCTTGGGCGTGCTGGTGGAGCCGGAGGTAAAGAGCAGCTTTGCCACCGTATCGCCGGTGATCTGTGCGAAGCGGGCGGCCACGGCCTCGGCCGCGCCGGGATCCTTGGCGTCGGCAAAGAGCGCATCTGCCCGACCGGCAGCATCGCGCGAGGCGAGCACCTGACCGCTGTGGGATCCCGCAACCGCGTCCAGAGCCGGACCAAAGGGTTCGGTGTCAGAGACATAGACCACGGATGGATCCAGCAGGCTCACCATGGCTTTCAGCTTTGCGTGGTCCTTGGACATCAGGGAATAGGCCGTCGAGACAATCGCGATGGGCACACCCACATGCATGGCGGCAAGCGCCAGCACGCCGAGGTCCACCGCGTTTTCCGACAGCGCCATGACCGGCCGTTCGGCGGAGGCATCGGTCGACAAGATCCAGCCCGCTGTCGCCTCGACCTGTTGCAGGGCGGCGCCATAGCTCAGCTTGTGCCAGTCATCGCCATCGCGTTGCGCAAACAGGACCTGGTCCGGCGCCTCATTGGCCCAGCGGACCAGCCATTCCCCGATGCATCGGTCGTTGGCGGGCAGCGCAACCCCGCTTTGCAGCAACAAATGCCCCTGAGAATCGCGACTGGTACGCACGCTGGGGGCTGCAAACAGCTTTGCAAAGCGATCTTCTGTCGACATGTGATCCCACCTTTCCAGTTGACCCAACGGTCCCGCGGCCCTGTTCCTGCGCATCCGGAAGTCCGTCAAAACGCTGCGGATCATGGCCTTCCGGGACCAATCAGTACCTTCTGGTATTGACAATGTGAAGCCCTTCGGGCCTCTGAAACAGAGCATCGCCCCCCTGCGCGCAACCTGTCGCGGGCGCTGTGCAAACGGAGACCCGAGAATGGAAATCGCTGACCGCATCGCCTCTATCAAAGCCCGCATGACGCTACCTGCGATCTGCGCGCCGATGTTCCTTGTGACCGGCCCCGAGATGGTCATCGCCGCCTGCACATCCGGGATCATGGGCTGTTTCCCGGCCACCAATGCGCGCACGACCGAGGATCTGCGCAATTGGCTGGATCAGATCGCGGCGGCGGTCACGGCTGACGCGGCCCCCTGGGCGCTGAACATGATCACCCATTCCAGCTATGGGCGCTTTGACGCGGAACTCGCACTGGTCGGAGAGTATCAGCCCGACGTCGTGATCACCGCCCTTGGCGGGCCGCACCGCGTCATCAATGAGGTGCATGGCTACGGTGGTCTGGTGTTTGCCGATGTGAACTCTCCGACCTTTGCGCGCAAGGCCCTGGACAAGGGCGCGGATGGTCTGGTTCTGGTGTGTTCGGGCGCCGGCGGACATACGGGTGAATACGCGATGATGCCGTTCATCGACGAAGTGCGGCAGTTCTTTGACGGTCCGCTGATCGTCGGTGGCGGCCTGAGCACGGGCCGCGCCATCCGCGCCGCCGAAGTGCTGGGCGCCGATTTCGCCTATCTCGGCACGCGGTTTCTGGCGACCGAGGAAAGCATGGTCGTTGAGGCCTATCGCCAGATGGTTCTCGACAGCGGCATGGAAGACCTCGTGGCTTCGCGCGCCGTGACCGGGGCGCTTGGCAACTGGATGCGCGCCAGTGTCGAGGCTGCGGGTCTGTCGATGGATGAAATGAAAGCCACCGCTAAGATGGATTTCTCCGAAGACATGCATGCGGGCACAAAGGCGTGGAAACATGTCTGGAGCGCGGGGCAGGGGGTCGGTGCGGTGACCCGCTTTGAAACCGTGGCAGAGATCGTACAGGGTTTGCAGCAGGACTATGAAAAGACCATCGCGGGGCAAAGATGACGCCATGACGGGCGGCGCGACATCCTGCGGCCTTGGCGGGAGCGGATCATGGGTCCGGTCCATCTGGCGCCCGTGTCAGCATCGCGACGATCTCTGCGATCAGCGGGTCCGCAGGGTCGCCGGGGTCCAGCGAGGCCTGCAGGACACTGTCGCCCATCATGATGGCGTAGGCGATATAGGCGCGCCGCTCTGCGGTCTCCGGGTCCAGCCCATGCGCCTGCAACAACTCGCGAAAATAGGCCAACCGGGTCTGGTCGACCTCGCCGACCGCGTCTTTCGCCAGATCCGCCCGCCGGGCCCAGTCGCGCACGGACTCCTCCACGCGCGCGAAATTCGCCGATTTCGGGCGGCGGGTCAGTTCAAACAGCGCGGTCAGGCGCTGCGTCGCATCTCCGTCCTGTTGGCCCAGCCGGTCGATGATATTGGTGGTCATGCGTCGCCGCCAATTCGCCAGCAGCGCGGCGAGCAGCTCGGTGCGGCCTTTGAAATGCCAGTAGAAACTGCCCTTGGTCACGCCCAGCCGCCCGCACAGCGCGTCGATGGTGATCCCGCGGACGTTTTCATCGACCAGAATGCCTGTCGCTGTCTCGACCCAATCCGCCTCGGTCAGCGGCGTCTGCTTGAACCGCTGCGTCGGCTTGCGT
The DNA here is from genome assembly GCA_042088665.1 of Sagittula sp. Classification (GTDB taxonomy): domain Bacteria; phylum Pseudomonadota; class Alphaproteobacteria; order Rhodobacterales; family Rhodobacteraceae; genus JBELMB01. The sequence goes on from JBELMB010000157.1 coordinate 10,122, forward strand.
TTTCGCGGCGGCGTGTCGGGAAGAGCGGCTTTGGTCATGCAGGCCAGACTAAAACAGATTTCCCACAGGTGAAACGACTTGCTCGGCAAAGAAAGGTATTCAGATGAGACCCTCGGCTGAAGAACGCGACATCATTCAACGCATCCTCGACCATGCCGAGGCGGGCAGCACCGACATGCTGCCGGATGTGATGGAAAACCCTGTCAGCAATTACACTTGCCCGGAAAAGCTGAACCAGGAGATCAACATCCTGTTTCGGAAATTCCCACTGATCCTTGCGCATGGATCGGACCTGGCGGAGCCCGGCGATTTCCTGACCCATGACACGACGGGTGTGCCGATCCTGATCACACGCACCCGGGATGGCAGCGTCAAGGCCTTCCTCAACGTCTGCCGTCACCGCGGCGCGCGGCTGGAAGATGCACCATGCGGCAAGGCGCGGACGTTCTCCTGCCCTTACCACAACTGGACCTATGATCTGGATGGCAAACTGCGGGGCATGCCGCAGCCGCACGGCTTTGAGGGCATCGACAAGGCGGGCATCGGCCTTGTCGAACTCCCGGCCTTCGAGCATTTCGGCCTGATCTGGGTGCGCCCCTCCGTGGCCGAGCAACCCATTGACATCAAAACCTGGCTGGCCCCCATGGAAGAGCAGCTGGGCGGGCTGAACCTTGGTGAGCACGTGGTGTACAAGACCTGGTCGCTCAGCCGGAACATGAGCTGGCGGTTGGCGCTGGAGGGGTTTCAGGAATGTTACCACTTTTGCGCGGCGCACAAACATACGGCCTGCGCGGGCTACCTCGACAATCAAAGCGTCTTTCTGAACCAATATCCGCATGTCCGCCACGCGGTCCCGCTGCCCAAGATCGAGGAAATGCGCGGCACTGACCCGGACGGCTGGGAGTATCGGCCTTATTTCATGACGCAGAACTACCTGTTCCCGGCGAATTTCGCGCAAGTCATGTCGGACCACGTCTATATCCACACGATCATCCCGACGGGGCCCGGCACCTGCGAATTCCAGTGCATGATGCTGATCCCCGAGGCGCCCGTGACGGAGAAGGCCGAGAAATACTGGGCCAAGAACTACAAGATCATCCGGACGGTCTTTGACGAGGATTTCGTCATCGGTGAGAACATTCAGAAGGGGTTGAACACGGGCGCCAACCGGAACTTCCTCTTCGGGCGCTACGAGATCGGGCTGCATCTGGGACAAACCGCCATCGACGACGCTTTGGCAGGCCGTCTGGCGGTGTGAGGGTTGGAAGCAAGTGACCTGGTCCCCTGTGGGTCCGCGTCTACAAGTAAGCTCTGTTCAGATTTTGGTCCTCTTCTGACCGTTGGTGATACGCCGGCGGGGTTGGCTCGTCGAGGCTCGAATGCGGGCGATGCTGGGTGTAGTCGTCGCGCCATGCCGCAATCATGCGGCAGGCATGGTGCAGAGACCGGAACAGGTGCTCATCGAGGCACTCCTCGCGCATCCGGTCGTTTAAGCTCTAAACCAAGCCTTTCTGCATGGGCTTGCCCGGCGCGATATAGTGCCAATCGACATGACGATCCTCTTGCCACTTGAGTACAGCATTGCTGGTCAGTTCCGTCCCGTAGCACGTCGGGAAGAAGGGCTGCTGAGAGGTTATGGCCACGCGC
>JBELMB010000158.1:0-11759 GCA_042088665.1 Sagittula sp.
CTGGCGCAAGCGACCGTCTACCTCGCCTGCGCCCCGAAATCGAACGCGATCTATGTGGCCTACAAGGCGGCGCGTCGCATCTGTTTTGAAACCTGTCAGCGGCGACCCTTGCCATTGGCCCCGGGCGAAGCGGTGGTTTTGCACCGTCTCGCCCTGCATGGTGTCGCGCCGTGGGCACCAGGTGCACAAGCTGCGCCGGAAGGGCGCATGATCGCCTATTTCCGGCCTCAGATCGAAGGTGGCGTGGCGGCCTGGCTCTCCGAATCGGGGGAAAGTGTGGCACAATCATGAGTAGAATCAGGCGGATATGTGGCGTGATTCGTTTCAAAACTGCTAACGATTTTGCGCGTTAGCACAAACTAAAGCTGAAAAACTGGTTAATCTGTTTCAATTTCCCCTGAAGTCCAAGGCTCTTGTTGCTTAACACCCATGCTGGGGCGACAGTGTTGGGACTGCTGTATTTTTTTGGGAATGGTGTGATGTGGGTACTTTCGAGTCTACCCGCGCTGGGGTTTTCTGGTGTGGGCGGGTTGTCCAGCATTGGTATGTTTGATTCGAGGCAAAAAAGGGGCAGTGCGGCGTCGTTGCGCACGGCGATGGCCCCTGACGAAGATGGCCCCGATGACGGCCGATCTGTCTGGGCGCGAACCGATATTTCAGGCTTGTTTCGCACATTGCGATGCGATTCGCAGATCTTGAATGCCGTGGGTAACGACCGACTGGACGGGGTCTTTGGCGATGACAGCATCGTCGATCCGGACAGCATGGATCTTGGTATCGATACCGCCGAGCTGCAGGAGTTCATGTTCGGCGGGTTTTGCGATGACACTGTGTTCCTGTGCGAGGACGAGTTGCCATTGGATGCGCGGCGCGTGGGGTCTGCGCGCGGCAACGACCGGCTCGAGGGGCCCCTCGGTTCGGATGTGATTGACGCTCCGAACGCAGCACAGGCCGTCGCGGGCGACACCAGGTCTGACCCGGATGTGGATCTGGAGGCTGATCCGCATTGGGAAGCGGTGGAGCGGCACCTGAAAGAAGGCGCCGCGCGGGCCGCGCAACGGTCGGAGGCGCTGCGCGCGGCACAGGACGCAAAGCGTTTGGCGCAGAGCGTGGTCTCTGGCCAAGTGGTTGCGCATTTCTCCGCGCCTGCCGTGGGTCAAGCGATGGCACAGGTTGCCGGGGCTGCGACGGGGCAGGCCGTGGGCGTTGAGCGCTCGGGCGAAATCACCTCTTTCATGGCGGGGCGCAGGGATGACGCGCCCATGATGTCCACCTTGGTGGGGGACACGGTGCCGATCACCGCCTGCGGGTCAACGGGCGGGATGTCCGGTGCGACAACGTCCCTGCATGACGCGGCGGCCGTGGCGCCCTCCGCGGAAGGGGCAACAGACGGGGCCACACACGGGGCAACCGAGCGGGCAACCGTCACGTCGCAGCCGCCCTTGGGAACGAACTCGGCAACGACCGTGGCAACGAACCAAGGGGCTGACACCGGACCGGACCTGGATCCTTCCACCGAAGCGCTGGCAAGACCCATGGCGCGGGTGTCCTTCCTCGCCTTCCATCCCAAAGCCTTGTCAAAGCGGACGTCCAAGGCGCTTTCGTCTTCGGCGGATGGCCCCATGGGGCAGCTATACACAATGGACGCCGGCGCTGCCCGCGATGGGACGCCCTCCGGCAATCCCGGGGCCAGTGCCGCGGCTGAACCATCGCAATGGGAGACAGAGCAGGCGCAAGAGGGGGAAATGACATTGCAAGACTTCGTTTCGGGCGAAGATGTGGTGCTGTTCCAGCTTGCGCCTTCGGATCTGAAACAGGCGCGCATCGCCATCGATCACAGTGGTGAGGTGTACCACGTGCGCGCGCTGGTAGGGGACAGTGTCGTGGCCAGTGCTTGTCTGACCTGCGCCGTGACCCGCGATGATGTCATGCTTCAGGCGCTGCCCGCGGCCTGAACGCACCTTTTACAGAAGACCTGTCAGGGAGCCTCGCAGGGTCTGCCGTAAAGAAACCGGCCCACACACACCGCAAAGGGACTCCGGAGGGAGGGGCCGGAGCCTCTGCGGGGCCGCGACTCGTTCACATCTTCATCATTACGGTCGCCTCAGGGGTTAACACCAGAACCACAAAGCAACCGTATCCTCCATGAATTTGGGAACAGTTCGACCGATTCCCAAGAATCATCCACGAAAACCAGCCCAAAAACTAAACAATTTGTAAAAATTGTGGCGCTCACTACGGTCTGACTCGCCGTTTTAAGGAGAGTGTTATGCTTTGGGCTTTTGGGACGTTGACCCTGCTGGCGCTGGTCGGGTTGCTGGATTTCGGATCAGATGACGATGAGGACAGCGGGGACAGTTCTCCGCCGGTGGATGAGACGCCGGTTGACCCGGTGGATTCCAGCCCCGAACCGCCGACGATCCCGAACGAAAATCCCGGCACGGATCCGGTCTCGATGACCTTTGGCGAAACCGACGACACGGTCACGCTGACCGCGCAGAGCGAGAGCGCGCAGGCCCTTGGGGGTGATGACCTTGTCGATGCGGGCGATGGCAATGACACGGTGGATGGTGGCGCCGGCGACGACACGGTGAACGGGGCGCGGGGCGATGACCTGCTGTACCTTGGCGAAGGCGATGACGTCGGCTCGGGCAATTCCGGCGATGACACCCTGCGCGGCGAAGCGGGCAACGACAGCCTGAACGGCAACCTCGGCGAGGATGTGTTGCGCGGCGGAGAGGGCGACGACCGCCTCGACGGTGGCCCGAACAACGACAAACTGTCGGGCGACGCGGGCGATGACACCCTGCTGGGCGGCGACGGTCCCGATCTTCTGCTTGGGGGAACCGGCGCGGATTCGCTGGATGGCGGTGCCGGTGCGGACTCGCTCTATGGTCAAGAAGGCAGCGACACGCTGCTGGGCGGTGCGGATGACGACAGTCTCTATGCAAACCTCGGGTCCGACAGCGTGGATGGCGGCGCGGGTGATGACTTGATCCGTGGCGAGAACGGCGATCACACGCTGAACGGCGGCGACGGCAACGACCTGATCTTCGTCAACACCTATAGCGCTGGCGGGTCTGGTGCGCAGGTCATGGACGGGGGCGCGGGCGACGACAGCCTCACCGGCGGGTTCGGCAATGACACGATGACCGGCGGAACCGGCAACGATGTGCTGGACACGGGTCCCAGCGGTGCGGATCTGGCTTCGGGTGGCGAGGGCGACGACACCCTGATGGGCAATGGCGGTGCAGACACGCTTCTTGGTGAGGCCGGTGCGGATATGCTGAGCGGCGGCATCAGCGCGGATTCGCTGGAGGGGGGTGCCGGTGACGACACGCTCGACGGCGGCAGCGGCAATGACATCCTGCGTGGCGGCGAGGGCGCGGACCAGATCCTTGGCGGGCCCGGAAATGACGTGGCCTATGGCGGCGCTGGCGCAGATGTCTTCGTGGTCGATGCAACACCGGAAGCCACGACCAACATGCCGCAATTCGGCCTGACGGTGGCGGATTTCACCTATACCGGCGCCGAGGCAGATGTCCTCGAAGTGATGCTGGCGCCCGGTCAGGACAGCTCTGACCTGAGCGTGACGGCGGATCCTGTGACCGGTGATGCGCTCTTGACCATCACAGACAGTAACGGCGATGAGGCCACGCTGGCGCGGATCACGGGCGGTGTCGCCGGTGGCTTCAGCCTGTCGAATGTGATGGTGCTGACGGCCTGAGGTTTACAGGCGCGTGACGGGCGCTGGACGGCGCAAAGGGGGCAGGGCACCACATGGTGAGCTGCCCCTTTTCGTGTGTCGGCGCGATGCGGGGACGGGTAAGTCGGGGCGTTCCTGCGTTTCCGCATTGCTTGGCGCCTTTGATGGAACACCGGGTTCTCAGCCGGCATTCGCCCGGGCCGGATTGAGACAGCCAAAGGCGTCTTCATGGCTCAAGCAAAAGGGCGACGCGCGTTGCAACACGCGCTTGTCTTGGCAGGTCGTCAAACGGAGAGATCATAGCCCGGGCTGACGTCAGCCCGAGGAGGGCCGCGCATCGCGCCCGAGATGCAAGGAACCCGAAGTCGCAAAGGAAAGGCAGTGGTACGCACCAGCGTCCCGGACGCTGAGACGAGGCGCGCCTAGCCCTGACGCAAGCGCGCCGCCCGCCCGCCGCGGCGCATTTTCAAGGCACCGGCGCGTTCGGGCAGTTCGGCCATCAGAGTGCTGCGGGACTCCGGCGTCATGCGCGACCACTGCGTGATCTCGTCGATCGTCCGCAGACAGCCGGTGCACAGACCCGACGCGGGGTGCACCACGCAGATATTCACGCATGGGCTTTCGATTTCGTCACGTAGCCAGGTGTCGTCTTTCATCCACTTGCCGCCGTCTTTTGCGTTCCATCCCGATGGGGGTTTGCGACATCGCTTACCACCCAAGTGCTAATGCCCGCTTTCGTTGCGCAAATTCTGCAAACGGTCGAGCGCTCCTTGCAGGATATAGGAAGCGGCGACGTGATCTATGACCTCTGCGCGACGTTTTCGTGTCGTATCTGCTTCCAGAAGTGCTTTTTCTGCTGCAACGGTCGAGAGACGCTCATCCCAAAAGCCAATCGGCCCTTCCCAGATCGCGGCAAAGTTGCGGGCGAAGGCGCGTGTGGCCTGACAGCGTGGCCCTTCAGAGCCGTCCATGTTGCGGGGCAGGCCGAGGACCAGACCGCAGATGTCGCGTTCCGACAACAGGCTCTGCAGACGCGCGGCATCCAGCGTGAATTTCTTGCGCCGGACGGTTTCGAGGGGCGTGGCGACGCTGCGCAGGCCGTCTGACACCGCGACGCCGATGGTCTTGGTGCCCAGATCCAGCCCGGCCAGAGCCCCGGCGCGGGGCAGGGTGGCGGCAAATTCACCGATGTCGTCATGGATCATGGTCTTGTGCCCCGGCTGTGTTGCCATGCGTGGCTGCGGTGTTTGCCCTGTCGAGTCAAGCCGTCACGCGCGTGTCTAGGTGCGTGTTTGGGCGCGTGTCGGGACATGGACCGGTCAAGTCGGGACCGGGTGGGATCCCGTTTCAGCGGGGGGCAAGGCTGTGCCAAAGCCCGCGCCCGCCACGTCCCGCCACGTCCCGCCAAGCGGGCCCTGCCTCTCGTGCCGTTCGAGGGCACCGCGCCGCAATCCTCCTCGGGGTCAACCACACTTGGATGGGCGCCCACCGGTCTGATCCACCCCCTCCTGTCGCAAAAGCGCGCCTCGGCGCAGGGGGCGCTTGGCGCCTCAGCCGCCGTCGAGCCCCGCGCGTTCGGCCGCGGCGCGCAGGATGGTCAGGGCCTCGGCATTCTCGGCAAAGACGGTCTGAGCCTCGGTCAGGATGGCTCCGGCCTGGTCACGCTGGCCAAGAACGGTCAAGGCGGTGATCAGGCGGGCCCAGTCTTCGGGCGGGCCGCCACCGGTGGCGAGTCGGTCAGAGAGACCGTTCACCATGCCGCGGATCATCTCCATGCGTTCTTCGGGGGTCATCTCCGCCGCTGCGGCCATGTCGTCTTCGGTCGGGCCGCGCGGGACGGGGCCTGCCTCGGCCTCGGCCTCGGGTGGCAACTCGAACCGGGTGTCGCCCGCGAGCCAGGCCAGTTCCTCGATCTGCGCGCGCAGGGGCGGCAGCCAGACCGCGTCGGGGGGGCTGTCGCGCAAGAGGCGCCGCCACATGTTGTATCCAAGGTCGGGGCGGCCCGTCTGCGCCATGAGCAGCCCGCCGTAATAGCGTGCCACGCCGTTCTGCGGGTCGCGGGCCAAGGCCTCTTTAAGCGCGGCTTGCGCCTCGGGGGAGACGTAGCCGCCTGCGGCCAGGATCATCATGTCGGCGTAATCGGCATAGTCCACCGCGGTGGCTGCCTCGCCCTTGGCAGCGATCAGGAGCGCCAGCGCCTCATGGGCCGCGATGTGGTTGCCAAGCGCCCCTTCGGTGCGCGCCAGCAAGGCCAAGCCGCGCTGGTCGTCGGGACGATCCGCCATGATCTGGCGAAGTTGCGTGACATTGGCCAGATAATCCTCCGGCACATCGACCGGGGGCTGGGCGGGAATGCGCGCTTCCATCTCGCCCTGACCGGGGCGGTTGGCCAGCAATTCCGCCGCGGCATTGATCCGCGCCTGAAGCGGAAGATCCTCGCGCCCCGGATTGCCAAGCGACAGGTAAAAGCCGAACCCGCCCACGAGGACGACCGCAGACACGAGACCGGCGACGAGATAGCTGGCCACGCGCGGCTGGCCGTCACCGGCGGCATCGGCCTGGATCTTGGCGTCGGCGGTCAGCAGACGGCGCGAAATCTCCAGCTTGAGGCGCTGCGCCTCTTCCGGGTCGATCTTGCCACGCTCTGCGTCGGCGGCCACTTCCTTCAGCTGGTCGCGGTACACCTGAAGGTCATAGGCCTCTGCCGGACCGGTTTCGCGTTTGCCGCGAAGCACGGACCATGCGAGGGCCAGCGCCAGTAACAGCGTCATTGCGCCGGTCAGGATCCAGAAAACCATGTGAACTCCCCTTGGTCTACCCTTGATCTAAGGCCAGAGCGTGGCGCACAAAAGGGCAAAAGGCCGCGGCGGTGCGCCATGTCGCAACTGAACACTAGAGTGACGGTTGCATCGCGCCCCGGTTTGGGGATTTTGGGCATCACATGATCCAGCTCAGCCGGAATCGAGATCCATGAAAAGATACTCTGCCTTTGCCATCGCCCGCGAAGCCCTGATGACCGGCCACAAGGGCTGGGACCGCGCGTGGCGCAATGCCCAACCGAAAAAGCGCTACGATGTGATCATCGTGGGCGCCGGGGGGCACGGGCTGGCAACAGCCTATTACCTCGGCAAGAATTTCGGCATCACCAATGTGGCGGTGATCGAGAAGGGCTGGCTTGGCGGGGGCAACACCGGACGCAACACGACGATCATCCGGTCGAACTATTTGCAGGATCCGTCTGCCGCGATTTACGAAAAGGCGCGGTCGCTGTATGAAACGCTGAGCCAGGACCTGAACTACAACGTGATGTTCAGCCCCCGTGGCGTGATCATGCTGGCCCAGACCGAGCACGAGGTGCGCGGCTACAAGCGCACCGCCCACGCCAATGCCCTGCAAGGGGTCGAGACGGAGTTCATCTCGCCCCAGCAAGTCAAGGAGATCGTGCCGATCATCAACCTCGCCGGGCCGCGGTATCCGGTTCTGGGTGGGCTCTGGCAAGCCCGCGGCGGCACCGCGCGCCACGATGCGGTGGCCTGGGGCTATGCGAGGGCCTGTTCTGCGATGGGCATGGACATCATCCAGCAATGCGAAGTCACCGGCGTCTCCCGTGAGAATGGCCGCGTGACCGGTGTGTCGACGACAAAAGGCGACATCTCCTGCGAGAAGCTGGGCGTCGTTGTGGCGGGCCACTCTGGCGTGCTGGCCGAGATGGCGGGCTTTCGTTTGCCGATCGAATCCGTGGCGCTGCAGGCGCTGGTGTCTGAGCCGATCAAGCCGATCATGGACTGCGTCGTCATGGCCAACACGGTGCACGGCTACATGAGCCAGTCCGACAAGGGCGAAATGGTCATCGGCGGCGGCGCGGACGGCTACAACAACTACACCCAGCGCGGGTCTTTCCACCATGTGGAGGAAACCGTGCGCGCCCTGATCGAGACCTTTCCGATGCTCTCGCGCCTGAAGATGCTGCGCTGGTGGGGCGGGATCGTGGACATGACGGGTGACCGGTCGCCGATCCTGTCGAAAACACCTCTTGAGGGGTGCTTTATCAATTGCGGCTGGGGCACGGGCGGATTCAAGGCTATCCCGGGCTCGGGCTGGGGCTTTGCCGAATTGATCGCGCGGGGCGAGTCCCCACTGACGCAAGAGTTCGACATGTGGCGCTTTCGCGAAGGCAAGTTCATCGACGAGAGCGTCGCGGCGGGGGTGGCCCATTGATGGAAAGCATGGAACGGGTGCCGTTTTCTTTCAAAGAAAACGGACCGGAAACTTTGAAAGTTTCCGGCTTCCGACTGGGGAGGGGCGCTGATGCTCATTCTTGAATGTCCCTATTGCGGCGTGCGGGCCGAGGAAACCGAGCTGCACGCGGGTGGCGAGGCGCATCTGACGCGCTTTGGTCCTGACAGTGACGATGATGCCTTCGAGGGCTATCTCTTTCGGCGCGAAAACCCCAAGGGCGTGCATTTCGAGCGGTGGCGCCATGTCAACGGCTGTGGAAAATGGTTCCATGCGGCGCGCTGCACCGTGACGCTGGAGGTCTTTGGCACCTATCCCGCGCAGACACTGCGCCCGCCTCAGGACCTGCTCGATGCGATCTCGGCCAAGCGCCCGGGCTGGGTCTGGCGTGATCTGCAGGACAGTGCGGCACCCGCGACAAATGAGGGTCCGGCGTGAGCGAAGCGCCGCTCTTTGCCGCCACGCGCGACGCAGACACCGCGCGCCGGTTGATGCGCAACGTGGCGGTGTCCGGTCTGTCGCTGGCGGTCATCCTGTATCTTGCGGCGCGACACGGCTTTGACACGCTGAACATGATCGTGATCGCCATCGTGCTGCCGATCCTCGCGCTGCAAGTTCAAAGCCTGCGGCGTTCGCGCCAACCGCTGACGCTCTACGTGGATCGGGTCGAGATCTGCGTACTGATGCGCTCTGTCATCGCCCGCGCCGATCTGCGTGGGTTGATCGCGGATCCGCGCACGGGCGCACCGGCCTTCGACTATGAGAACACCGAACATGGCCACGCGGGCGCGCTGCGCCTGCCGTGGCGCTACATTGCCGAGACCCGCGAAGAGGTTCTGGCCCAGATCAAGACCCATTATGGTTTCGAGATGAAGGAGGCTGCCGCATGAGCACCCGTCTCCCCGCTGGCGGTCGTCTGATCGACCGTGCAGCCCCGCGTGCGTTCACTTTCAACGGCCAGACCTTCACGGGGGTGGCAGGCGACACGCTGGCCTCGGCTCTGCTGGCCAACGACCAGATGCTGGTGGGCCGGAGTTTCAAGTATCACCGTCCGCGCGGCATCGTGGCCTCAGGTGCCGAAGAGCCCAACGCCCTCGTCAACCTTGGCGAAGGTCTGCGCCACGAGCCCAACCAGCGCGCCACCACGACGGAGCTTTTCGAGGGGCTGACCGCCACCTCGCAAAACCACTGGCCGAGCCTTGAGTATGACATCGGCGCGCTGAACGGCCTGTTCGGCAAATTCCTGACGGCGGGCTTCTATTACAAGATGTTCATCCACCCGCGCCCCTTCTGGAAGCACCTCTACGAGCCATTCATTCGCCAGTCGGCGGGGCTGGGCAAGGCTCCGGACCCGGAGACGCGCGACCCCGACACCTATGAACATTTCTACGCTTTTGTGGATGTGGTGGTGATCGGTGGCGGCGTTGCGGGGCTTCAAGCGGCGCGTGCCGCGGCGCAGACCGGCGTCAAGGTGCTGGTGCTGGAGCAGGAGGCCCATTGGGGCGGGCGCGCTCCGGTGGATGGGGGCGAGATCGACGGCGCGGCTCCCGGTGAATGGGTGGACGCGACCGTGCAGGCCTTGCAGGCCATGCCCAATGTCCGGATGCGCCGCCGCTGCATGGGCGCTGGGGTCTATGACCACGGCTATGTGCTGGGCTATGAGCGGCTGACCGATCATGTGCCGCAGATGCCCGGGCCGCGGCATCGCCTGTGGCGCATCCGTGCCGGTCAGGTGATCACCGCCACCGGCGCGATCGAGCGTCCCTTGTCCTTTTCCGGCAACGATATTCCCGGCGTCATGCTGGCCTCCGCGGTGCGGGACTACGTGGTCAACCACGCGGTTGCGCCCGGCCAGCGCACGGTTGTCGTGACCAACAACGACGACGCCTATCGCACGGCGCTGGTCTTGCAACAGGCAGGGCTTGAGGTGCCGATGATCGTCGACGCCCGCGCCGCTGGCGGAGGCGCGCTGATGCAGGCGGCGCGCGATGCCGGCATCCGGGTCGAGATGGGCCGCGCCATTTCCAGAGTGACGGGGGGCAAGCGCGTCACCGGGGTCGAGATCTGCGCCCAGACCGGCGCGGGGGCCATGCTCGAAGAGGTGGCCTGCGACGCGGTGGCCATGTCGGGCGGCTGGTCGCCCGTGGTTCATTTGTGGTCCCATTGCGGGGGCAAGCTGACCTGGGATGCGGCGCAGTCGTTTTTCCGTCCCACGGCAGAGCGCGCGCCTACCGGCCATGACGGCGCGCCCTTTGTGGCCTGCGCAGGCGCGGCCAATGGGCACCTGGGGTTGGCGGATATCCTGTCCGACGCCACGCGTGTCGGGGCCGCCGCCGCCAAAACGGCCGCCGAGGGTGAGGCGCTTGCCGAGATTGCCGCGCCCACAGCGACCAGCGCCGAAGAGGCGCCCTCACAGCCGATCTGGCTGATGCCGGAAAACGCGCGCAGCGACCTGAAGGCCAAGGCATGGCTGGACTACCAGAACGACGTCAAGGTCTCTGACGTGCAACTCGCCGCCCGCGAGGGCTATGAAAGCGTCGAGCACACCAAGCGCTATACCACGCTCGGCATGGCCACGGATCAGGGCAAACTGAGCAATATCAACGGTCTGGCGACGTTGGCCGGGGCGCTTGGCGCAGAGATCCCGAACGTGGGCACAACCACCTTCCGCCCGCCTTATACGCCCATTTCCATGGGGGCCATTGGCGGCGAGGCGCGCGGGGAGATCTTTCAGCCGCTGCGCCGGACGCCGATCCACGCCTGGCACGAGGCACATGGCGCCCATTGGGAGCCGGTCGGCCACTGGCGCCGCCCCTATGCCTATCTCCAACAGGGCGAAAACCTGCACGCCGCCGTCACCCGGGAGATCAACGCCACCCGCAGCAGCCTCGGACTGCTGGATGCCTCGACGCTCGGGAAGATCATCGTCAAGGGGCCGGATGCGGGCAGGTTCCTTGACATGATGTATACCAACATGATGTCGACGCTCAAAATCGGGCGCTGCCGCTATGGGTTGATGTGTTCGGAGAACGGCTTTCTCAGCGATGACGGCGTTGTGGCCCGCATCGATGAAAACACGTGGTTGTGCCACACCACCACCGGCGGGGCGGACCGTATCCACGCCCATATGGAGGAATGGCTGCAGACCGAATGGTGGGACTGGCAGGTCTATACGGCCAATATCACCGAAGCGCTCGCGCAGATCGCCGTGGTCGGCCCCAATGCCCGCAAGCTGTTGGAAAAGCTGGGTGGCATGGATGTCAGCGCAGAGGCGCTGCCCTTCATGACATGGGCCGATGGCCAGTTGGGCGGTTTTCCCGTGCGGGCCTACCGGATCTCCTTCTCGGGCGAGTTGAGCTATGAAATCGCCGTGCCAGCCAGCCAGGGCCGGGCCTTCTGGGACGCGCTGGTTGCGGCCGGGGCAGAGTGGAACATCACCCCTTACGGCACCGAGGCGCTGCATGTGATGCGCGCCGAAAAGGGCTTTATCATGATCGGGGATGAGACCGACGGCACGGTCATTCCGCAGGATCTGGGCCTGCATTGGGCGATCTCCAAGAAAAAGACCGACTACCTTGGCAAACGCGCGCAGGCCCGCAGTTTCATGACCGATCCAAACCGCTGGAAGCTGGTCGGGCTTGAGACGCTGGATGGCTCGGTCCTGCCCGAAGGCGCCTATGCGGTGGCCATGGGCCGCAACGCCAACGGCCAGCGCAACACCGAAGGGCGCGTGACCTCGACCTATTACTCGCCCACTCTGGACAAGGGCATTGCCATGGGGCTGGTCCTGCATGGGCCCGACCGCATGGGCGAGACC
>JBELMB010000016.1:0-48615 GCA_042088665.1 Sagittula sp.
CGACACCTATCAGGGATTGGAAGCGGGCAGCCTCGACGCGGCCGAGTTGGATTGGGCGCAGGACCATTTGCGCATCCTTTCGGGGCTTTACGGGGTGTTGCGCCCCCGCGACGGGATCCAGGCCTACCGGCTGGAGATGGGGTCGCGGTTGAAAACGCGGCGCGGCTCATCGCTGTATGACTATTGGCGTGACGACATTGCCAAGGCACTGAATGCGCAGGCAGAGGCGATGGGCACCTATACGCTGATCAATTGCGCCAGCCAGGAGTATTTCGGCGCGGTTCCGGCGCGGGCTCTCAAATTGCGGGTGATCACGCCGGTCTTCATGGAAGACAAACCCGGCGGTCCGAAGATTGTCAGCTTCTTTGCCAAGCGCGCACGTGGGGCCATGGCGCGCTTTGTCGTGCAAAATCGCTTGACCTCGGCAGAGGGTCTGTCGGATTTCGACATTGGGGGTTACCGCTATCAGCCCGGGCAGTCGACGCCGGACAAGCCTGTCTTTGTCCGTCCGGCAGAGGCCGCGGCGGCCTGAAACCTCATTCCGCAGCGGGGCGTCGCGCCTGCAGGAGAGCGGCGCCATAGTGTTCGATCTTGGCACCCAGCTCGGCCTTGCGCAGGGGTTTTGTGAGGTAGTCGGTCAGCCCGGCTTCAAGGATGCTCTCCCTGTCGCCTGACATGGCGTGCGCGGTCACGGCGATGATCGGCACGGGATCAGCACTGTCCTCGAGGCGGCGAATTTCTCGGGTGGCCTGCTTGCCGTCCATCCGCGGCATGGAGATGTCCATGAATATGATATCGGGCCGCCTTTCCTGAAAACTGTCGACCGCCTCGATCCCGTTGTTGGCAAACCGCAGTTTGACCGGGAAATTCTTGGCCATCTTTCCGAACACCAGCTGGTTTGTCTTGTTGTCCTCGGCAACCAGCACATCCAGAAGGCCGTCGTCCCCGGGTGAGGCGGGGGGCGCAACCGTCTGGGCAGAGGGCGCGCCGCCCTCAATCGCCACCGGGGGAGGTGGCGGGGTATGGTTGCGCGCGGCTTTGACCTTGGACAATGCGGTAAACAGCGTCCGCCGCGGCACCGGCTTTTGCAGCACGGCGGTCACCTTGTCGGATGGCTTGAGCGCCATCTGCCCCGGGTTGTCCGAAAGCAGGACCACCGGCACCTCGCGCGGGGTCTTGAGCACGGACCGGGCCAGTTCGAGGCCGGTCATGTCAGGCAGATCATGTTCCACCATCACGAGGTCGGGCAGGTTTTCCAACCGGTCGATGGCCTCTGACCCGGTGCTGGCAAAGTCGATCTGCAACCCGAGAAGTGACAGCTGCTTTGTCAGGATCGTGCGGTTGGGGCTGTTGTCGTCCACGACCAGCACCCGTTTCAGATGCGGCGGCAAATGCGCGGTTTCGTAAATCACCGGCTCATCTGCGGGCAGGATGATACGCAGGCCAAAGCAGCTGCCTTTGCCAAGTTCGGATTCGACCCAGACCTCGCCTCCCATCATCTCGACGAGGCGGCGAGAGATGGCCAGGCCAAGACCGGTGCCCTCGAACTTGCGGTTGCGTTCGTCCTCGACCTGATTGAATTCCCCAAAGACGTGGTCGACCTTGTCGGCCGGGATGCCGATGCCGGTGTCCTCCACCGTCAGGTGGATGGCCGTTGAACCGTCATCTTCGACCATGCCGACCACGCGCACGAGGACGTGGCCCTGTACGGTGAATTTTACCGCGTTGCCCAGCAGGTTGGTCAGGATCTGGCGGATACGCCCGGGATCGCCGACAAAAGTGGTGGGCAGGAACATGTCGTAATCGACCAGGAGCGCGATGTCCTTGTCGCGCGCATTGGGTTGCAGCAACATCACCACCTCATGGATGGCCCGTTCCAGATCGAAGGGTTCGGGGTGCAGTTGCAGCTTGTCGGCCTCGATCTTGGAATAGTCGAGGATGTCGTTGATGATCACAAGCAGCGCCTCGCCAGAGCTGCGGATCGTGCTGACGTAGAGTTCCTGCTCTTCGTCGAGTTCCGTGTCCATCATCAGGTCGGCCATGCCCACCACGCCGTTCATCGGGGTCCGGATCTCGTGGGACATATTGGCGAGAAAAGCGGATTTGGCGCGGTTGGCGGCCTCTGCCCGGATTGTCGCCTCTTTCAGGTTCAGCTGGTCTTCCTTCATCCGGCTGATATCGACGCGCAGGCCGACGCGACCGCCATCGCTGGTTTCCCGCTCGAGGACGCGCAGCCAGCGACCATCGGGCAGCTGGGTCTCGCGTTCGGCTTCGCCCGAACGATGCGCGGTGAGACGGTCCTCAAGCCAGGTTTCTTCCTGTCCCTTCGCCTCGGGGTATTGACCGATCTTCAGACCGTGGCGGAGAAGCTCTTCAAAGCTGACGCCGCGCTCCATGATTTCCGCGCTGCCCTTGTAGTAGTCCCGGAAGGGTTGGTTGCACATCAGCAGCCGGTCGTCCGAATCGAACATGACAAAGCCGTCGGGCAGTTCCTGAACAGCCGACCACATACGCATCAGATCGGTGATGTCGACGCACAAGGACACCACGCCGCCATCGGGCAAATGTCGGTCCCGCACCTTGACGAAGCGGCCGTTCCACAGACGGAGGGTTTCGTTGGGAATCGGTGTCTGGGTCCAGCGCGACAACATCCTCAGTTGCCAGCCCTTTGGATCCTCTCCCTGGGTGTCGACGATCCCTTCCTCGACCATGATGGCGACGATTTCGGCGTAAGGCACCCCGGGCGCAACAGCTTCCAATCCCTCGAAAGAGTCGAGATATGCGGGGTTTGCCAGTTCCAGCCGCCCCTGCGCGTCGAACATGGCAAAGCCGTCGCGCACGGTTTCCATGGCGGACCAGAGCTGTTCGGTGACCACTTCGATCTTTTCGGTGGCTTCGCCAAGTTCCTGCACCACTTGCCGGTGCTGGTCGCGGACTTCCTTGACCTGAGTGCGGGTTTCCCGGACCTCGTGGCTGAGCTTGAGCGCATGGTCCCCGAGACGGCGGTTCGCCTCGAACAGCTCTTTTTGCTTGAGCTCAAGCAGACGTTCCGCCGCCAGTCGCGCACGTCTTTCATCGGCCAAACGGTCGGCCAGATCCATACACACGTCCTCCGAGTCCTCGGGCACTCTTGCCCAGCGGGAGTTGAGATCCGCTTAAGAGATTCATGACAAACGTTGACCGGTCTCCGGCTGTCCCGCGCAGCGGTGGGGTAAACCCGACCCGCTGGACCCTTGTTTTGAAACGGGGCGCGTGGCAGTTAGAGGGGATTGACCTGAAAGGAGCTTTTGATGCGGCGTTTGGTTCTGACCCTGAAAGTGTCCCTGATCGCGGGGCTCCTTGGCGTGATCCCGGCCTTGGCGCAAGATGTCGTGCCGGACAGCCGGTTCGTCGTCACGCGGGACATGGATTTTGCAGGATCTGACCTGCAGTCTCTGTTTGATACAACGCTGAACGCTTGTCAGCGGGCCTGTCTGAACACGCCGGATTGCACGGCCTTCACGTTCAACACGCGGAACAATTCCTGTTTTCCAAAGTCCGATGTCACCGACCGCACGCCTTATGACGGGGCGATCTCTGCGCGGTTGGTGCGGACAGAGGCGGATATGCAGGCGCGCGCACAGCGCAATTTTGCAGCGCTGACCTTCTTGCGACCCGGTGATCTGGACCGCGCCCGGAAAGAGGCAGAGGACCTCGGTCTGCGGCACGGTGGTGGGCAATGGACGGTCGAGGCGTTGCTTGATGCGGCCACAAGCGCGCGCACTGGTGGCACCCTGCGGGATGCGGTGCATTGGACGGGTGCGGCACTCGCACAAGAGGATTCCGCGGCGCTCTGGCTACAATACGGCGAATGGTCCGCAGAATTCTCGCAGACAGTCGAAGGCGGGGACCGCACGCGCTACCGCACGCGGGCGCTTTATGCGGCGATCAACGCGGCGCTGCGGGCAGACTCCCCCGCGCAGCAGATCACCGCTCTGGTCGATCTCGCCCGCGCATTGGAGCGCGAAGGCCGCGGCAGGGACATGATCCCGGCGCTGCGTTACGCCGAGACCCTTGGCAACCGCGCCGAAGTGACCGAGTTGCTGGATGACGCCATTGGCAAATACGGCTTTCGCATCATCGAACATACGGTTGAGGCAGATAGTGCCAACCCCCGCATCTGCGCGGAATTCAATGAGCCGCTGGTGCGCGCCGGGCAAGACTATACCCCCTATGTAAAGCTCGCCGATCCGCGCCTCGCGGTGCAAGCGGACGACACGCGGATCTGTGTGTCCGGCGTCACCCATGGGTCGCGCCATACCGTCACCTTTCGCGCCGGTCTGCCCGCCCAAAGCGGCGAAGAGCTGATCCGGGACGTGCCGATCACGGCCTATGTGCGCGACCGCTCGCCTTCGGTCGGGTTCCCCGGACGGTCTTATGTGCTGCCCCGTTCTGCGGAGGCCGGATTGCCGATCGAAACCGTGAACCTCGACGAGGTTGATCTGGTGCTGCATCGCGTGTCGGACCGCAATCTGATCCAGTCCCTGCAGAACGATTACTTCGGTCGGCCGCTCGGTCTGTATGACGAGGATTACTTTTCCGAAACCATTGGCGAAGAGGTCTGGCGCGGCACAGGTGTGACGCAGAACGATCTGAACATTGGCATGACCACACGACTGCCGATGGGCGAAGTGGTGGCCGAGCTGCCCGCCGGGATCTATGCGCTGACCGCCGTGGTGCCCACCGACGACGAGCAGCGCGCCACGCAGTGGTTCCTGCTGTCTGACATCGGCATGACGACCTTGCAGGGCAATGACGGGCTGACCGTCTTTGCCCGCGACCTGACCAGCGCCGGACCGATCGCCGGGCTGGATGTGTCGCTGGTGGCGCAGGCCAACCGTGTTCTGGCGACCGTTCAGACCGACGCCGAGGGTGTGGCGCGGTTTGCGCCGGGCCTTTTGCGTGGGGCGGGCGGCAGCGCCCCGGCTCTGGTGATGGCAAAGCGGGGGGCAGAGGATCTGGCCTTTCTGTCGCTGACCGACCCGGCCTTTGACCTGTCTGATCGCGGTGTCGCGGGCCGTGCGCCTGCCGGGCCAATCGACGCTTTCCTTGCGACGGATCGCGGTGCCTACCGCGCGGGCGAAGTGATCCATGCGACGACCCTGTTGCGCGATGCCCGGGCCGATGCCACCGACGGTGTGCCCGTGACAGCGGTGCTGACCCGTCCCGACGGGGTGGAATACGCGCGCCACGTCTCGGATGGGGGGCAGGCGGGCGGTCATGTCTTTTCCATGCCGCTTGCGCCCTCCGTGCCGCGCGGCACCTGGCAGCTGGAGATCTTTGCCGATCCGAAACAGGCCGCTCTCAGCAGCACCAGCCTGCTGGTCGAGGATTTTGTCCCGGAGCGCATCGATTTCGATCTTGGCCTGCCGGATGGCGCGATTTCGCCGCTGTCGCCGCCCCTTCTGGATGTCTCGGCACGTTACCTCTTTGGCGCGCCGGGCGCTGATCTCAGCATCGAAGGAGAGTTGCGGCTGTCCACCCGGACAACGCTGGCCGCCTTTCCGGGCTACCGGTTCGGGCGCCATGACGAACCTGCGGATTATCGCACCAACAGCTTTGACGCGGATCTCGTCACGGATGCCGATGGCAAGGCCCAGCTGACCCTGCCATTGCCCGAACTTGACGCGCAGGGCCGCCCGATGCGTGCGGATGTCACCCTGCGTTTGGCAGAGGCCTCTGGCCGCCCGGTAGAGCGCCGGATCAGCCGTGACGTGACCCCGCCATCGCCCATGATCGGCATCAAGCCTGCCGCAGACAGCTTTGCGGAGCAAAGCGAAGCGCGTTTTGACGTGATCGCCCTTGGCGCGGATCTGCAACCGGCCGAGATGGAGGTCGCCTGGACGGTGAACCGTCTGCGCACCCGCTATCAGTGGTATCAGGAGTACGGCCAGTGGAACTGGGAACCGGTGACCACTCGTACCACCGTGGCGCGCGGCACCGGGGCCCTTGGCGCTGCACCGCTGGCAATTGCCGCAGAGGTCGACTGGGGCCGCTATGAGGTGGTGGTCGAGCGCACAGATGGCGCCTATCTCGCAGCGTCCACGGCGTTTTCCGCTGGATGGTACGCACCTGTGACGGCGGATGAGACCCCCGACCTGCTGGAGTTGTCGCTCAACAAGGAGGCCTACGCCCCGGGTGAGACGGCGCAACTGCGCATGGTGCCGCGCTACGCGGGCAAGGCTCTGGTGAGTGTGCTGGCGGACCGCGTGATCTCGATGCAGGCGGTTGACCTTGTGGAGGGGGAGAACCTGCTCGACCTGCCCGTGACCGATGACTGGGGCGCCGGTGTCTACGTAACGGCGCAAGTGATCCGACCGATGGACGTGGCCGCAGGCCAGATGCCGGCGCGGGCGCTGGGCCTGACCCATGCCGCTGTCGATCCCGGCGACGCGCGTCTGAACGTCACCATCGAGACAAAGGCCGAAGCCGCACCGCGCGGCCCGCTCTCCGCCTCTGTGCTGATCGACAATGTCGCCGATGGGGAGACAGCCTATGTGACCGTGGCCGCCGTCGATCTTGGCATCCTGAACCTGACAGCCTTTCAGACCCCCGATCCGGCGGGTCACTACTTTGGCCAGCGCCGCCTTGGGGTCGAGATCCGTGACATCTATGGACGCCTGATCAATGGGCTGGATGGCACCATGGGGCAGATCCGTTCCGGTGGTGACGGGTTCGCGGGAATGGAACTGCAAAGTCCGCCTCCGACCGAGGACCTCGTGGCCTTCTTTTCCGGTTCCGTGACCGTGGTCGATGGACGGGCCGAAGTGTCATTTGACATGCCCGACTTCAACGGGACGGTGCGGCTGATGGCCGTGGCATGGTCTGCGGATGGGGTCGGCAGCGCCGAGGCGGATGTCCTCGTGCGCGATCCGGTGGTGATCTCCGCCTCGCTGCCGCGCTTTCTTGCGCCGGGGGACGAGACGCGTTTGTTGCTGGAGTTCACGCATACCCGTGGCCAATCCGGCGAAATGCCGCTGGAGATCGTCACAGACGGCCTGAGCCTCGGGCCGGTCGCGGCCTCCGTGGTCATCGGCGAAGGTGGAAAGACGGCCCTGTCGACCACCCTGATCGCCGGTGCTGTGGGGGATCACGACATCAACGTGGCGCTGACCACACCGGAGGGAGAGCGGCTGACCAAATCGCTAACACTTGGCGTGCGCGCCAATGATCCGGCTGTTGGCCAGACCCGGCGGTTCCAACTGGCGGCGGGGCAGACCTTTACCCTCGATCGGGAGATCTTTGCCAATCTGCGCCCGGAAAAGGCCTCTGCCCTGATCTCTGCCGGTCCGCTGGCGCGCTTTGATGCGCCGGGACTGCTGAATGCGCTGGATCAGTATCCCTATGGCTGTACGGAGCAGGTGACATCCAAGGCGATGCCGCTGCTCTACATGTCATCGCTGGCGGAGCCGCTTGGCCTTGGCAACCGCGACCGGATCGATCTGCGCATCAACCAGTCGATTGCCCGCGTGCTGTCGCGACAGAATGCCAATGGTGCCTTTGGCATGTGGAACGCCTATGCCGACAATCTCTGGCTGGACGCCTATGTCACGGATTTCCTCAGCCGGGCCCGTGCCGCGGGCTACACGGTGCCGGACCTTGCATTCCGCAGTGCGCTGGACAATCTCCGCAACGAGATCGCCTATGCGGGTGACTTTGACACGGGCGGTGAAGATCTGGCTTATGCGCTGATGGTGCTCGCCCGTGAAGGCGAGGCTGCAATGGGGGATCTGCGCTACTACGCCGACGAAAAATCCACCGCGCTGGGCTCGCCCATGGCGCAGGCGCATCTGGGGGCCGCACTGGCCAGCTATGGTGACCAGCCGCGGGCGGATGCGCTCTTTGGGCTGGCCGCGGCACGGGTGGCCGCCACGGCAGATCCGGAAGGGCAGGTGTATCGTCGTGACTATGGCTCCCCGGTTCGGGATGCCGCGGGGCTTTTGTCGCTGGCGGTCGAGGCCGGATCCGACCGGGTGGACATAGAGGCGCTGACAGCTCGCATCGCATCGGTTGACCGGGCGCTTTCAACGCAGGAACAGGCCTGGGCACTGCTGGCGGCCAATGCCATGGTGACCGATCCGACGGTGTCGGGCCTTGCCCTCAACGGCGAGGCGCTGGCCGGTCCCTTCGTTCGGCGGATCGAGGCGGCGGTGCTTGCGCCAACCACACTGACCAACACGTCGGACCAGCCCACCGATGTGACGCTGACAACGCTGGGCGTGCCGGATGGGCCAACGCAGGCCAGTGGCTACGGCTATGCGATCGAACGGGCCTATTTCACCCTGTCCGGTGACCCGGTGACAGAGATCGCAACCGGGGACCGGATGGTCGCCGTTCTGACCGTGCGCCCGGCCGAGACCACGCGCGCGCGCCTGATGATCGACGATCCGCTGCCCGCCGGGCTGGAGATCGACAACCCCACGCTGATCCGGTCCGGTGATATCCGCGGGCTCGACTGGCTGGAGGTGTCGGACACTGAATTTACAGAATTCCGGTCGGATCGTTTTCTTGCAGCGGTCAACCAGCGGGCCAATACAAACCCGATCCGTCTGGCGTATATATTGCGCGCCGTCTCGCCGGGTGTGTTCCACCATCCCGCCGCGCTGGTCGAGGATATGTACCGCCCGGATTACCGCGCCACGACAGCCTCTGGCACCCTGACCGTGGCTGAGTGACGGCGCGCCAATGACCGGGACAACCTTGGCCACGGCGCATTGGCGTGCGCTTGACCGCGAGGGGGATGACAAATGCCGTCTCGCGGAACTGGACAGCGGCTATATGCTCGTGGGCCATGCGCGCTTTCGCGACGGGCATGGTTGGGCGGCGCTGGATTACGTGGTGCGCACCGACGCGGATTGGCGCACGACGTCCGCCGATGTCACAGGCGATCACGCCGGTGAAACCATCGCATGGAAGCTGGAGCGGACGGATGCCGACTGGCGCTTCAACGGCGCTCCGCAACCCGCCCTGCGCGGGGCGGAGGATGTGGATCTCAGCTTTACCCCGGCGACGAACCTGATGCCGGTGCGGCGACTGCCGCAGGTTGGACGACTCACGACCATGGCGGCCTGGTTGCGGCTGCCCGGCGCGAACCTGAGCCCCCTCAGCCAAAGCTACACCCGTGCGCGTGGCCATGGCGTGCGCTATGCCGCTGCCGAAACCGGGTTCGAGACGCAACTGACGGTGGATGACCACGGCTTTGTCACGCTGTATCCGGGTCTTTGGGAAACCGCCTCTCATGGTTAGGCCCGCGCCTGCATTGGTGGTGCTGGCGCTGGCGTTTTTTGCGCTGGGATGGGGGCAGGACCGATTTCGCGACTGGGTGGCGGCGACGGAGATCCCGGTTCTGGTCCATGCCACCGCGCCCGAAGTGCGTGATCGCGACGGGCACCTGCTGCGGGCCTATACAATCGAGGACGGCCTCTGGCGCATGGCGGTGACGCCGGATCAGGTCGATCCGCTGTTCTACGAAATGCTGATCGCCTATGAGGACAAGCGGTTCCACCGCCACGCCGGTGTCGATCCGCGCGCCTCGCTCAGGGCTCTGGCGCAGGGGATCTGGCATGGCCGCGTGGTCTCTGGGGCATCGACACTGACCATGCAGGTCGCCCGCCTGCTGGAGGGCGGGCCCACTGGCGAATGGCGCGGCAAACTGCGCCAGATCCGCCTCGCGCTGGCGCTGGACCAACGCCTGACCAAGGATGAGATCCTTGCGCTATACACGCTGATTGCACCTTATGGCGGCAATGTCGAAGGCGTGCGGGCGGCCTCACTGATCTGGCTCGGGAAGGAGCCGCGGCGGCTCACCCCTGCCGAGGCCGCTCTGTTGGTCTCCCTGCCACAGGCCCCCGAAAGCCGTCGCCCCGACCGTTTTCCTCAGGCCGCGCGTGCGGCTCGCAACCGCGTGCTGCTGCGCATGGCCGGTGCCGGTGTCATCCCGATGTCTGCCGCGCGCTCGGACCAGTTGGACCCGGCGCCCCTTGGCCGGCATCCCATGCCACAATTGGCGCCCCATATGGCCGACCGCGCCATAGCAGAAGGCGCCCTGCGCGCGGACCTGACGCTGGACCGCGACTTGCAACGCAGCCTCGAGGCGTTGACCCGCCGCCACATGTCCGGCCTTGATCCGCGTTTGTCCATGGCCGTCGTGATTGCAAATCACACCACGGGGGAGATCCTCGCCTCCGTCGGCTCTGCGGGATATACGGCTGTCTCCAGTCAGGGCTTCGTGGATATGACCCGCGCGCAGCGGTCCCCCGGCTCCACTCTGAAACCGCTGGTCTACGGGCTGTCCTTTGATCGCGGACTGGCGCATCCCGAAACGCTGATCCTCGACACCCCGGTGCATTTCGGCGCCTACGCACCGGAAAACTTTGATGGCATCTACCGTGGTGAACTTTCGGTCCGGCGCGCCCTGCAGCTTTCGCTCAATATACCCGTGGTGCGCCTGACAGAGGCGCTGGGCCCTGCCCACCTGCTGGCCGCTCTCCAAAGTGCGGGGGTCAAGCCGGGCCTGCAAGGCGGGACACCGGGGCTGGCCCTGTCGCTCGGCGGTGTCGGGGTCACGCTCGAAGAAATGGTGCAACTCTATGCCGGGCTGGCCAACGGCGGCGTCGCACGTCCCCTGATCTGGCGCGAAGGCGATGGGGATGCACCACCTGAACGGCGCCTCGTCTCTCGCGCCGCCGCATGGCATCTGGGCGATATGCTGTCCGACCTCGCGCCGCCACCTGCCGCCGGTCCCAAGGGGCGCGTGGCCTACAAGACCGGCACATCTTATGGCCATCGGGATGCCTGGGCGCTGGGTTGGAACGGAACACATGTGGCTGGCGTCTGGATCGGCCGTCCCGATGGCACACCGGTCCCCGGTGCCTTTGGCGGCGCCCTCGCAGCGCCCGCCCTGTTCGAGGCGTTGGGCCGCGCCAGCCCCCGGCCCGAACCGTTGCCCGCCCCACCTCCCGAAGCGCTGATCGTGTCAAACGCCCGGCTGCCTGCCCCGCTGCAACGGTTCGGTCCGCGCGAAGACGTGCCGGAACTGCAAGTCACCTTCCCCCCGGATGGCGCCACGCTGGCCGTCGAAAACCAGAGCATCCCAGTGAAGCTGCGCGGCGGAACCGCCCCCTACACGCTGCTGGTGGATGGTGCCGTACAAGCCACGGGCCTGCGCCGCCGGGCTCTGAATGCCTCTGTGACCGGCCCGGGTTTCACCACATTGACGGTCATCGATGCCGAAGGCCGGGCGGGGCGCGTCTCCATCGAATTGCGCTGAGGCCCGGGGGCAGCGCGACCCCGGCCAAACCCGCCACTTCGGGTTTCTCTGTTTCAAAAATACTCAAAATCCGCGATCCGCCAAAGGGCGCGCGGTCACTTGTCGCTCTTGCTGGCCTTCACGCTGATGAACCATGTCAGCGCGGCAATGACCGCCGCAATGGCGAGGCCAAAGCCCATCAGGTCCCGCGCGCCGTCCCATGTCACTGCCTGGCCCAGGAACAGCACCGCAAGAACGACGATCACCACCGCGACCAGCTTGTTCTTGAGATCGTCCAATGTCCGGATCTGCAACCAGTCCGGCAGTTTCAGGGAGGAATCGATGAACAGGGAATAAAGCCCCACACTGACGATGTAGAACACGGTCCCCATCAGAAAGAGATCGATGATCTCGATAAACTCCACCGCCAGTGCCTTGGCGCCTTTTCGACTGACCTCGCCGCTCTCGACCAGAGCCAACACCAGCAAGGTGCCCTGCGCAAAGCCATAAAGAAGCAGGCAAAGCCCCGCGACGAGGGACCCCACAACCGCGATCAAGATCAGATACCGCGCTCCGCCAAGCACTGGCTGCATGTCATCTCCTCCGGAGTTGGCCCGGGGTGATCCCCGCGCCCGCCACAAGGCTTACAGACGTTCGATGGCCAGCGCGATCCCCTGACCACCCCCGATGCACATGGTGATCAAGGCCCGGGACCCGCCGATACGCTCAAGCTCATGCAGGGCCTTGATGGTGATGATCGCACCGGTCGCGCCCACGGGATGGCCCAGTGCAATCGCACCACCGTTGGGGTTCACTTTCGACGCGTCCAACCCCAGCCCCTTGTTCACCGCCAGCGCCTGCGCGGCAAAGGCCTCGTTCGACTCGATCACGTCAAAGGCGTCGATGTCCATGTCGATACGCTTGAGCAATGCATCAACCGCAGGAACAGGGCCAATGCCCATGACCTCGGGGCGTACACCGGCATGCGCGTAACCCAGCACCCGGGCACGTGGTGTCAGACCGGCACGCTCCGCCGCTGCGCCGCGCGCCAGCACCAGCGCCGCCGCGCCGTCGTTGATACCAGAGGCATTGCCCGCCGTGACCGTGCCGCCCTTCTTGAACACCGTCTTCAGGCCGGCCAGCGCTTCCAGCGTGGTGGCCTTGGGGTGTTCGTCAACGTCAAACGCCACCATCTCGCGCTTGCGTTTGACCTCGATGGGAACGATCTGTTCGCGGAAGTGGCCCGCCTCGATCGCCGCCGCAGCGCGGCTCTGGCTTGCCAGCGCAAAGGCATCCTGCTCATCGCGTGAGATCTGGTGCTCGTCAGAGACATTCTCCGCCGTCACTCCCATGTGTCCCGTGCCAAAGGGGCAGTGCAGCGCACCGATCATCATGTCCAGCGTCCTGACGTCGCCCATCTTGGCGCCCCAGCGTTGGTCGGGGATAATGTGCGGACCGCGCGACATGGCCTCTGCACCGCCGACGAGGGCGAAATCCGCATCTCCCAGCATGAGGTTCTGCACGCCGGAGACAATCGCCTGCGCCCCCGATCCGCACAGGCGGTTCACGTTCATGGCAGGCGTCGTTTCCGGCACACCTGCCTCCATCGCAGCGGCGCGGCTGAGGTACATGTCCCGCGGTTCGGTGTTGATCACATGTCCGAACACCACGTGCCCGATCTGCCCCGGCTCAACCCCGGCGCGTTCCAGTGCCGCCGTCGAGACCGCCGCCGCCGTCTTGATCGGTGAAGTGCCTGCGAGGCTGCCACCAAAGGTGCCGATGGCCGTGCGGGCTCCACTTAGTATGACGATGTCTTCGATCATGAGGCTCTCCTTAACGGTTGCGCGAAAGCAGGCGCCGCACCTCTTTCGCTGTCAGTTGCCGGATGACGTGACGAAACTTGGCGCCTTCGTCAAGGTCGGGTTCTGCGCACTGTCAAACGCAGGCCGAGCGGCGGCCTTTGCGCCCTCATGACATCAATGCATGACAGGACGACTTTGGCCATGATCGGAAATGAAGCTGTACAATCAAACGGCCCGACCCCTAGGCTGATCCCATAACAAGGAGGAGACCCAAAATGAGCGCGAGTGTTCAAGTGCTGTATCCAGCCGTGGACGGCACAAAGTTCGACCACGACTATTATGTAGCGACCCACATGCCCATGGTGCACGACACATGGGGTGCGGGTGTGGAATCCGCCGTTGTGACAAAGGGTTTGGCAGGCGAACCAGACACCCCGCCCAGCTTTCACGTGATTGCCACGTTCACGTTCAAGGATGCTGCCAGCTTGCAGGAGGCGCTTGGCAAGGCCGGGCCTTTGCTTGAGGACATTCCGAACTTCACCGACACGCAACCGCAGATGTTGATCGGTGAAACCATCGGCTGACCTGCCGGGGCGGTGCGCCGCCGCGTCATACGGAACGGAATCAGATGTCAGGAACAGTGATGTCATCCGTCATCGACGCCATCGGGGGCACACCCCTGGTGGCGCTTGATCGGTTTTGTGCAGCAGAAGGGATCGAGGGGCGCATCCTGGCCAAGCTCGACTATCTTCTGCCGGGGTTTTCGAAAAAAGACCGCGCCGCGCGGGCCATCCTTGAGGCGGCGCTTGCCAGCGGTGACCTGCAACCGGGCCAGACGGTTGTAGAGTTGACATCCGGTAACATGGGCACCGGGTTGGCGATCTGCTGTTCGGTTCTGGGCCATCCTTTTGTTGCCGTGATGAGCACGGGCAACTCGCAGGAGCGGGCGCGCATGATGCGGGCCCTTGGGGCTGAGGTCGTGTTGGTGCCGCAGGCGCCGGGCGGCGTGTCGGGGCAAGTGTCCGGTGCCGATCTTGCGCTGGTGGAAGCGGCGGCCCGGGACCTGACGCGCGACCGCGGCGCCTTTCGCGCCGATCAGTTCGGGCATCCCGCCAATCCCGGGTCACATGCCACTGGCACCGCCCCGGAGATCTGGGCCCAGTCCGGCGGCAGCGTCACGGCGTTTTGCGATTTTGTCGGATCCGGCGGCACGCTTGGAGGCGCGGCGCGTTTCTTCGCGGGGCACGGCGTGCGCGCCTACGCGATTGAGCCGGAAGGTGCCGAAGTCCTCGCAGGCAAGCCCGTGACCGCGCCGGACCATCCGGTGCAGGGGGGCGGCTACAGCATGGCCGATCTTGTGCACCTCGCGGATGTGCCGCTCTCGGGGTATCTGGGTGTCAGCGGGGATCAGGCGCGGGACTGCGCGCGTGCTCTTGCCCGGACCGAAGGGATCTTTGGCGGGTTTTCGGCGGGTGCGAACCTGGCCGGTGCGGCGCAGTTGCTGCGCGGGCCGGAAAAGGGCGGGACGGTGGCGATGGTGGTCTGCGACAGC
This sequence comes from Sagittula sp., assembly GCA_042088665.1. Taxonomy (GTDB): domain Bacteria; phylum Pseudomonadota; class Alphaproteobacteria; order Rhodobacterales; family Rhodobacteraceae; genus JBELMB01. The sequence goes on from JBELMB010000016.1 coordinate 14,642, forward strand.
GGGCTGAAGTACCTGTCCACGGATCTGTGGGCCTGATCGTCTGGACCTGATCGTCTGGACCTGACGGGCGTGTCCCGACCCTGGCTCTGACAGCCCGTGCGATCCCCGAATCTTGAGAATCACTGCCAGGATTGAACCAGACCAGGGTCAGTCCAATCCGCGCGTGTATCCGACGTTGGGCGGCGGAGCGACGCGCGGTCTGGCTGGTTTTTTCTTGCCAAACACGCGCGCCAGAACCGTCCAGAGAGAGCCTGTTCCCAAAGATATCAGCGCCCTGCCAGTCATCCCACGCTGAGGAACGTGAGGCCGGGGACCTTCATCATAGGGTCGTAACGCGGGATCGCGCCATGTCGGATCGGAGTGAGCCATGGATGCCAATAGCGCATCAACATGTTTACAAAGGGTTAACCGCCCTCGGCGTTGCCTCGAAAAGTTCGCGAAAGGTTCGTCACATGTTCGCGTAATCGCTTAACGGTCGGTAAATGCGTGCCGCGCCAAATCCTCTGAGGGATGCATCGTGATGCCCGATTGCGTCGGCATATCCGCCAGACCCAATGCTTGCACGCTGACAGCCGCGACGAAAAGCACCGCGATCAGGCTAATGTTCAAGGCATTCAGCATGGCGTTCACCCGTTCCAGAAAGACGTTTTGTTAGGGGTACGGCGCACGATGCTTGTTGGATCAAACATATTCAAGATATTTTTTGGAAATCCGTTAATGGCTCATCTGCAGCGCCCTTGCGAGACTCGCACCAAGCCTGTATCCCCGCCCTCATGGCTAAAATGCTTGACCTCGGTGACCGCGCCCGTCTGCGCGAACGCTTTTACGGCGCAACGCATACCGTGCTCGCGCGGCGATCGGTGTGACCCTGCGCAGGGTGCTTTTCCCTGCGTGACGAGAACGCGCGGATGTCTGATGTCCACGCGCCCCCTATTCCAACCGTTTTCAAGATGGGAGAGGACAAATGTCCCCCAAGACGCTTTATGACAAGATCTGGGACGCGCATGTCGTCCATGCGGATGATGATGGCACCTGCCTTCTGTATATCGATCGCCACCTCGTGCATGAGGTGACCAGCCCGCAGGCTTTCGAAGGGCTGCGCATGGCGGGTCGTACGGTGCGCGCGCCGGACAAGACCATCGCCGTGCCGGATCACAACGTGCCGACGACCGCGGGCCGGGACAACCCCGACCAGATGCCCGAGGACAGTCGCATCCAGGTGCAGGCCCTTGACCAGAATGCCAAGGAATTCGGCATTCACTACTACCCGGTCAGCGACGTGCGGCAGGGCATCGTGCACATCGTCGGTCCGGAACAGGGCTGGACCCTGCCGGGCATGACCGTGGTCTGTGGCGACAGCCATACCGCGACCCATGGCGCCTTTGGTGCGCTGGCGCATGGCATCGGCACCTCCGAGGTCGAACACGTGCTGGCCACGCAGACGCTGATCCAGCAGAAGTCCAAGAACATGAAGGTCGAGATCACCGGCAAGCTGCGCCCCGGTGTCACCGCCAAGGACATCACGCTGTCGGTCATCGGCGCCACCGGCACCGCGGGTGGCACCGGCTACGTCATCGAGTATTGCGGCGAGGCGATCCGCGACCTGTCCATGGAAGGCCGCATGACCGTCTGCAACATGGCCATCGAGGGCGGCGCCCGTGCCGGCCTGATCGCGCCGGACGAAAAGACCTATGACTACGTGATGGGCCGCCCGCACGCCCCCAAGGGCGCGCAATGGGAAGCCGCGCTGACCTGGTGGAAGACGCTCTTCTCCGACGAGGACGCCCATTGGGACAAGGTTGTTACGCTCAAGGGTGAGGACATCGCGCCGGTCGTCACATGGGGCACCTCGCCCGAGGACGTGCTGTCGATCACCGATGTCGTGCCCGCGCCCGAGGCCTTTGAAGGGGGCAAGATCGAGGCGGCAAAGCGGTCGCTTGCTTACATGGGGCTGGAGCCGGGCACCAAGCTCAGCGATATCTCCATCGACACGGTCTTTATCGGGTCCTGCACCAATGGCCGCATCGAGGATCTGCGCGCCGCTGCAGAGATCCTGAAGGGCAAGAAGGTCAAGGATGGCATGCGTGCCATGGTCGTGCCGGGCTCTGGCCTCGTGCGGGCGCAGGCCGAAGAAGAGGGTCTGGCCGATATCTTCAAGGAGGCAGGTTTTGAATGGCGTCTTGCGGGCTGTTCCATGTGCCTTGCCATGAACCCCGACCAGTTGCAGCCAGGAGAGCGCTGTGCCGCGACCTCCAACCGCAATTTCGAAGGCCGGCAGGGGCGCGGTGGACGCACCCACCTGATGTCTCCTGCGATGGCCGCCGCCGCTGCGGTCACCGGAAAGCTGACAGACGTGCGGGAGCTGATGTGAGCCAGATGGCGGCTGTTCCGCGCATATCCCGTGGTCAGCGCCGGGGGACATGCGCGGAGTCGGCCCGCCACTCAGTAGGCCGCGGCTGTCATCTGCTCTTGCAGGCCGGGGACGGTGATCTCTGCCGCGATGAAGGGACGACCTTCTTGCTTGCAGCGTCCGGCGATCTTCAGCCCGTCGGCAACCGGCGTGACGGTCAGGCCGCCGCAATGGCGCGTCAGGGTGAAACTGGTGTCCATGAAGACCAGCGCGCCTTTGTCAAAGACGATGCCCGGCAAGTCCATCTTGACCTGCGTGATGGCGCCGTCCTTGTTGAGGCAATCAGCGGTGATCGTGCCGCCGTTGGTCGCCACAAACGTGTAGTTGGCGCAATGCGTGTCATGGGCGATGCGGGCCGGTTCAGGCGCCTTGGTGCGCACCGGGATCGGCCAGGTGTCCGCGGCCATGGCGGGCGCGGTCATCAGCATGGTGGCGGCGGTCAGGGCGGTGAGAGCGGTCAGGGTTTTCATGGGTATCTCCTTTGGGGTCAAGACAACCGTTATTGGTTGTGGGTTCACCCTAGGTCAGGCGCCCCCGGACCTTCTGTGAAGCTCAGCACAGTGCCCAAAGATTTATTTTCGGCGCCGCGGTTCGACCGCCGTGGCGCTGTTTCCCAACACATGGCGCAGGCCAGGCCGCGCGCCACGACAGGAGTTCAAGATGGATAAGTTCGAAACCCTCACCGGCATCGCTGCTCCGATGCCCTTGGTCAATATCGACACCGATATGATCATCCCCAAGCAGTTCCTGAAGACGATCAAGCGGTCCGGCCTTGGCGTGCACGCCTTTGACGAGATGCGGTTTACGCAGGACGGCAAGGAGATCCCCGAATTCGTGCTGAACCGGCCGCAGTATCGCGAGACGGAGATCCTCGTAGCGGGCGACAACTTTGGCTGCGGGTCCTCGCGGGAACATGCCCCATGGGCGCTGAAGGACTTCGGCATCAAGGCGATTGTCTCGACCTCTTTCGCGGACATCTTTTACAACAACTGTTTCAAGAACGGGTTGTTGCCGATCGCGCTGCCAAAAGAGGCCGTGGACGTCCTGATGAAGGACGCCGAAAAGGGATCCAATGCACGGATGATCGTGGATCTTGAGGCACAGACCGTCACGTCTTCGGACGGGGATGTCTTTGCCTTCGAGATTGACCCGTTCAAGAAACACTGCCTGATCAATGGTCTGGACGATATTGGTCTGAGCCTTGAAAAGGTCGCCTCCATCGACACCTTCGAGGCGCAGAGCGCGCAGGCCCGCCCCTGGGTCTGAATGCCGTCGTGTCACGGGACTGGCCGTCTTTGCGGCGGCCAGATGGGCCTTTTGCCGGGCCGCAGTCCTGACCAGAGTCCCGGTCCGAGCCGCGGGGCGCTTGCCCTGCGGCTCGACCATTAACCATTCGTTTATCATTTTGACATTTGGTGGCCTGTTCGCCTGCCTCTTCTGGGGGCGAAAACACAAACGACTCCAACATCTTGTGGGTGCGCCCCAGGGTGCCGCAATTCTGCCCGGACTATGATGCAATCCGGCACCACCGTGTCCGCGAAACAGCCTTGAATCCGTGCCATGGAAGTCTGGAGTGTTGAGCTGTCTGTGGAAAAGAGGCAAGACTTGGGCGAAACTGAGGCAATCCGTCATAATTGGCGGGATCGACATGGAACAAGGGCGCGGCAGTGTATCGCGACCGTCCAGATCGAAAGGGCAGACCTGTGATAACCCGTTTGGTTGGCGCCGCTGTGCGCGCGACCCTTATGGCTTTGCTGATTGTAATGCCGGCACTCATGCTGCCCGGCGTCGAAAGTGACGTCGCGCAGGTGATGGCGCTGATGGCATTGGCAGCCGCGGCCTTCGTCTTTATCGAATATGTCTCCGATTATCCCTCTCTGATCGAGTTCCGCAGTGCCCCGCCGTTCAACAGGCTGCGGTTTCTTGCGCTGTTCATGGCGATGATCCTGCTGACGTTGATCAGCCGTGGGGATACCTCGCCCAGCGCGCTGACCGAATGGCTCAGCGCGCTGGGCGGCGGCATCGGTACGGCAATGGATTTTCCATTTTCGCCCGTGCGCCTGATGGTTCTGGCCGCGCCGGAGACCCTGACCGAGGCGCAGCTGGCGCTGGTGCGGTCGCATGCCGGGCTGGCCTATCTGATTTCGCTTGTCACGCTGATCCTGTTTGTCGCGTTCATGCGGCTGATGGATTGGCCGGTGCGCTACGGGGCGTTCAATTTCTGGGTCAACCTGCCCCTGTTCGATCCGACAACTGGCGGCGATGTGCTGCGACGGTTGAAAAGGGACAGCCACGTTAACGTGGCGTTTGGATTTCTTCTGCCATTCTTGATCCCGGCAGTGCTGAAGGCCGCAATGACGGCTGGCATGCCCGTGAACATGGCTGATGCCCAAACCCTGATCTGGACAATGATCGCATGGTCCTTTCTTCCGGCAAGCATGATCCTGCGCGGCGCGGCGCTGATGCGGATCGCCGACCTGATCGAAGAAAAGCGCCGTCGCGCTTACGCTCAGGCCAATTTGCAACCGGTCTGATTCTCTTTCTATCCTACGTGCTGGTCGCCGTGGCGGCACAGGCCGAACCGCTGCGCATCGCAACATGGCACGCGGATCTCAGCCACAAGGGGCCCGGTCTTCTGGTCAGGGCCTTCCTGCGCGACGAGGTGGATCTGTCCGGCATCGCAGCGGTGCAGCCAGACGTGATCCTGTTGACGGACATCGACTACGACGCCTCCCACGTGGCGCTGCAGCTTGCGCAGACGGCTTTGTCGGCGCAGGGGCTGGACCTGCCGCATCGGCTTGCCCTGCGCCCCAACACAGGGCGCAGCACGGGGCTGGACCTTGATGGTGATGGCCGTTTGGGCGGGCCGCGCGACGCTCAGGGTTTTGGCTGGTTCTCGGGGCAGGGGGGCATGGCGGTGCTGTCACGGTATCGGCTGCGGCTGACCGGGGATCTGTCCGCGCTTTTGTGGACAGAGGCACCGGACAGCGCCATTCCCGTTGACGATCCGGGCGCAGAGATCCAGCGCCTGTCCACAGCGGCCCATTGGGCGGTGGAGGTGCAGATGCCCGCCCGCACTCTGACCCTGATGACACTCTCGGCGACGCCGCCGGTCTTTGACGGGCCGGAGGATCGCAATGGTCGCCGCAACCGGGACGAGGCGTTGCTCTGGGCGCATGTTCTGGACGGAACGCTGGCGGTTGCGCCACTGGCCGGGGCGGCGTTTTCGGCAGACGCACCGGTGATCGTCATGGGCAACTTCAACCTTGATCCGGAAAAGGGGGAAGGCTGGCACGCGGCCATGCAGCGTGTGCTGTCCCATCCCCGCCTGTCCGATCCATTGCCGCGCGTGCCGACCGTCTCATGGGACAAGACCGGCCCGATGCGCGTCAGCTACATCCTGCCCGACCGGTCACTGCCTGTCGATGATGCCGGGGTTACTGCGCCTGTGCCGGAGATGGGGCCGCATGGTCTGGTTTGGGTCGATCTGAGCCTTCCTTGACATCGAGAACCGGTGCCATGGCCTGTTCGATGGCGCTTTGGGGATCCGTGTCGCGGAACCCGGGCAGCACCGCGTCAAAGCTCTGGCGCGACAGGTGGTGTGGTTTCGACCAGAGATAGGACATCTCGACCAGAGGGCCGGCCATGCGCCAAAAGGGGCGCGCAATGCGCAGTGGCCACCAGGCCATTTCCCGCACCCGAACATCCCGCCCAAGACCCCGGGCGCAAAGCCTGCCAAGGTCCTGCCCCGTCAGCGTGTAGCCGGGAAAGGCGATGTCGGCGAAACGTGGCAGGTCTTGCCGCTGTTCGACCAGCGCCACGGCGGCACGCGCCAGATCGGGCAGAAAGGCCCAGGCGTGCGGCACATCACGGGCACCCGGATACGTCAGGATCCCGCGCGACAGGGTCGGCGCCATCTTCATGTCGAACCAGTTGCCGGAGGCCTTGGTGTCAAGGAAATCCCCTGCCCTGAGCAGGATGGTCGGCACGCCGGACGCGCGGTAGGCGGCCTCCATCTCGATCCGGATGCGGCCAAGGGGGTTTTGTGCGGACTGCGGCAGGTGCGGGCCAAACGCCTCTGGTGCCGTCGCGCCGTAAACGTAGACATTGCCCGGCAGCATCACCGTCGCTCCAGAGGCCTTGGCGGCCTTGATGACCTGCGCGGTCAAACGCGGCACCTCGTCTGCCCAATCCGTATAGGCCGGGTTCCAGGCGTTCACGATCACATCCATGCCCTGCGCCGCGCGGGTCAGGTCGCCGCTGCGCCGGTCAAACAGCGTGACACGCCATCCGGCGTTCCAGAAAGCCTCTGCAGCGTGGCGGCCAAACCGACCCGTTGCGCCCAAGATCAAAACCTGTCCCGACATGTTGAACCCTCCATTGGTGACAGATCTTATGTGAGCCATTCATCTGAAACTGAGAATTGCCTGAAATCGCAGAAGGTGTATTCATTTTTGAATGGCAGAGCCTCTTTCAAATCTGGACTGGTCGCTTGTGCAGGTGTTCCTTGCGGTGGCGGAGACGGGCTCGCTGTCGCAAGCGGCGCGCGAACTGGGTATCTCACAACCCACGGCCGGGCGACAGATCCGCCAGATCGAACAGGGGCTGGAGGTCACACTGTTTCATCGGCAACCGCGAGGGCTTGCGCTGACGGAGGCCGGGGCCGACCTGTTGCCCCATGCGCAGACCATGGCGGCGGCCATGCACCGGTTCAGTCTGAGCGCCGCGGGGCGGTCGGACAAGCTGTCCGGGCCAGTGCGCATCACCGCCAGCGCGTTTACGGCCCACCACCATCTGCCCCCGATCCTCGCCCGGCTGCGCGAAGATGAGCCGGAGATCACCATCGATCTTGTCCCGACGGACCGGTCCGAGAACCTGCTCTACCGAGAGGCGGATATCGCCGTGCGCATGTACCGGTCGGAGCAGTTGGACATCATCACCAAATACATCGGCGCGCTGGAACTGGGGCTTTATGCCTCGCAGGCCTATATCGCACGCCGGGGGCGCCTGATGGATTTCACCGAGTTCTTTGACCACGATATCGTGGGGTACGACCGGTCGGATCTGATGATCCGGGGGATGCGCGACATGGGGGTGGAGGCGCAGCGCGACTGGTTCGTCATGCGCACCGACAACCATGCCGTCTACTGGGAGTTGGTCAAGGCAGGCTGCGGCATCGGCATCACCCAGCGGCGTGTGGGCGACGCCGAACCCGGGCTGGAGCGACTCTTGCCGGACCTGCCGCTGCCTGAACTGCCCCTGTGGCTGGCCGCGCATGAGGCGGTGCGCAACACGCCGCGGATCCGGCGGGTCTGGGGTGCGCTGGAGGACGGACTGCGCGCTTGTGTGTCCCGTGTTTCTTGACGCTGGCAAGCCCAACGGCTAGGCGACAGGCAACGCAGACCAAAGGACACCAGACCCATGCCCAACCCTTCGCTTCTCATTTTGCCCGGTGACGGGATCGGCCCCGAAGTCATGACCGAGGTGCGCAAGATCATCGACTGGTTCGGCACCCGCGGCATGGCCTTTGATGTCTCCGAAGATCTGGTGGGCGGTGCGGCCTATGACGCCCATGGCACGCCGTTGCACGATGACACGATGGCCCGCGCGCAAGAGGTCGACGCAGTGCTGCTGGGCGCCGTGGGCGGCCCCAAGTACGATGCATTGGATTTCTCGGTGAAGCCCGAGCGCGGCCTCTTGCGCCTGCGCAAGGAGATGGATCTTTTTGCCAATCTGCGCCCGGCGCAGTGTTTTGACGCGCTGGCGGATTTCTCATCGCTCAAGCGCGATGTGGTGGCGGGGCTGGACATCGTGATCGTGCGCGAGCTGACCTCTGGCATCTATTTCGGTGAGCCGCGCGGCATCATCGAAGAGGGCAACGAACGCGTCGGGATCAACACCCAGCGCTACACCGAGTCCGAGATCGCCCGCGTGGCCAAATCCGCCTTTGAACTGGCGCGGCGCCGCAACAACAAGGTCTGCTCCATGGAGAAGGCCAACGTGATGGAATCGGGCATCCTGTGGCGCGAAGTGGTGACCGAAGTGCACCAGGCCGAGTTCCAGGATGTGGAGCTGAGCCATATGTACGCCGATGCGGGCGCCATGCAGCTGTGCCGCTGGCCCAAGCAGTTCGACGTGATCGTGACGGACAACCTGTTCGGCGACTTGCTGTCGGATGCCGCGGCGATGCTGACCGGTTCGCTTGGGATGCTGCCCTCTGCAAGCCTCGGCGCGCCGATGGCCAATGGCCGGCCCAAGGCGTTGTACGAACCTGTGCACGGCTCTGCCCCTGACATTGCAGGTGAGGGCAAGGCGAACCCGATCGCCTGTATCCTCAGCTTTGCCATGGCGCTGCGCTATTCCTTTGACGCTGGCGACGAGGCGACGCGCCTGGAACAGGCCGTCGAAAAAGTGCTGGCGGACGGTCTGCGCACTGCGGATCTGCTTGGCGAAGACGGCGTGCAGCCGGTGTCGACCACCGAAATGGGCGACGCGGTTGTCGCGGCGCTGGAGGCCAGCACGGCAGCCTGACCGTTCGAGGTTCGGGGAACGTGGCCCGGACAAAGTGGCCCGTACAAAGCGGCCTGATGAAAATGATCTTGACCCGATGGCACGGTCCAAGGGGTCAGGCCATTGAGCCGGATGGCATGGCTGGGGCCCGGGAACCGGGCCTTGGTCTTATTTGTTGTAGACGTTGTTCGCGTAGTAGGACTGCCAGGTCACCGTTGGATCGGCTTTGAAAAAGCTGGAGCCAAGCTTGTACAAGCGGTTGTCGTGATACCAAAGCCAAGCGTCCGTTGTCGCGGTTCCGTCCTTGTTCATTTTGAGGACGATCCGGCATTTGGTGCGCCCGCGCCGACCGCTTGGCCCCTCGTCCGTCGTGTCGATCTTGAGAAAGTAGCCCGTGCCTTTGATGGTGTTCAACTTGGCTCCGAACTCGAACCCGGAGTAATGCGCGTTGGCGCTGGATGAGGTGATCTTGCCGGCGGCCACTCCGGCAAGAAGTTGACCAAGGCTCATACACCAGCCCTTGTGGTGGTGCTTGTTGCTTTCGTATTCCATCGTCCCTTGCTCCTGCGGTCTGTGCTGGCTTTCCCATAGGTTAGGCACGCATATGCAGGCTGCAAAGATAGGGAAAACCATGCCCGGGCAGGGGGCTGTCGCGCAGGAGGTCTGTCGCCGGAGCCGTACTCAGGGCGCTGTGGGGGAGCTTTGCTGCGGGTCTTTCGGAAACAATCCTGAACGGATCAGAACACCGCGTGCGCGCCAAGATCGGTCTGTGCCGTGCCGCGGATCAGGTCGGCGTAGTGGGTCCAGAGCGTGTCATACCCGGTTTCCGGCGTCGCATCTGCATCATAGCGCCCGGCTTCGGCATCCCAGACGAGCATCGATTCGGTGGCGTAGTAGCGCCCGATCCGCGCCAGTTCTGCCTTGTTGGCGATCTTGGGGCTGACCCGTCCCAAGACACCCAGCGTGCCGCAGATCACATCCATCAGGGCAAGGGGCACCTGTTTGAACTTCGGTTCCAGATCCAGCATCTCGAACAGTTTTTCGCCCTGTTGGCGGGGCGTGATCGCAGGACCGGGGCCACCGATGGGCAGAATGCGGTTGTGGGCCTCTGGCGCGTCGATGCAATGCACGAGGTAGGCGGCGAGATCTTCGTCGCTGATCGGTTTGCAGGCCGTCAACTGCCCGTCACCAAACAGCAGAAAGGGTTTGCCCGCCTGCACCCGCGCCACCTGTCCCGAGAGCGACTTGAAATAGGCGGTTGGCCGCACGATGCTGTGGCCGATGCCACTGGTGCGCAACTCTGCTTCGAAGGCCAGTTTGGCGTGCTGAAAGGCCAGCAACGGCTTTTGCACGCAGATCGCTGATAGCAGGACGAACTGATGCGCACCGGCCTTTTTCGCCACGTCCAGCAGGGTCGATTGCGCGGCGTGGTCCACCGCCCATGCATCCCGCGGCGCACCGGTGCGCGAGGCGAGACAGGAGATGACCGCATCCACACGCCGCCCCGCGAGACCGTCTTGCAGGCTCTCAGGATCGTCAATGTTCCACGCGCAGGTCTCGGTGCCGCCAATGTTCAGCGCGCGTCCGGGCCGCACCGGACAGATCACGTGATGCCCCTCGGCCACCAGTCTCAACGCCGTGGCGCTGCCTATTGTACCGGTGGCTCCGGCCAGGAGAACCTTCATCGTGACCTCTTGGGTTTACATATAAGTGACAGGATGAAGTGACACTTGCCCCGCGTCCACAAAAATCGAGGTCTTTTCGCCCGCTGACACATCGTGATAGCCCATAAGTGGTAGCGATAACGCAACTTGAGTCTGTCCCGAGGGTGACGCCATGTCTCCGAACGCTAGGGGAGCGCTGCTGGCGCTCATCGCATTTGGCATCTTTTCTGCGCACGACGTGATCGTGAAGTTCCTCGGCGCGGTGTACAGCCCGTTCCAGATCGTCTTTTTCAGCGGGCTGTTCGCCTTTCCCCTCGTGACGCTGATGTTGATCCGGGATGCGCACCCCGGTCACCTGCGTCCGGTGCATCCATGGTGGACGGCGCTGCGTACGGTGGCTGCGGTGACCACCGGCCTGTGCGCCTTTTATGCCTTTGCGGTGCTGCCGCTGGCGCAGACCTATGCGATCATCTTTGCGATGCCGCTGATCATCACGATCCTTGCGGTGCCCGTGCTGGGCGAAAAGGTCGGCCCGCGGCGCTGGGCGGCGGTTGTGGTTGGCCTTTTGGGTGTGCTTGTCGTGCTGCGCCCCGGCACGACGGAGTTCAGTCTGGGCCATCTCGCGGCGCTGGTGGCGGCCTTTGCAGGCGCGCTGACCTCCATCGTGGTGCGCAAGATCGGCCAGGATGAGCGCAGCGTGGTGCTGATTCTCTATCCGCTTCTGGTCAATGTTCTGCTGATGGGGGCCTTGCAGCCGCTGGTCTACCAGCCGATGCCGGTGCTGCATCTTGGCGGGCTTGCCTTGATGGCGCTGCTGGCGTTCAGCGCCTCTGCGCTGGTGATCAAGGCCTACAAATCCGGCGAAGCGGTCATCGTCGCGCCAATGCAGTATTCCCAGATCCTCTGGGCGGTTCTCTACGGTGCGCTCTTTTTTGACGAGGTGCCCGACCTGTGGACTGCCGTCGGTGCGTGCATCATCATCGCCAGCGGGGTCTATATCGTGTTGCGCGAAAGCAGCACGCAGACGTCGGACAACCGACCGGTTCAGCGCTCTCGCACGCGGTTTGAAACCGGCACGGTGCCGCGGGTCCGGTTCTTTCCGGGATCGCTGTTGCGGCGCCGTGGGCCGCGCGATTGAGCCTTGCCAAACTCAGGACCGTGGGCTAAGCCGCCCAGCACGGTCGGAGCGTAGCTCAGCTTGGTAGAGCACTGTCTTCGGGAGGCAGGGGCCGGAGGTTCGAATCCTCTCGCTCCGACCAGTGACAAAGGCCCCTTTGAGGGCCTTTTTCTTTTGCCGCAGGGCTATCCTGCCGGGTGACTGGCCCCTGATGATTGGCCCCCGATGACCGGCTCCCAGTGACTAGCGCCGATGCGCCTTTGCGATGACTTTGGACAGAGGAAACCGCCGGGCGACGTCTGTCAGGGTGTCAAAGCTCTGGTCCAGCGATGTGCTGTCAAGCGGCGCACCCAAAGGCAAGTAGGCTGGCGCCTCAAAAGGGGCAGACAGCGGTTCGGACACCAGCGGCTTGCCTGCCAGCACGGCCATCAGCACCCGCGGGACCTCTGTATAAGTGCCGGGCAGGGAGTGGATGTTGCACAGCGCGGCAGATCGGGCAATGGCGGCGTCGATCTCTGTCAGCGGGGCGTCGAGGGGCAGCACCTCGGTTTCCGGATGGCGGGCAAGCACGTCAGTCCGGCGCGCGTTGAAGGCCCCGACGAACAGGCTGCCTTCCCCCGGATCGCGCTGCGGCACCCTGTCGGGAAAGACATAAGGCCCGAACAGAAAACGGTTTTGCAAAAGGCGCGGCATGATCCCGTAAAAGGGCCGGTTGATGGGGTTCCATTCCACGAAAAGATCCGCGGACAGGGCCTGCCGCAGGATCCGCTTGCGCGTCATCTTGTGCCAGATCTGGCTGCCGTCATGGGCGAGGATCTGCTCGGTTTGCAGGATCACGAGGCGGCGTCCCCGGGTGCGCGGCACGCGGCTGGTCCGGTGTGCGCCGATCCAGATATCGGTCGGGTCGCACGGGCTGTCGCCGGCGGCGAGGCTTTGCACAAGGGTGCGTGCCACGCGGTCCAGCGTGGGATGCGTGGACAGGAACTGGACGGCGCCGTGTTCGGTGACAGTGATGGGCTTTGGCATGGTTTTGTCCGGCGGTTGGCGGGCCGACCCTAGGCGCAGCGCGTCCCGGAAGCCAAGCCCGTTTCCGTCGGGCGCGCCCCCCTGCGCGCAACTGCGCTGCCCGGGGCAGGGCCTTCGGGAAATGATGGATTTTCGTCCCGAATCCTGTATACGAACGCTTCGTTTCCCGAGAGGACTTGTCATGACCGATGCACCGATCACCCAGGACGTGCTGACGATTCCGCGCAAATTGCCCGATAGTGGCAAGATCAATCTGGTGGGGCTGACCCGCGCCGGGTTGAAATCCGCGTTGCTTGAGATGGGCACGCCTGAGAAACAGGTGAAGATGCGGGTCAACCAGATCTGGCAGTGGGTCTATTTCTGGGGCGTGCGCGAGTTTGCTGCCATGACAAATCTGGCCAAGGACTACCGCGCAAAGCTCGATTCCCATTTCGAGATCGCGCTGCCGGAAATCGTGTCAAGGCAGGTCTCTGCCGATGGCACGCGCAAGTATCTGGTGCGCATCGCTGGCGGCCATGAGGTCGAGACGGTCTACATCCCCGAAGAGGATCGCGGCACGTTGTGTATCTCCAGCCAGGTGGGGTGCACGCTGACATGTTCGTTCTGTCACACGGGCACGCAAAAGCTGGTGCGCAACCTGACGGCCGGGGAAATCGTTGGTCAGGTCATGCTGGCCCGCGACGATCTGGACGAATGGCCAGAGCCGGGCGTGGGCACCGGCGACGCGGGGCCGCGCCTGCTGTCGAACATCGTGCTGATGGGCATGGGAGAGCCGCTCTACAATTTCGACAATGTGCGCGACGCCATGAACATTGCCATGGATGGCGAAGGTCTGTCGATGTCGCGGCGGCGTATCACCCTGTCGACCTCGGGCGTGGTGCCGGAAATCGCGCGCTGCGCCGAGGAAATCGGTTGCCTGATGGCGGTCTCTTTTCACGCGACAACCGACGCGGTGCGCGACACTTTGGTGCCGATCAACAAGCGCTGGAACATTGCGGCGCTGCTCGAAAGCCTGCGGGAGTATCCGCGCCTGTCCAATTCGGAACGGATCACCTTTGAGTATGTGATGCTGAAGGACGTGAACGACAGCGACGCCGACGCGCGCCGTCTGGTAAAGCTGATCGCGGGCATCCCGGCCAAGATCAACCTGATCCCCTTCAACGAATGGCCCGGCGCGCCTTACGAGCGGTCCGACTGGGCGCGGATCGAACGGTTTGCCGATATCGTTTACAAGGCGGGTTATGCCTCGCCGATCCGCACGCCGCGGGGTGAGGACATCATGGCCGCCTGTGGCCAGTTGAAAAGCGCCACGGAACGCGCCCGCAAGTCCCGCAAGGAGATTGCGGCTGAGGCCGGGCTTTAGCGCTGCGCGCGATGCAGGTCCGGGACATGTTTTGACGGGGCCGTTGCCCGGGTCTGCGGGACGTTTTTCGGAGGGTGTCCCGTCTTGCGTTCCGGCGGGCTTGGTGCGCAGGCGGGCTTTGCGCCCCGGACTGACCACTTGCCAGTTCTTGCTGCCGGTCGTTTGAGCCGTGTCGTCAAGACCCGCGACACTGGTTGGGCTTGACCCTGCCCGCCTTCGGACCCCATCTGTAAGGCGATGACCGATGCCACGCCTCTTCGATTTGATGTCACTGGCCTGAACTGCGGCGGTTGTGCCGGACGGGCGGAGCGTGCCTTGTCCGCGGTGGATGGTGTGACAGAGGCGACGGTGAACTTTGCCTCACGGCAGGCCAGCGTGTCCGGCGGGGCGGTGCCCGCCTTGCGCGCGGCCCTGTCCAAAGCGGGCTATCCAGCGGCAGAGACCCGGACCCGTTTACTGCTGGAGGGCATGAGTTGCGCCTCCTGCGTCGCACGGGTCGAGGCGACATTGCGCGCGCTCCCCGGTGTTGTCTCTGCCACTGTCAACCTTGCGACGGAAACCGCCGATGTGGTCAGCCTGCGCGGCACCGCCACCCCCGAGGCGCTGACAAAAGCAGTGCGCGGGGCAGGCTACGATGCGCGGTTCGTTCAGGCGGATGGGTCTGCGTCCGGCGACGAGAGCGCCGATGCGGGCCAGGCCCTGCGCCGTGCCACCCTTTGGGCCGCGGCCCTGACCCTGCTGGTGTTTCTGGGTGAAATGGGCGGGCATCTTTACCCGCCCTTGCACCATTGGATCATGGGCACGCTGGGGCAGGGGGGCTGGTGGGGGCTGCAATGTGTGCTGATCACGGCCGTTCTGCTGGGACCGGGGCTGCGGTTTTACCGCACAGGTGTGCCTTTGTTGCTCCGTGGGGCACCGGATATGAACAGCCTCGTGGCATTGGGCACGCTGGCGGCCTGGGGTTACTCGACGGTTGTCCTGCTTGCGCCAACGCTGCTGCCTGAAACGGCGCGAACCGTCTACTACGAAGCGGCGGGCGTGATCGTCACGCTGATCCTTCTGGGTCGCTGGCTGGAGGCACGGGCCAAGGGGCGCACCGGGGCTGCGATCCGGCGACTTGCGGGCCTGCGCCCGGAGACCGCGCAGGTACAACGCGACGGCGTCTGGGTCAGCCTGCCACTCGAAGAGGTGGCGCCGGGTGACATCCTGCAGGCGGTGGCAGGCGGGCGTATCGCGGTGGATGGCAGCGTCGTCACCGGGCAGTCTTTTGTCGACGAAAGCATGCTCACCGGAGAGCCGATCCCCGTCGCAAAAGCCCCGGGTGACCCGCTTGTCGGTGGGACGGTCAATGGCAACGGGACGTTGAGTTACCGCGCCGAGGCGGTTGGCGCAGACACCGTGCTGGCGCGCATCGTGGCGCTGGTCGAGGCGGCGCAGGGGGCGAAACTGCCGATTCAGGCATTGGCGGACCGGGTCGTCTTGTGGTTTGTGCCCGCGGTTCTGGTGGTCGCCCTCGCGACGCTGTTGGTCTGGCTGATGCTGGGGCCGGGACCGGGCTTTGCCCTTGTTGCGGCCGTCTCCGTGCTGATCATCGCCTGCCCCTGTGCGATGGGCCTGGCTGTGCCGGTCTCGATCATGGTCGGCACCGGGCGGGCTGCGGAACTGGGGGTGCTGTTTCGCAAGGGCGCGGCCCTGCAGCGGTTCGACGCGGTCAAGGTGGTTGCCTTCGACAAGACCGGCACCCTGACAGAGGGCCGCCCGGACCTGGTGTTTCGCGCTGCAGCACCCGGGTTTGACGCAAGGGATGTCCTGCAGTGGGCGGCGGCGGCAGAGGCGGGGTCTGATCACCCTGTGGCGCAGGCGCTGATACGCGCCGCGGATGAGGTGGCCTTGGCGGAGAGCGCCGAAGCGATCCCCGGCTATGGGCTGCGCGCCTCGGTGACCGGGCGAGAGGTTCTTGTGGGGGCCGCCCGTCTGATGGACCGTGAGCATGTGGATCTGCGCCCGCTGACCGGGGCATTGGCCGAGATCGAAGCATCGGCGCAGACCCCTGTTCTGGTGGCTGTGGATGGCAAGATCGCAGGTGCGTTTGGTGTTGCCGACCGGATCAAGCCCGACGCAGCGGAGGCCGTGCGCGCGCTTCACCGACAGGGTCTGAGCGTCGCTCTGATTTCCGGCGATGCGCGTGCCGTTGCGGAAAAGGTCGGCGCGGATCTGGGAATTGATGACATCCGGGCAGAGGTGTTGCCCGAGGGGAAGCTCGCCGCGATGAAGGATCTGCGCGCACGCCATGGTCCCGTGGCCTTTGTCGGCGACGGCATCAACGATGCTCCGGCCCTTGCGGCGGCAGACGTGGGCGTCGCGCTGGGAACAGGGACGGATGTGGCGATCGAATGCGCGGATGTCGTGCTGTCCGCCGGTCGGGTGGTAGGCGTCGTCACTGCGCATGAAGTCAGCCAGCGTGTGATGACGAACATCCGGCAGAACCTTGTCTGGGCCTTTGGCTATAATGTGGCGTTGATCCCGGTCGCCGCCGGAGCCTTGTATCCGCTGGGCGGGCCCATGCTGTCCCCGATGTTGGCGGCAGGTGCGATGGCGCTCTCTTCGGTGTTCGTGTTGAGCAACGCGCTGCGCTTGCGCCACCTGTCCCCGGTGACACCTGCGGCACGCGGGGAGCATCCCCGCGCTACACAGGGCGCACGGCTTGGCGGCGGTCCTGTCCCCGCCGAGGGTCGCAACGGCGTGTAGCGCGGGGTTGACCCCGCGTGCCTCAAAGCTCGCGCCCGGCTTTCCATTCGTTCCACTTGAGCACCGCAGTTGCCCCCGCTTGCGCGATGATGCGCGGCGGCAATTGGCGGGGTGCGGCCTCGGCCAGCAGGCCGTCCAACAGATCGGCGTTTTCTCCCGCTGTCTGGCCGGAGGCCAGGTCGGCTGCCAGCAGGCCTGACAATGTGCCTTTTGCCGTGCCCAGCCCGTTCTGGCAACATGCGGCGAAAAGCCCGGGTGCCTGTTCCCCGAATGCGGACACGCCATTGCGTGACAGGCACAGCCGGCCTCCCCAGCGGTGGGACATCTCAACGCCTTTCAGCATCGGAAACCGTGCCGCAAAGGCCCGGTCGTGGTCGCGCGCCACGCGGGCTAGCTGAGCATCAGAGCTTTCCATCGACGGATTGAAGGTAAAGCGGTTGCGCACCACGATCCTGTCCCCGCCGGTCCCGGACACGCGCCGCACCGTAGTGCCCATCGGGTCTGCCGGGGTGAGGCCCCATTCAGGCGCACCGCCAAGCGCCTGTGCCTCCTCCCCGGTCAGCGCGCGGGTCATGGAGCCATAGGTGAAGACATGCATCAAGCGCCCGGTGAAATGCCCAAAGGCCTCTGCATGACCGTTGACCGCCAGAATGACCCGGGGCGCGGTCACTTGCCCCGCCGGGGTTTGCGCCACCCAATCCGGTCCGCGCTGTTCCAGCGATTGCACGGGTGAGGTTTCGTGCAGAAACACCCGGTTCGACATCAACCCCTGCGCCATGCCGCGCACGAACAGCGCCGGTTGCAGCATCACTGTACCGGGCGTGAATAGCCCGCTGAGGTAGTAGCGGGTCCCGGTCAGTTCAGCCATCTGGTCGGCGTCGCGCATCTCATAGGGTTCGCCAAGCCGGTCCAGATGTTTGGCAAAATCAAGGTTGTGCTGATGACCTTTCCGGCTCGCCGCAGCGTTGATCTTGCCCACGGGACGAAAGGCCTCCGCCGTGATGCCGTAGTCCTCAACCGCTTGCCGCGCAAAGGCAATGGCGGCGCGGTTGGCGTTGATCTGCGCAAGGTCATGTTCGGCGGTGCCGCCGTAATCCTCGGAGGTGAGGTCATGGGGCAGATCGATCATGAAACCGGAGTTCCGGCCTGCTGGCCCTTCGGCGACACGGCGCGCCTCAAGGACCACGATCCGGTTGCCGGGGTGCAGCGCCGCCAGCCGCCGGGCTGCCGCCAACCCGGCAAACCCGGCGCCAATGACCAGCCAATCGGCGGTCACTCCGCCCTCCAGCGGGGCATGGCCGGGGGCTTGGGGCAGGATGTCATTCCAGGCGGCGGGGCCCGGGTCCTTTGGTGGGCGGATCATCTCAGGGCAGGCTCAGCTTGGCCATGCGTCCACCGTCGATGGCAAACACCTGACCGGTGACAAAGGAGGCATCGTCGGACGCCAGCCAGCAAATCGCTGCGGCAACCTCATCGGGCTGGCCGGTGCGGCGCAACGGGTGGATCCCCGACAAGCCATCGTGGAACGCAGGGTCGTCCATGCCCGCAATGAAATCGAGGTTGAGCGGCGTGTCGATCCAGCCCGGTGCCACGGCGTTGCAGCGTATGCCCTCGGGTCCGTGGTCCACGGCGACGGCGCGGGTCAGGCCGTGCAGCCCGGCCTTGGACGCGCCATAGGCCGGATGGCGGGGATTGTTGCCCAGCCCTTCGATGCTCCCCGTGTTCACGATGGCACCGCCCGCGGGCCGCATCAGGGGCAGCGCATGGCGGATCATCAGAAAGGGCGCGGTGAGGTTGACCTGAAGCTGCAGGTGCCAATCCTCCAGAGTGGTCTCTTCGACGGTGCCTTCGCGCATGATGCCGGCGTTGTTGATCAGCACGTCCAGCCGCCCGGCGCGCCTTGCCACTTCGGCAAGGATCCGTGCGGGGGCCTCGGGGTCTGCGAGGTCCTGCGCGATGGTCTCATGCTCGCAGGGGCGGCGCTGCGCGGTAAGGACGCGCGCACCTTCTTTGGCCAGACGGTCCGCGACTGCGGCGCCCATGCCGGAGGATGCGCCGGTGACCAGCGCCACCTTGCCTGCGAAACGGCTCATATGACCGGCTTCCCGCCATGCGCCTCGACCAGCGCGCCGCAGACGTAGCGTGCGGCGTCAGAGGCGAGGAACAGGATCACATCGGCGATTTCTTCGGGCTCCGCGATATGGCCCAAGGGGACAGAGGCGTTGAGTTGCGCGATGCCCTCGTCCGGGTCAAAGCCCCTAGCGGCAAAGCCGCTGCGCAACATGGGTGTGTTGACCTCGTTGGGGCAGACTGCATTCACCCGGATGCCCTGATGTGCGTGGTCGCGCGCAAGACACTGCGTCAGCGAGGCAACCGCCGCCTTGGACATCACGTACAGCGGATGTCCCGGTCCGGGGCGCAATCCCCAACAAGAGGAGGTGTTCACGATCGCGCCGCCACCGCGGGCCGCCATCAGGGGAATCGCCGCACGACACAGCCGAAAGGGCGCCTCGACGTTGACGCCCATGGTCAGCGCATAATCCGAATCGGTGGTTGCGGTGATGTCGCCCCGGGTGATCACACCGGCGTTGTTGCACAGCACGTCCAGCCCGCCCGCGGCCTGCGCCACGCGTCCGGGCAGCGCATCGCAAAAGCCCGGATCCAGCAGATCCCCTTCAAAGGCGAAATCCACGGAGACCCCGCTCAGGTCACGATCTGCACCCGCCACTTGCGCGCCTTGGGCGGCAAAGCGGGCACAGAGCGCCCGGCCAATGCCACCTGCGGCCCCGGTGATCAGAACCGTTTGTCCCCGGAACTGCATGGCTCAGTGATCCTGGTTCAGCGCATCGACCGCGGGGATCTCGCGCATGCGGCGGGCCATGTAGTCGCGCAGGGCCTCGTCCTTTGCTGGGTCAAGCTTGGGCTCTTCGTAGTCGCCCAACAGAGATCTGGCCTCGCGCAGGGCGCGTTCGGTGATCTCGATCCCGCCCTCGGCCTGCCATTGCTCGATGGAGTTGTTGTCGAACATGCCCGGCATGAAGAAGGCGCGCTGAAAGTTCGCAAGCGTATGCGCATGGCCCAGATAGTGCCCGCCCGGCCCGATGTCTGCCACCGCCGAAAGTGCCTCGTCGAAATCGTCCCAGCGGATGCCTTCGGCCATGCGGTAGGCCATCGCGCATTGCTCTGCATCGACGATGAACTTGGCGATGGAGCAGTGCATCCCTGCCTCGTTCCAGCCCGCAGAGTGCCAGATGTAATTGCAGCCGGCCATCACGACGGCCTGCAGCGTGGTCGCGCTTTCGTAGCCAGCCTGCGCATCAAAGGTCTTGGCCCCGCCCAGCGTGTTCGAGGACCGCCAGGGCACGCCGTAATGGCGCGCCATCTGGCCAATCATGAAGTTCATCAGGCTGATTTCCGGCGTGCCCGCCATCGGCGCCCCGGATTTCATCGAAACCGTGGACAGGTAGTGCCCGTAGATCGCCGGTGCGCCCTTGCGGACCACCTGTGTATAGGCGAGGGCCGAGAGCGCCTCGGCGTTCAGCTGCGCCACCGCAGGCGCCACCGAGGCGGGCGTGTTCGCCCCCCCAAGCACAAAGGGCGAGCACAGCACCGGCTGGTTCTTGCGGCTGAAGGCGCGCAAGGCGCCCAGCATGGTTTCATCCCAGACCAGTGGCGAATTGCCGTTGATGTTGCCGGTGCAGACAGGATGGGTTTCCATGTAGGCGTCGCCGAACAACAGCGCGCACATCTCGATCACATCTTCGGCGTTCCTGGGTGAAGTTGTCATGCCCATGAACGTCTTGTCGGAGTGTTTCATCGACGAATAGGTGATCGCGAGGTGCCGGTGCGCGACGGGCATGTCGCAGGGTTCCACGATATGATGCGCAGAGCTGTGCAGCGCGGGCAGCATGTGGCTGAGCTTGTGAAAGGTCGACAGGTCGTCCATCGTCGGCGACCGCCGCTTGTCCTCAAGATCACGCAGGAAAGGTGCGCCGGTCATCGGCACAAAGATGCTGTGATCGAGGCCAAAGGGCAGGTTGTTTACCGGGTTGCGGGCGTGAAAGGTAAAGCTTTCGGGGATTGTTGCGATCAACTCCCGCACAAGATGACGGTCAAGGTAGACCGTCTCGCCCACCACCTTTGCCCCTGCCCGGCGCCAGTCCTCCAGCGCGATTTCGTCGCGGAAAACCACGCCGACGGTCTCGAGGATGTGCATGGAGGCGGCGTCGATGCGTTCGATCTGGCCCGGATCCATGGGTTCGGTCAGCGGCAGCCGCCGCTTGAGCGCGGGCAGCATGGTGAAATCACGCGCCTGACGGGCAGCCTTGCGGGCCCCGCGTCCGCGGCGGGTGGTCTTGGGTGCGTCGGCCTCTACCGTCATGTCATGCCCTCGGGAAATACGCTGATGCTGCGTGGTTTGGCAATGTCGCGCCGGGGCGTGGCACTGCTGGTCCGCTGCCTCGTCCAGAGGATCGGGGCAGCCGGGATTGGTGCGCGGGTCGGTGCCTTGGCCCATGAGGCCAAAGCGGGATCCGGAGCGCCGCCCGTCGGCGGGGCGCGGCGGGGCGGGCTGCGATCTGGTCCGTCGCGGGCGCGTCGGCCCCACTCACCCCAGGTTGTCCCGGTCTGCCGGGTCGGAAAGGTCGACCCAGATGGTCTTGAGCTCCGTGTACTGGTCGAAGGCATGCACGCCGTTGTCGCGACCGCCGAAGCCGGATTGCTTGTAGCCCCCAAAGGGCGTGCTCATGTCACCCTCGCCGTAGCAATTGACGGTGACCGTGCCGGCCCTGATGTCGCGGGCAGCCCGCAGCGCCGTGCGGCCATTGGCCGAAAAGACCGAGGCGGCAAGGCCGTAGTCCGTGTCATTGGCCAGGGCCAGCGCCTCTTCGGTGGAGGCAACTTCGATCACGGCGAGGATCGGGCCGAAAATCTCATCTCGCGCGCGGGGGTCATCGGCGCTGACCTCAAAGAGGGTGGGCGGCAGGAAATTGCCCTCAACCGTGCCACCCGCCAAGGCGTCGCCTTGCAGGTAGCTGCTGACCTTTGCGCAGTGGTCTGCGTCGATGAGGCTGCCGATGTGGTTCTGGGGGTCCAGCGGATCGCCGGTTTTCCAGTCGCGCAGGCGCGCGAGGACATGGTCCATAAGGGGCGCTTTGACCTGTTTGTGCACGATCAGCCGCGACCCGGCCGAGCAATTCTGCCCTGCGTTCCAGAAGGCGGCATTGACCACGTGCTCGGCGACAAGGTCGAGGTGTTCGGCATCGGCCAGCACCACGCTTGGGTTCTTGCCACCACATTCCAGAACGATCTTCTTGAGGTTGCTGTCGGCGGAATAGCGCAGAAAGCGGCGGCCGGTTTCTGTCGAGCCGGTGAAGCTGACCATGTCGACGCCCATGTGCAGGCCCAGCGGCGCGCCGACGGATGGGCCGTCCCCCGGCAGTACCTGGAGGACACCGCGGGGCACACCGGCCTCCATCGCCAGTTCGGCCATGCGCAGCGCGGTCAGCGAAGTCTGTTCCGCCGGTTTGACGATCACGGAGCAGCCCGCGGCCAGCGCCGGACCGATCTTCCATGCGAGCATCAGGAGGGGGAAGTTCCATGGCAGGACCGCGCCCACGACGCCCACAGGTTCGCGCACGATCATCGCCATGGCGTCATCGCCTGTCGGGGCGGTCTGGTCATAGAGCTTGTCGATTGCCTCGGCGTGCCACTTGATGCAGTGGATGCTTTCGGGGATGTCGACAGTTTCGCAGTCGAGGATCGGCTTGCCGGAATCGAGGCTTTCCATGACCGCCAGTTCGCGGCGATTGCGGGTCATCAGCTTGCACAGACGGATCAGCACGTCCTTGCGTTCAGAGGGGTGCAGTCGTGCCCAACGCCCCTGATCGAAGGCCTCGCGTGCCTTGTCCACGGCTAAATCCACGTCCTGCTCCGTCGCGGTGGAGATCGAAACAAGTGGGGCGCCGGTGGCCGGGTTGATCGTCGCCATCATCGGACCTGCGCCGCGGCGGAACTTGCCGTCGATGAAAGGCGCTGCGGGCAATGTCAGGTCGGCGGCGATGGCGGCGTATTCATCTCGCGTCAGCAGGTCGGTCATGGGCGGGCTCCTGTCGCAGCGGCTGTGAGGGAAGGCTGTGAATGGGCGATATCCCGGCGGCGGTTCGGTCTGGCCGTCGTGGGATGTGAGTATTTTTGAAACAGAGAAACCTGCAGCAGGGGTCCGGGCATCAGTTCATTGCCCCGTCGATGGCGTTGAGGGCGCGGTTCATGGTGCGGATCACGTCTTCGAGTTGGCGCTTGTCGTCCTTGTTGAGCGGTTGCAGCGGGCGGCGTGGGGGGCCGGCGTCGATTCCCCGTGCGGTCAGGCCGTGCTTGATGCACTGGATGAACTTGCCGCCCTGTTCCAGCACGCGCATCAGGGGCAACATGGCGGACATGATGGCGCGTCCCTTGGTGAAGTCGCCTTCTTGTGCGCAGGCTCTGTAGAGGGCGATATGGGCTTCGGGGGCAAAGTTGGAGCCAGCGCAGACCCATGAGCGGGCTCCCCAGGCAAAGAATTCCAACGCCTGGTCGTCCATCCCGCAGCTGAGCGCGATATGGGGGTAGTCGCGAGCGAGCATGTGCAGGCGGTTGGGATCGCCGGAGCTTTCCTTGATGGCGCAGAAGTTGGGCGAGCGGCCCAGGCGGTCGAGCGTCTCTTCGTCCATGTTCACGGACATCCGGCCGGGGTAGTTGTACAGCATCACCGGCAGGTTTGCGGCGCGGTCCACGGCCAGTGCATGCAGGGCAATCTCGCGCCCTGTAGGGTAGGCATAGGGCGGGGTCGCGACCAGCAGCGCATCTGCGCCCGCCTGTTTGGCCGCCTCCGCATACATGATTGAATCCTCGGTGCGGATCGCGCCAGTGCCGACGATCATTGGCACCCGCCCGTCGATCAGTGCCTTTACACGGGTGATCATGTCCAGTCGTTCGGCGGGCTCCTGAGCGTAATACTCCCCCGTGGTGCCAGCGACGATGATCCCGTTCACCCCGGTTTCGATCAGCATGTCCACCGTGGCGGCCAAGGCGGCCTCGTTGAGGGAGAAATCCGCGTGGTAAGGCGTGATCAGTGGCGTGTAGATGCCTTCAAACTGCATTTTGGCGTGTCTCCAGGTTGATCACGTCGAGGGGCAGGGGGTCGGGGTGCACAAAGCGTTCCATCTGGTCGCGCGACAGGTCCCAGTGTTGCAGTGTCAGGTCGACGGCCACGTCCGGGGCATGGTTCTCGATCGCGGCGATCATGGCGTCGTGCTGTTGGGCGGCTTTCCTGACCAGCTTCTTTTCCTTTTTCGACGCGGGTCGGTAAAAGGTCTGACTCAGCCGCGTGTGGTCGATGAGCATGCGGTTCAACGCCGGCAACAGGTAGGGATTGCCTGCCATTTCGCCGATCTGGTGGTGAAAGCCGTGGTTGGCCAGCGCCGCGGCACCGGGATCCTCACCTTCGGTCGCAGCGAGGAAGTCTTTTTGTGTCGCTTTCAGCGCATCCAGCTGGTCACTGCGCCGGTTCTCGGCCGCGAGCCTCGCCATGGTGGCGTAGACCAAAGGCGCGGTCTGAAAGAAGCAGCGCATGATGCCGAGATCCATGGAGGCCACGCGCGCGCCGCGATTGTACTCCAGCCGCAGGTAGCCCTCGCCCGACAGGATCTGAAAGATCTCCCGCAAAGGGGTGCGTGACAGCTCATAGGCGCGGGCCAGTTGGGTTTCGTCCAGTTCCGCCCCGGGTGCCAGATCCAGCCGCAGGATGCGTGCGCGGAGGTCATCAAGGCACTGCGATTTTCGACTTTGGGTCATGGCGGGCTCCGTCTTGTACACTTCTTGTGTACGCAGCGCATGCGAGGCCTGTCTATGCGCTTGCGCGACAGCGGGCGGCCCACAAACGACAAGACACCCGCAAACGACAAGGCGCCCACCAATTGGCGGGCGCCCTGAACGGATCCAGATGCGAGACGGGATGTTGCCCGGGGTTGACCCCGGGCTCTTGCCGCCGTGTCAGTGGTTGTGGCCTGCGTGGCTGTGCTGGCGCGCGCCTTCGCCCTCAATCGCCACCTCGATTTCCAAGTCTCCAGCGGAGGTCACGAGGATCACGTCCCAATGCGCGCCTTCCTCGAGGGGATCGGGCAGCCCGTCGAAGTGAAAGCCAAGCACGTCCGGTTCCATGTCCAGCTTCGTGCCGGGCGCGACCGGGAGGGCTGGCAGGTCCTCAAAGCCCATTTCGCCATTCTTCAGTTTGAACCCCACGAGGTGCCCCTCGACGCCATCAGCTGTGCGGGCGGACAAAAGGGTCACCGCGGTGTCGCCCTCGTTGTGGAGTTCCATGTAGACGAAGGCCTCATCGCCGTGACTGGCTGGCGCCCAGGGGTGCAGCACCTCCATCCCGGCGATTTCGAACAGGTGGGTTTCATCGTCTTCTTCGGCGAGCGCTGGCAAGGCCAGGGCAGGAAACGCGGTGATCAGGGCGGCAAGGAAAAAACGTGTCATGCGCGCAAAGCCTCTACAATGGGGCGGGACAGGACAAGGCCCGCCGGGACCAGGGACAGAACCGACGTGGCTGAGAGAAAGGCCAGCGACAGGTGGATCTCTGACCAGCCAAGACTCGCCGTGACGAGGATGTCCGTGCGGGCCGTCACGACCTCGCTCAGCACCGCCGCCGCGGCCAGCCCAAAGCCAAGCCCGAGACCGGTTCCCACCATGAGAAGCGTTATACAGTAACACCAGACAACTGCCATCACAAACCGCCCCGGCGCGCCCAGCGCGCGCAACATGGCGAGCTGTCGCTGAAACAGGCGCGTCAGGATGAAAAGGCCCAGCAACACGGAGGCCGCGACGAGGATCTGTGTGACAATGGCCATGACAGACATGGCCTGACGCACATCACCCATGACCCTGTAAAGGGTCGACAGAACCGTCCCGGGAAAGAAAGCCATCGTTTCGCCTGCCGTGGTGAACTCTGCGCGCAGGGCGTAACTGGCCCAAAGCTCGGTCGCCTGCACGATCACCGCGGGGGTCCCTGGGAACAGCTCTGGCACAAAGGGCGGGCCGATGCGGTCGCCTTCCTCATAGGCATGACCATTGGCAAGCCCATGGGTTTCCCAGACGGTTTCCACGGGAATCAGGATCGCACGATCCCAGGGGGAGCCGGTGGCTTGCAGGCGTCCGACGACCTCGATGAGGTCCCCTTCGTGCGCATCGGCCTGTGCGCTGGTCCCGAACCCGTGCGCGGGGGTAAAGCGCGCCCCGATCTCGAGGTCGATGGCGGCGCCGATCACTGCTTCGCCGGAACGCTCAAACAGCCGCCCGTCGATCCGGTCATCGCTGAGATGCGTGACGAAATCGGCAATTGTGCCCACCACTGGCGCGCCCTGATAGCTGTCACCAAAGGCAATCGGGGCGGCAATCCGCACCCGTGGGTGCGTTGCGATGCGCTGAAAGGCGGTCCCGTCCAGCAGCGGCACGTTCGAAGGTTGCAGATAGACCGCCGCCAGCATCATGGTCAGCTCGGATCCCGGCGCGCTGACCACGAGGTCGAATTTCTCCGCGGCTTGCGCGGTGCCAATGCGCAACCCGCGTTCCTGCGCGATCAGGGCGGCGCCCATGCCTGTGGACACGGCAATCAGCGTCACGAACAACAGGTTGGCCCAGCGGAACCGCCACATCAGCGCACGCACCAGTGGCAAGGGCTGAAACCCCCGGACCAGCAGCGCCGCGATCAGCACAAGTGGCAGCAGGTAAAGCCCGGCGACGATCACATCCTGCGTCAATGACGGCAGGTCTTCCCAGATCTCCGTCATGCGTCACGGCCTTTGATGACAGGGCGCGCTTTGGCGTCGGGCTGGATCCGCCCGTCGTCGAGCGTGATCACGCGGTCCATCCGATCCAGCAGCCGCGTGTCATGGCTCACCGCGATAAAGGTCTTGCCGCCCTGTGTCGACAGCGCCACGAGGTCTGCGATCAACCGGTCCGCCGTTGCGCGGTCCAACGCCGCAGTGGGTTCATCGGCCAGCAGAACCGCCGGGTCCGAGGCCAGCGCCCGGGCGACGGCCACGCGCTGCCGCTCGCCTCCGGAAAAGCTTGCCACGCTGCGGTCGCCTTGCGGCACGCCGAGACGGTCCAGATGGTCCTGCGCGGTGTGGCGGGTCGCCGCGCGGTCCCGCGCCGGGGAAAACAGCGCCGCGAGGCCCGCGTTCGCGCCAGACGACAGTTCTTCGAACAGCAGGAAATCCTGAAATATCAAACCCAAATGCTTTGCGCGGAACGCGGCGCGGGCTCCGGCCGGGAGGGCAGAGAGAGCGGTCTCCCCCCAAGTGACGCGGCCCTCCACGTCAAGCAGCCCGCTCAGGGCATTCAGCAGGGTGGATTTCCCGGCCCCGGACGGCCCGCGAATGCCCAGCTTTGTGCCTGCTTCCACGGCGAGTTGGGGCACGTCCAGCAGCAACCGGGTTTTGCCGGTTGTGATACGCAGATCCTTGACGTGTAAGGAAAGCGTCATTCAAACCCCGCGATCGGCACTGCGGCGACGTCCTCCGCCGCGTATGGCGTGGATCGCCCAAGACAAAGCCAGAGAATGGCGCAACAGCGCATGTGATTTCCCCAAGAAACCGACGAGACCTCTAAAGCATAGGGCGGTTTCGATGGCAGGTCCAAGACGCTGGCGGGATGGGAACCTGCCTCTCTTGGGCATGCGCGGCGGTTTGCCGAAGGTGCCAGATACTAGCGGCCACGACAGAGCACCGGAGACGTCAGTCGGTGTTCAAGGCCTCTCGCAGCACCCCGGCGGGTTGCAGAGTGCGCCCCGCATGGCTTTGCGCTGTGGCAGTGTAGTTGAACCAGATCCGCTCCGTCCCTGTGCAGCGGCAGCGCAATCCCTCTGGCAGGCACATCACGGGCAGGTCCGCCGCCTCGGCCAGCGCCGCGATCAACCGGTCAAAACCGTGATCGTCCAGCCAGCCAGCGAGATACCACAGGCTGTGCTGGCGCAAGAGGATGGGGGCGCCTTCTTCGGTTTCGAGCAGGACGTCAGGCGGATGTTCCCCTTCGGCGGTGACCTCATCGATGTAGCGCACGGCGGCCCCACCGCCGCTCAGGGGGCGGGGCATGTCCGGGCGTAAGCTTTCTACCCGGGTCACGGTCAGATCCAGCCCCGGCATCGCGGGGGGCAGAGGCAGGGGAATGTTGAAATCCACGTCCCGCGCCGCGCTGCGTGGGCCGAGGCAGACCTGAGCGCCACTGTCGGTCAGGGCCTGCTTCATCTCGCCGGACAGATGCATCAACCCGGGCGCAAGAATCAGGGCGTACCCATGGAGGCAATCGGGGTCCGGCGGCAGGATGTCCACATCCAGACCGGCGCGGCGCAGCGCGCGATAGGTCTCGAACACGAGGCCAAAGTAGGAACTGCCCGCGCCATGCGGCTGGGTCTGCCACATCCATTCTGCGTCGTAGTCGAAGATGAGCCCAACGGGGGCTTGAACCGGGGCAACATGGCTGGCTTGTTGGAGTTCCGCAGCCACTTCGCGCGCCTCTTCAAGGCCCGGAGCATCCACGCTGTCCGGGCGCAGCAGGCCTGCGTGCATCTGCTCCTGTGCCATGGGGGCCTGCCGCCAACGGAAGTAAAGCACGGCCTCCGCGCCATGGGCGAATGCCTCCCATGTCCAGAGCCTGACCATCCCGGGCAAGGGGGCTGGATTGTACGGTGCCCAATTCACCGGACCGGGCTGCTGCTCCATCACCCAGAGTCTTGGGTGTGCGCCTGCGCCGTAGTTGGGGTTTGACTGCGCTACCGCTTCGCTGCTTGAGCGCTGGTTTGACTGCGCTACCGCTTCGCTGCTTGAGCGCTGGTTTGTTTGCGCTACCGCTTCGCTACATGAGCGCTGGTTTGTTTGCGCTACCGCTTCGCTGCTTGAGCGCTGGTTTGTTTGCGCTACCGCTTCGCTGCTTGAGCGCGGGCTTGTTTGCGCTATCGCTTCGCTACATGAGCGCGGGGGGCGTTCCACACCGGGGGCGCGGGACGCCACGGCGCGGTACAGATCGTGGTGAAAGGCCTGAAAATCCGGGTCTCCCTGTCTGGCAAAGGCGCGCTGGTCTTCGACCGGGCGTCCGACACGGTCCTCCAGAAAGCCCAGCGGATAGCTGTCCCACGACGCGATATCGAGATCCGCGCCAACCTTGTAGTGATCGAACTCCGTCACCCGGCCCATGTAGTTGTGCGCGACGGGCGCATCGCTGAACCTGCGCAGGATCTCGGTCTGTGCGCGGTTGAAGCGGACCACCTGATCAGACGAAAACCGGCGGAAGGCCATCACATGCGCCGGGTTCGGTTCCGTCACTGTGAGGTTGGGCAGGCCGATCTCGTCAAAGCTGGCGTAGTCCATGGACCAAAAGACATTGCCCCATGCCTTGTTCAGCGCATCCGGGCTTTGATAGCGCTGGGCGCACCAGTCCCGAAAGGCATCGCGCGCGGCGTCAGAGTAGCTGAGGATCGTGTCGTGGCAGCCGTATTCATTGTCCGTCTGCCAGGCCGCCACATGCGGGTTGCGCCCGTAGCGTTCCGCAAAGAGCCGCGTGATGCGACGGCTTTCTTCAAAATACCCGGGGTGGCTGAAGCAATAGTGCCTGCGAGAGCCAAACCCGCGCGGGTGTCCCGCGGCATTCACGGCGAGCATGTCGGGATGCCGGGTCAGCATCCAGCGCGGCGGGGTTGCGGTGGGGGTGCCCAGCACCACCTTCAGCCCGGCGTCCCCCAGCACCGTGATGGCGCGGTCGAGCCAGCCCCAGTCGAACTGGTCGGGCTGCGGTTCCAGCCGGGACCAGGCGAATTCGCCGATGCGGACCCATGTCAGACCTGCCTCGACCATGCGGCGCGCGTCCTTTGGCCAGATCTCTTCGGGCCAGTGTTCGGGGTAGTAACAGCATCCAAGCGTGCGTTGCATCATGGGCCGGTCTCCGGGGATCGGGTGGCACGGTCGCTGACTGGGTGTGCCGTGCCAATCTGTTGGTCAGGTTGGGTCCGGGTCCGGGCGCGCGCCAAGGGTGCAACCGCGCGCCTTTGCCCAGGTCAGGATCGTGTCAGGACAGCGTCACCGGGGCGCGGGATCCTGATCGGGCGATGTGGACAAAATCCGCTGCGGCCCCCGCCCGGGTGCGTCAGTCGGCGAAACACGCGTCATAGGCAGCGACCATGTCGCGCGCGCGCTCGGCCACTTCGGCGGGGGCGCGCCCGGGTTTGTACAGCGCAGAGCCTATGCCGAAACCGGTGACACCGGCCTTCATCCATGCGTCGAAATCCGCCGCGCCAACACCGCCGACCGCATAGGTCTTGGCCTCGACTGGCAGCACGGCCTTCAGTGCAGAGAAACCGCCCAGCCCCATCATAGACGCGGGGAACAGCTTTATCCCGTCGGCGCCATTGCGCAGCGCAAGAAAGGCCTCTGTCGCGGTGAAGATGCCGGGATAGCTGAGCATCCGGTTCGCCTTTGTCGCGGCGATGACCCGGGGGTTGCAGTCCGGGGAGACGACCATGCTTGCGCCGATCTCCGCGAGGCGACCCACGTCGTTGGGGTCCAGCACCGTGCCAGCCCCGACGATCGCGCTGTCACCGGCATGGGCGACCATCCGCGTGATGCTGTCAAAGGGCTGCGGCGAGTTGAGTGGCACCTCGATCCGGGTCACCCCTGCGGCGATCAAGGCCTCTACCATGGCTTCGGATTCGGGCGGGGTCAGCCCCCGCAGGATGGCGATAATCTCTCTCATGTCGTCTCTTTCAGCAGGCTGTATGCGGCAGTCAGCCCCGCCAGTGTCAGGGCCTCCGACGCGACGCGACGGGCAGGCACACCTTGTTGGGCAAGCGCGCTGCGGTAGGCTTCGGAAATGGCGTCTTCGCCGAGGATCGCCACGTCCTGACCCAGCCAGTAGGGACGCGCGGCGGACAGTTCCATCCCGATCAACAGGCCAGAAAGGCGCGCGCGCAGTTCACTCTGTGGGGTGCCTTGCAGCAGCTCCTCGGCCCGCAGGCCAAACAGCGCGGCGGCCACGGCGGCGGGTTTGCTCATGGCGTTGTCGACGGCATCGAGAAAGGCCGCGTCGTCCCAGCCTTCGCTCACGGAGTGACGCAGGACAGAGGATTGGCTGAGCAGGGCAAACAGTTCCCCGGTCATGAAGGTCCGGAACGAGACAACCTCCGCCGCGCTCAGATGCGCCCATTTCGTATGGGTGCCGGGCAGGCAGAGGACGCCGTCGAAACCGGGGTTCTGCGCGAGAAAGCCGCCGATCTGGGTCTCCTCGCCGCGCATGACGTCTGCCGGCTGCGTCTGTTTCATGCCGGGCAAGATGGTAACAGCAAGGCGGGGATCGCGGGTGGCGACCCGCGTGCCGGTGACGGGGGGCTTGGCGGGCACGGCTGTATAGGGTGCCTCTGCCCAGCCTTGCCGCGCCCCGGCCATGCCGCAGATCAGCACGTCGGTCGGGCCGGTGGAGGATGAGCCGGTGATCCACGGCCCGGCGATGTCCAGCAGGGCCGGCTCATATCCCGTCAGGGTGAGCGTGCTCATGCCCTTGTCGCTGTCAATGCGCGTCAGGGGGCGGTTCTGGGCATCCATCGGCCAGAGGCGCATGTGCGAGGTGCCCCAGTCGACGGCAATCCAGGCGGTGCTCATAGACGCTCTCCTTCCAGCACCCACATCCGTTCGGGGAATTGCCAGGGCAAATTGATGCCAGCCTGCATCAGGTATTGCCCGGACAGCTCCAGCGGTCCCTCCTTTAGCGCAACTTTGCCTCGCGACAAACGCGGCGCCTCCGCGCGGTTCGTTAAAATGATCCGGTATTGTGCCTCGGGCTCCAGCCCGGTCAGCCGCAGCGGTCGCGGAGAGATCGTTTCGCTGGCCGCAGCACAGCCCGCAAAGACGACAAAGCGGCTGCCATCTTCTGCCCGTTGCAGTTCCGCGATGACGGCGGGATCGGCGCTGGGCAGGCGCAGGATGTCGGCCCGCATCATCCAGTCGCGGTTGGCCTTCCACCAGCGGGTCACATCACGCAGGGTCTGTGCCTCGTCCCCGGTCAGTTCGCGCGGGTCCATCTCGAACCCCATGTGTCGCTGGGCGGCAACCCATGCGCGAAAAGACATGTCCAGTATACGCCCGGAGGTGTGGCATTGCCGTGGTCCGACATGGCTGCCGGTTACGGCGGCGGGCAACAGCAGGGCGGCCTCATGCTGGATGCGCAGCCGCTCAAGCGCGTCATTGCTGTCGGACAACCAGACCCGGTGCGTCAGGCTGAGTATCCCGGCATCGATGCGACCACCGCCCGAGGCGCAGCTTTCGATCTCGACCTTGGGATGGGCCCGCCGGAGCTGCGCCAAAAGCTGCAGGATGCCCAGCGCCTGTGCCGCATCCGCGATCGGCAAGAGGCGATTGTGATCCCATTTCAGATAGTCGATCTCGTGGTGGCTGAGCAGGTGATTGAGGTGGTTGAACAGGTAGATCCGCACATCCTCGCGCGACAGATCCAGCACGCGCTGCTGACGGCCTTCGATCTGTGCTTCGGGGCCAAGGATCCAGTCCGGGTGCGCGCGGGCGAGGTCACTGTCGAGGTTGACCATCTCCGGTTCGACCCACAGCCCAAAGCGCATGCCAAGGCCCAGAACGTGGTCGATCAGCGGGGTCAGCCCGTCGGGCCATTTGCGGGGATCCACCTCCCAGTCACCAAGCGACGAGGTGTCGTCGTCACGCTTGCCGAACCAGCCATCGTCCAGCACGAAACGCTCTGCCCCAAGGTCGGCCGCGCGGGAGGCGATATCCTTCAAGACCTCGGGGTCGTGGTCAAAGTAGACCGCTTCCCAGCAGTTGTAGTGCACCGGGCGGGGTCGCGCTGTGCCGGGGATGTCTTCGGGCCAGTCGATGACGCTGTCGCGGATCAGCCGTTGAAACGCCACACCCGCCCCGTTCAACCCACCCTGCGACACCGTCAGCAGAAGCGGCGCTGTTTCGAAATGCGTGCCGGGGCGACGCGTGCCGGTGGCATGCCCCCACTGGATCTGCCGGCGCCCATTGGGCAACTCCTCGGCGAGCATCACGTGACCGCCGGGATAGGCATAGTGCATGCCGTAGACCGTGCCACGGCTCTCTGTTGCGCTCTCCTCACAGAAGAAAGCCAGTGGCGGGTGCTCATGCCCGGACCGCCCGGTGCGCGCCTCGCGCATCAGGACACCGGGTTGCCAATCGGCCCGCTGTGCCCGGAATTCACCAATCCAGCGTCCGGAGAAATGCAGGATGTCGCCAGACTGTGGCCCGGGCAGGACCGGGGCCGCCAGATGACTCAGGCTCAGAGGGGTCTCTGCCTCAAGTTCGCAAAAGGCAGACAGCGCGGTGCCCAGACGCCTGATCGTATGCCGCAACTCCAAGCCAAGCGCGGCATCGACGCAGGTAAACACAAGCCCGCCTTCGATTTGCGCGACCTGCGCCAGCTTGAACTGCGGATAGAGCGGCACGCCGTTCCGTTCCGCACGCATCCCCGGTTGACCGGGAAAGCTGTCCGCCGCGGCGGGGCAAAGCGACAGCGGCGGCACCGCGTCAAGCATTCCGCCTGTGATGTCCGGCATCTGCGCCTGTTGCAGGGCCTCAAGGTCGGACGACACCGGCAGCGAGGGTCCCCAATAGACCGCCTCGGGCACGCCGGTGGCGCAGGCAACGACCAGGGTCTGACCCGGCGCATCAAGCCGAAAGACTGTCACTTCACCGCCCCAAGCGTCAGCCCGGCGATAAAGTGCCGCTGCATCAGAAAGAACATCGCCACTGGCGGCAACGCGGCCACGATGCTGCCCGCACTCATCAGGTGATATTGCGCCACGAACTGCGAGTTGAAGGAGGTGATCCCGGCAGTCACCGGCTGCGCGCCCGGACCCTGCGTCAGCACCACGGCCCAAAAATAGTCATTCCAGATGAAGGTGAAGATCAGCACCGAGAGCGCCGCAATGGCAGGGCGCATCAGCGGCAGCACCACGAACCAGAAGATCCGCCATTCCGCCACGCCTTCGACCCGCGCCGCCTCGATCAACTCGAAGGGCAGCGCCCGGATGAAATTACGCATGAAAAGCGTACAGAACCCAGATCG